>JAEYPE010000050.1 GCA_023411035.1 Pseudomonadota bacterium
CAGCGACGACCGAAAGCACGGTCCAGCGCCTGCTGCACCGGCGCATGGGCGCCAACCAGCAGATGCGCTGGTCTCCGCGGGGCGCTCACCGGATGCTGAAGGTGCGCACCGCGGTGATGAACGGCACGCTCGTCTCGGACCACACCGCCGCCGAGCCATACGCCCGCCGACCTTTTCGGCGGGCGGCTTGATGGCCCCCAAGTTTGAGACGGTCTCAAGCTCATGGCCGCATGATCACCGGAACGGACACTCCGGCTCGCCGGACAATTTCACGCGGTGTCAGATCAACTCTTAGTCAATACAAGCTCTGCGTTCGTCAATCACCCCCGCCAAGTTGACAGCGCCAGAACCGGCCACGCCGGCTGAGCAAGGACCACAGCGTCACGCAATTCGCGCAATAAAATTTCAAATTGCGCTCTGAGCAACCCCTGTGCGAATCGCTCGATTTGTTTGAAACGCTTGATTAGTTTGCGTGGCTAGCATAATAATTACCGCATGATACGTGCGGCAAGCAGACTTTCAACCGGAGCCATGGCTGTTGCGACAGCCATGGTTTTGGCGTTTGCGTTGGTGCTGATTCCCATACAGGGCGCGCTTGCCGAAATACTGCCCATCCCGATGGATGTGCAGTTCGACGTGTCATCCGTCTCGTCCGTCGCCTCGGCGGATGCGGAGGAACCGGTGGCCACCGACGCCGCGTTTCAAGAAACCATCATCGCCGTTCTGGAGAACAGTCAGGACGACGGTGACGAGGGGGGCGACGAGACCGTTTCCCTCGTCGGGCTGGCGCGCTTCACGACGGTCGAATCGCTTGCCCTGTTCCCCGAGCCCGACCGTGTCTCTCATTGGGGCGCACCGCCGCGCGGACGCCCTCCCGAACACATTTTGACCGGCGCGTAACCACAGGCTCTTCGGCCCGACCGGCAACTTGGCCCCAGAGCGTGACGTGTGGATCGCGCCCGCCACGTGGACGTTTCCACGCCCCCCCTTTGCTATCCCTTCGAACCGAATTCAGTCGATTCCGAGTCGAGTTGCACCGTCCTGCATGGCGATGCGGATAACGCCGCGTCCTCATGAAAAAAAGCGGCAACTTGGCCGAAGCCAAGGTGCCTAATGAGTGATGTGACGCACTAGAAAGAAAGTACTGCACCACGATGGCTTGCAGTAGCAGCAAGCACACGCCGACTCGTCGCGTTCGCCTAGCACCTAAACCATGTATCGCAAAAACAATACACGGCGATAAACCTTGCCGAACTGACGCGGCAGATCCTCTGTAACCGACAGAAAAAAGCCAGCGTTGTGGTCGCTTCAGAGACATTAATTGCCGCGAACTGAGGAGTCAATAGTAATATAAATCGATATTGCGCGCCGCTAACGGCAACATTGGCTGTATAGGCCATAATTTTGACATGAATTTGTGCGGTCAGCGACGGCGCCGTTGCTGATCAATGCTGTCTATTTTCCGGATTATCGGAAACGCCTTGGCGCCTCTATCTGCTGCTTGTGGAATTATATTTAGAATTTTCTATACCGAATCCACGCTTTCCCCGCCCTCGAAGCGCGAGAGTCGTCTGGCGGAACGGCCCGCCTTGTCCAGAAGGCGGGGCGCGCCGTTCTCTCGTTATTTATGTTTTTCTAGACCATTTCGCCGAGAAGCGGTATGACGCTGGGTCAGCAGGTCGCGCGAAGCCGCGGGGTGGAGCGTCGCTCATCGGCAGTCTCGTGAAAGGCCGTGCGCCATAAAATATCAAAATCTAGGGGGATAGTACTAATGACAGTGCATAGCGCAGAATCAGCACAGACGAAACAACGCAACAGTTATTGGCAGGCGTCCTTGCGCCTGATCATGCTCTGCCTGGTGATTTGGTTCGTTGTTTCTTACGGATTCGGCATCCTGCTCGTCGATCAGCTGAACACTTTCAGCCTTGGTGGCTTCAAGCTCGGCTTCTGGTTCGCGCAGCAGGGTTCGATCTATGTCTTCATCGCGCTGATCTTCTTTTACGCCGCGCGCATGAACCAAATCGACCAGCAACACGGCGTCCACGAAGACTGAGCGAAGGGGCAACGGGAATGGATCTCAAAACGCTTACCTACCTCGTCGTCGGCGCCAGCTTTGCGCTGTACTTCGGGATCGCCCTGTACACCACAGCGCGCAGCACGGGTGATTTCTACGTGGCCGGCGCGGGCGTGCATCCGGTGGTCAACGGCATGGCCACGGCCGCCGACTGGATGAGCGCCGCCTCCTTCATCTCCATGGCCGGCCTGATCGCCTTCCTGGGCTACGGCGGCTCGGTCTACCTGATGGGCTGGACCGGCGGCTACGTGCTGCTCGCCATGCTGCTGGCCCCGTATCTGCGCAAGTACGGCAAGTTCACCGTGCCCGAGTTCATCGGCGACCGGTACTATTCCAAGACCGCCCGCCTGGTGGCGGTGCTCTGCCTGATCTTCATCTCCTTCACCTACGTCGCCGGCCAGATGCGCGGCGTCGGCATCGTCTTCTCGCGCTTCATGGAAGTGAGCGTCGAGACGGGCCTGATCGTCGGCATGGGCATCGTGTTCGTGTACGCGGTGCTGGGCGGCATGAAGGGCATCACCTACACGCAGGTGGCGCAGTACGTCGTGCTGATCGCGGCCTACACCGTGCCGGCCGTGTTCATCGCCTTCAACCTGACCGGCAACCCGATCCCGCAGATCGCCATGGGCTCGGAGCTGACCTCGGGCGGCTACATGCTCGACCGGCTGAACGCCGTGGTGACCGACCTGGGCTTCTTGGCCTACACGTCGGCCAGAGCGTCGACCATCGACATCTTCTGCATCACCCTGGTGCTGATGGCCGGCACCGCCGGTCTGCCGCACGTGATCGTGCGCTTCTTCACCGTGCCGAAGGTGCGTGACGCCCGCTCCTCCACCGGCTGGGCGCTGATCTTCATCGCCCTGCTCTACACCGTGGCCCCGGCCGTGGGCGCCATGGCCCGCTACAACCTGACCACCACCATTCAGACCACCGAAGTCGGCAACCCCACCGGCAATCTCGAGTACGAACAGCGCCCCGACTGGTTCAAGCGCTGGGAGAGCACCGGCCTTCTCAAGTTCCAGGACAAGAACGGCGACGGCCGCATCCAGTACTACAACGACGCGAACAAAGCCTTCGCCGAGAAGGCCTCCGCCTGGGGCTGGAAGGGCAACGAGCTGACCGTGAACAACGACATCATGGTGCTCGCCAACCCGGAAATCGCCAACCTGCCCAACTGGGTGATCGCGCTCGTGGCCGCGGGCGGCATCGCCGCCGCGCTCTCCACAGCCGCGGGTCTGCTGCTCGTCATCTCGTCGTCGATCTCGCACGACCTGATGAAGGGCGCGTTGACACCGGACATCACCGAGAAGCAGGAGTTGACCGCAGGCCGAGTCGCTGCGGCCGTGGCCATCCTGATCGCCGGCTATCTCGGGTGGAACCCACCAGCCTTCGTGGCACAGGTGGTGGCCTTCGCCTTCGGATTGGCGGCGGCATCGCTGTTCCCGGCGATCCTCATGGGCATCTTCTCCCGTACGGTCACCCGCGAGGGCGCGATCGCCGGCATGCTGACCGGCCTCGTGTTCACCATGGGCTACATCCTGTACTTCAAGGGCATCTTCTTCGCGCCGCTCGCCGCCGACATCCCGGCCAACTGGATGTTCGGGATCTCGCCGGAAGGCATCGGCGCGGTGGGCATGTTGCTGAACTTCGCTGTGGCCTTCGGCGTCAGCAAGGTGACGGCGGCCCCGCCGCGCGAGGTGCAGGAACTGGTCGAGACCATCCGCCTGCCGGCGGGTGCGGGCAGCGCTCACAGCCACTGATCCGCCGGGATCCGGCGATCAGGTCCTGACGACCGAGTAGGGACGGCGAACCCCGCGGCACCCGCGGGGTTCGCCTCTCCTTTGTGCCATCCGCGCCATGGAGCGCCTGCCATGAACGCCGAACCGACGGATTTCCATGCCTTCCTGGGGCGCCATCACCCCTTCGACCTGCTGCCGTCCGAAACCCTGGCCGAGGTCGGCCGCAGCCTGACCGTTCGCGACGTCCCGCGCGGCAACGTCGTGATGACGCCGGGCGAACCGGCCAACACACTCTGCATCGTCTGGTCCGGTGCGGTGGAAACCTACAGCCCGGATGGCCAGCTGCTCGCCCGCCTGGGGGAGGGCGAGTGCTTCGGCGTGCGCGCGATCCTGCGCGGCGGCATCGCCGTCAACCGGACCGAGGCCATCGAGGACACGCGGCTTCTGCTGATGTCATCGGCGCTGTTCGACCGGCTGCGCCGCGACCACCCACCCTTCGCCTACTACTTCGCCGCGTTCGACGGCGGCCGCTTGCAGGATTCCGTGAACGTCGTGCCGGGCGCGCGCAGTCTCGACCTGCTGAACAAGCGTGCCGGTTCGCTGCTGGCGCGCGCGCCGGTCACGGTCACGACGGACACCCCGATCCGCGAGGCGGCGCGCACGATGCGCAACGAACAGGTGTCCTGCGTGATGGTCACCGCTGGCGACGGCGGGCTGGTGGGTATCCTGACCGACCGCGACCTCCGCAACCGCGTCGTCGCCGCGGGGCTGTCCATCGACGCCCCGGTCGAACAGGTGATGACTCGCGACCCGCTGCGCATACAGGTGACGGACTACGCGTTCGATGCGCTGATGCTGATGTCGCGCCACAATATCTATCATGTGCCGGTGATGAAGGACGGCGCCGTCGCCGGCTGCCTGACTTCGACCTCGGTGGTGGAGAGTCACACCGCATCCCCCGTCTTCCTGGCCCGCAACATCCACGACGCCGATTCGCCCCTGCGGGTGCAGGAAGCGATGGCGCGCCTGCCGGGTCTGGTCCACCAGTTGACGGAGTCCGGCGCCACGTCGCACGGCATCGGGCACATCGTATCGGCGCTGACCGACGCGGTTACCGTCCGCCTGCTGCGCCTTGCCGAGGAAAGCCTCGGCCCGCCCCCGGTCCCCTATGCCTGGGTGGCCGCCGGGTCGCAGGGCCGGCAGGAGCAGACGGCGCTGTCCGACCAGGATAACGGCCTGATCCTGGACGACCGTTTCGACGAGCAGGAGCATGGGGCCTATTTCAAGGCGCTGGCCGAAACCGTCTGCCACGGCCTGAACGCCTGCGGCTATGTCTACTGCCCGGGCGAGATGATGGCGATGAACCCGCTGTGGCGCAAAACCCTGTCGGTCTGGAAAGGCTACTTCCGCCGCTGGATCGAGGAGCCGGAGCCGAAGGCTCTGATGCAGTCCTGCGTCTTCTTCGATCTGCGCCACGTCCACGGCGATCCGGGGCTGCTGGAGGAATTGCACGGCCTGACCCTGGAAAAGTCGAAGACCAACCGGATCTTCCAGGCTTACATGGCGGGCAATGCGATGTCACGGCAGCCGCCCATCGGCTTTTTCCGCAACCTGGTGCTCATCCACGGCGGCGAACACGACCGGACGCTCGATCTGAAGCACAACGGCGTAATACCCATCATCGATATCGCACGGCTCTATGCCCTGGTCGCCGGCAGCCCGGCCATCAACACCGCCGACCGGCTCCAGGCCGCGGCGGAGGCGAAGGCGCTCAACCAGAAAACGGCCGTGGACCTTATGGACGCGCTGGAGTTCATTGGCATAACGCGGCTGCGCCATCAGGCGCGGCTGGCCCGCGAGGGCAGGGCGGCCGACAATTTCCTCTCGCCGGAGGAACTGTCGGGCTTCGAAAAAGGCCATTTGAAAAGCGCCTTTTCGGTCGTCAAGTCGTTGCAGGCCGCGATGGCGTCCACCTATCAGCTCGGGCGTTTCTAACACAATGTGATCGGGGTCCTTTTTCTCCTTCGGATGGGTCCATGCTTTTTGAAATCATAATCGTCGTCTGCGCGGCCTTCGCTGTGAGCGGCGTGGTGCTGATCCTGTCGCGGCTGTTCCGCATCCGTCTGCCCAAGACCGTAATCCCGGTTGTGGCGGCCATCAGCATCCTGGCCGCCACCGCTTGGCTTCGCCACACATGGGCCGACCGCGCCGCTTCGTCCCTGCCCGAAGGGCTGAGCGTCATCGCCACGGTGCCCTACAGCAGTGTGCTGGAACCCTGGACCCTCGTCCGGCCGCGCGCCGGTGGGTTGATGGTGCTGGACGGACGGGAGACCATGCGCCACCCCGGCCATCCCAACCTCGCGATGGTGTCCATCCTGCTGGTGGAGCCGAACGCGGAAACGATCAAAAGTCAGCACATCATCGATTGCGCCAATCGCCGCCGGGCGCCGGTCACCACCGACACGACGTTTACCCCCGATGGCTTGCCGAAGCCCGAGGCCTGGGTGTCCAACGAGGAGCCTCGGGCCCTGTACACCGAAGTTTGCAGGACACCGGCGACGTAGCGGCCTCAAAACCTGCTCACCGTCGCGAACCGGGATGATGGCTCTGCAAAATCCGCGTATGGAGAATGAGATATATGGCACATCAGAAGCCTGGAATACGCAATCGGCCACTCTCTGTATTCAGGGAGTTTCTGGACAGCGAAGCCTCAGGTGGGTTGCTGTTGATGGGAGCTGCCGCGGCTGCTCTTGTCGTTGCAAATTCCCCGTTATCGGATGCCTATTTCCGAAGCCTTCACACATACGTTCTGGGCCTGAGTGTCGGTCACTGGATCAACGATGGCCTGATGGTGATCTTTTTCCTGCTCGTCGGGCTGGAGATCAAACGCGAGATGCTGGATGGCCAGCTCTCCACTTGGTCGCGCCGCATCCTACCCGGCTTGGCGGCGGCGGGCGGCATGCTGTTCCCCGCGCTCATCTACGTGGCCTTCAACCACGGCAATCCGGAAACAATGAGCGGCTGGGCCATTCCCACGGCGACGGACATCGCCTTTGCCCTAGGCGTACTGTCGCTCCTGGGGCCGCGTGTGCCGACCTCGCTGAAAGTATTCCTGACCGCGCTTGCCATCATCGACGACCTCGGCGCCGTCATCATCATCGCGCTGTTCTACACCGCCAACCTGTCGCTGTCGGCTCTCGGAGCGGCGGTGGCCATCCTGGCCGCGCTGATCGCCCTTAACCGCTTCGGAGTGGAAAAGCTCTGGCCCTACCTGATTCTCGGCGTCGGGCTGTGGGGAGCCGTACTGCTCTCCGGCGTTCACGCGACGCTGGCCGGTGTCGCCCTGGCACTGACCATTCCGCTCCGCCGGACGGTCGGCCGTCCGGATGACATGCGCTCTCCGCTGCACCGATTGGAACACGGTATTCATGGCTGGGTCGCGTTCTTCATCGTGCCGGTTTTCGGTTTCGCCAACGCCGGCGTGTCCTTCTCTGGCATGGATGCCTCGATCCTGGCCGGCTCCCTGCCGCTGGGCATCGCGCTCGGTCTGTTTCTGGGCAAGATGGTCGGTGTGTTCGGCACCGCCTGGATCACCGTGAAGCTTGGCTTCGCCGACATGCCGGCGGGCGCATCAACAGCGCAACTCTATGGCGTAGCGCTGCTGTGCGGCATCGGCTTCACCATGAGCCTGTTCATCGGCGCTCTGGCCTTTCCGACGTCACCGGAGTTGGGTGATGCGGTCAAGGTCGGAGTTTTCGGAGGCTCGCTTCTCTCTGCGATGGCCGGAGCCCTCTTGCTCCGCTATGCGCCCCGTGAGCGCCGAGTGATTTCCGCGTAAGAGGGGCTGTTGGAGCCCATCACAAATCGGGGGCAGCTGCGAATCGGCTGAGGTATAGCTTGCGCCATGCCCGATTCGCCTCCACCCCAGACGCTGCAGTTGAAGGTGCAGCTGCGTGACGTCCATCCGGCGGTTTGGCGCCGGGTGCGGGTGGTGGATCGCCTATCGGTCGCCGATCTGCACCGGGTCATCCAGGTGCTGATGGGCTGGCAAGACGCCCGCCTGCACCGCTTCCGCATTCACGGCCAGAGCTACGGCATCCCGGCCATCGGCGGGCTGCACTTTGGCGAGGACGCCGAGGCGGTGCCGCTCGCGCGCTTCCGGTTCCGGCCCACCGAGCGTTTCCTCTACGAGTACGATTTCCGCGCCGGCTGGCGGATCGACATCCGTGTTGAGAAGGTTCTGGCCGGATGCCCCGGCCGGCGCATCCGGTCTGCTTGGCCGGCCAGGAGACCAGTCCGCCGGACACGTGCGGCGGCCCTCAGGACTTCGCCGATCAGCGGCGCGCGGCGACCGGCTGGACGATGGCCGAGGACCTGGACACCGTCGCCGCCATGCTCCGGCGGGTCGCGGACGGGGAGCGCTCCGCCCTTGATGACCCCGGCGAGTGCCACGCCTTCGAACGGGCGGTGGCCCGTCTGGAGGCGCGCCGGCCCTTTCTGCCCGGCGCCTTCAACCGCGCCGCGGTCAACGCCGCTCTGCGGCAAGCGTTCACGACGGAGCGGGGCTCGGGATGATCCGGATGGCGGTGCAGGTGGTGTTCATCGCGGAGGATGGGGGCGGGAGGTTCACGAGGTGGCCCGGCTCGACCGCGGCGACCTTGCCCCGGAGGCGCTGGGGCTGTCGCTGGCCGACGCCAAGGCGATCACCGGGTCCCTCCAGCACGCGCTCGTCGACGCGCAAGTCGCGCGCTGGCGGGAGGCCCAGAGCGTCTGTCCCGACTGCGGCGGTCGCCGTTCGCTCAAGGGCCACCATCGCCTCGTTTACCGCACCCCGTTCGGCACGTTGCGGCTCGCCAGCCCGCGGCTCCGGGTCTGCTCCTGCCAGTTCCGGACCCATCGCTCGGTGAGCCCGCTGGCCGCCCTTCTGCCCGAGCGGCCAGGGTAACGTCCAGGGGCGTGGTGGAAAAGCGCCCATGAAGGATCGGGCCGGGGCCGGGCGAAGCCCTCCCATAGCGTAGCCCGAGCCCGGCCCGATCCTCCGCCTCGCTGGCGGTGACTTGGCGGAAGGAGGTGGTCATCGCGCGTCTTTGGTAAGGTCGAGTTGCGACACATGACCACAACCAGCGAGACGACGATGACCGACGACACCATGGCACTTCTCGACCAGATCCAGAAGAGTTCGGACGGCGACTTCCTGCG
>JAEYPE010000143.1 GCA_023411035.1 Pseudomonadota bacterium
TCAAGGACAAGCGGCTGGAATCGCTTTTCCTGCTGCCGGCCTCGCAGACCCGCGACAAGGACGCGCTGACCGAGGAAGGCGTCGACCGCGTCATCGGCATGCTCTCGCAGCATTTCGACTGGGTGATTTGCGACAGCCCCGCCGGCATCGAGCGCGGCGCGACGCTCGCCATGCGTCACGCCGAGATCGCCATCGTCGTCACCAACCCGGAAGTCTCCTCGGTGCGCGACAGCGACCGCATCCTGGGCGTGCTGGCCTCCCGCTCGCGCCGGGCGGAGCAGGGGCTGGAGCCGGTGACGCAGCAGCTCCTCCTCACCCGCTACGACCCGGAACGGGTGGAGCGCGGCGAGATGCTGAAGGTCGACGACGTGCTGGAAATCCTGGCGATCCCGCTGCTGGGCGTGATCCCGGAAAGCCAGGCCGTGCTGCGCGCCTCCAACGTCGGCATGCCGGTCATCCTGGACGAGGCGTCCAACGCCGGTCAGGCCTATCTGGACGCGGTCGGCCGCTTCCTGGGCGAGGATGTGGAGCACCGCTTCGTCGCGCCTCAGAAGAAGGGTCTGTTCGCCCGCCTCCTCCGGAGGTCCGCATGAGCATCTTCAGCTTTTTCCGGTCCGCCCCGCGCGCGTCGGCGGTCCAGGCCAAGGAGCGGCTCCAGATCGTCATGGCGCACGAGCGCGCCGGGCGGACCGGGCCGGACTATCTGCCGATGCTCCAGCAGGAGCTGTTGGCGGTAATCTCCAAATACATCGACATTGACCAGAACAAGGTCGAGGTGAAGCTGGACCGCGGCGGCGACTGCTCGACCCTGGAGCTCAACATCGAGCTGCCGGCCCGCGAGGCCGCCGCCAAGGCGTTGAAGGAAAGCGCCAAGCTGGCCGTCGCCGGGAACCGCCCGCCGCCCGCCAAGGATGGGGACGAGTCCGACTCCGTGAAGCTGGCCGCGGGTGGCGCCCTGACCAACGGCGGCGTGAAGAAGCGCCGCTGACCGCCTGCCGCTTTCTCCTGATCTTTGCCCCGATCCCGCCGCAGCCGGCCCGCTGCGGCGGGATTTTTTCATGTCCACCATTGTTTGCCGCAGGTACGCTTCCGCCGCGGTCATAGGCCGGTGCCGGGCGGCGTGCTGGACTTCCGTGCGGGTTTACCTCAGCCGTTTGAAGAGGTATCAACGGACAGGGGTCCTTCAGGGGCCGGTCCGGGAGGGCCGACCCCTCCCATGGCAGCGTCGCGGCAGTGAGGGAGTGGCGGTCGATGTTCTTCGAATGCTCGCGGCTGATCGACGGCAACCAGCCGCGCCTGTCCAACGGCATCACCGTCGCCGACGTGGATGGTGACGGGGCATTCGAACTGGTGGTCGCGGGCTACGCCACCAACAACCTCATTCTTAAATGGGACGGCTCCCGGCTGGTGGACATCGCCGGGCCGCTGCTGGCCGACCCTTCGGGTTGCGCGGTTGCCATCGCCGCTGCCGACGTGGACGGCGACGGGCGGGAAGAGCTGTATGTCCTGAACTCCGACCGGGCGACCGGGCCGAAGGAGATGGGCGACCGGCTGTTCGCCTGTTTCGGCAAGCACTGGCTCGACCTGCTGGCCCAGCCGGAGAACGCCGTCATGGCGAACCGCGTCGCCGGGCGGTCGGTGGTCGCCATGGACCGGCACGGCCATGGGCGCTACGGTTTCGTCGTGGCGGCGGACGGCGGTCCCTTCCGCCTGTTCGAACTGAGCCGCCGCGGGCGGCTGGAGGACGCGGCGGAGGAGGCGGGCATCGACCTGATCGGCGCCGGGCGCGGTCTGCTCGCCCTGCCATTCCTGTCCGACCGCGTGGACCTGTTCGCCTGCAACGAGGGCGGGCCGAACTTCCTGTTCCGCAACCTGGGCGACGGAACCTTCGAGGAGATCGCCGAGGAGCGGGGCATCGCCGATTCGCGCTTCGCCGGACGCGCGGTGGCGGCGGTGGACGGGCCGGGCGACGGCGGGTTCGGGCTTCTGGTCGGCGCCTGGGAAGGGCCGCAGCGCCTGTTCGTCCAACGGTCCGGCGGCGGATTCGTGGACGAGGCCGATCCCGAGATGTCCTTTCCGGGCCGGGTGTCCAGCGTGGTGGCCGCCGATTTCGACAATGACGGGTATGAGGAGCTGTTCTTCAACCTTCACGGCGAGCCGAACCGTCTGTTCGCATGGCGCGAGGACCGTTGGCAGGCGGTCGATCTCGGCGACGCGCTGGAGCCGAAGGGGCTGGGAACCGGGGCGGCGGTGGCCGACATCGACGGCGACGGGCGGCTGGAGCTTCTGATTTCCCATGGCGGCGGATCGCCGCAGCCGCTGTCGCTGTACCGTACCGCGGCAAATCACCACGGGTGGCTCCGCGTGCTGCCGCTGACTCCCTATGGCGCGCCGGCCCGCGGCGCCGTCGTCACCTGCACGGCCAACGGGCGGCGGCAGCGCCGCTCCGTCTGCGCGGGCTCGGGCTATCTCTGCCAGATGGAGCCGGTGGCCCATTTCGGGCTGGGCAACGCCAAGGCCGTGGAGCGGCTGGAGGTGCGCTGGCCGGACGGCATGACGGCGATCATCGACAACCCACCCATTGGCCGGCTTCTGACCGTTCCCTACCCGCCGGAATGAGCGGGCGGCCACCGCGCCGCCACCGTTCGCGCCACCGTTCGCGCCACCGTTCTCGAGGCGCCTCACGGGAGAACTGCGTCATATTTCCGTGCCGCAATAAATTTAATCTTTTGTATAACTCCTATGGTCTTTATTTTGCGGCGTCCGCCAGTGCCCGACGGGAACCCGCGGATGGAGAGATGTACATTCTGTAATCCAATCGAACGCGAATCAATCAGGGGGCGACGGGCTCTTCGGCCCGCGACCGCAGGCACATGGCACACAGCGACGTTCTCAGCCCCGGCCCCCGCGACCGGACGCTGACCGGGGTCGAGCGGTTCTTCGACGCCGACGAGGTGATCGTTTCCAAGACCGACCTCAAGGGCCGGATCACCTACGCCAACCGGGTTTTCCAGCGCGTGGCCGGCTACAGCGAGGCCGAACTGATGGGGGCTCCGCACTCCATCGTCCGCCATCCGGAGATGCCGCGCTGCGTGTTCAAGCTGTTGTGGGACACGCTGGGGGCGGGGCAGGAAATCTTCGCCTATGTCGTGAACCGGGCGCGCAACGGGGACCATTACTGGGTGTTCGCTCACGTCACCCCCAGCTACGACGTCAACGGTCAGCTTGTCGGCTACCACTCCTCGCGCCGGGTTCCGGACCGCGGCGCGATCGAGAAGGTGGTGCCGCTGTACCGCACGCTTCTGGACATTGAAAACCGCCACGAAGACCGCAAGCAGGGCATGCACGAAGCCTTCGCCACCGTTGTCGGGCTGCTGACGGAGAAGGGGATCGGGTATGACGAATTCGTCTTCTCTCTCTAAGGCGTTCGGGCTGGGGGCCGTGGCCGCGCTGCTCGTCGCGGCGCTTCTGCTGACCGATACGCTGGACATCGGTGGTGCCGCGCTGCGCATCGGGATCGGGGCCGCGGCGCTGGCCGCGCTGGTCGGCGTCATGCTGTGCATGGTGCGCGCCCGCGCCGCGGTGGGGCAGGCGGTGGATGTCTGCCGGGCGGTGTCGCGTGGCGACTTCGAGGCGCGAGTCGTGAATGTCCGGGAGCAGGGCGACCTGGGCGAGCTGATGCACGCCCTGAACGACTCGATCGACCGGACCGACGCCTTCATCCGCGAAGCCACCGCCTCGATGAGCTATGTGTCGGCCAACAAGTATTTCCGGCGGATCGTGCTGAAGGGGATGCAGGGCAATTTCCTGCACGCCTCCCGCACCATCAACACGGCCACCGACGCCATCGCCACCAAGGTGAAGGGCTTCGCCGGCGTGACCAACCGGTTCGAGACGCAGATCCGCGCGGTGTGCGAGCAGGTGTCCGGCACCGCTCACGAACTGGAGATGTCCGCCCGCAACATGGAGACGGACGCCCAGACCGCCACCGGCAAGGCGTCCTCGGTGGCCGCTGCGGCGTCGCAGACCGGCTCCAACGTCGGCAGCGTGGCCGCCGCGACGGAGGAACTGTCCGCCTCCATCCGCGAGATCGCCCGTCAGGTGGAGGAAGTCGCCAAGGTCGCCGCCAGCGCGGCGGGGGAGGCCGAACGCTCCAACGCCCTGATCGCCGAACTGTCGGGCGCGGCCAAGACGGTGGGCGACGTGGTGACCCTCATCAACGACATCGCCAGCCAGACCAACCTGCTGGCGCTGAACGCCACCATCGAGGCCGCCCGCGCGGGCGAGGCCGGGAAGGGTTTCGCCGTGGTGGCGCAGGAGGTCAAGCGGCTGGCCGACCAGACCGCCAAGGCCACCGGCGAGATCGCCGGGCAGATCGCCGGCATCCAATCCTCCACCGACGTGGCCGTGGCTTCCATCGTCGGCATCGGCCAGACCATCCAGGACATCAACCAGATCGCCGGCGGCATCGCCGCGGGGATCGGGCAGCAGGGCTCGGCGATCAACGAGATCGTCTGCAACATGGATCAGGCCGCCGCCGGCACCCGTGCCGTCACCGTCGACATCCAGGACGTCACCACCGCCGCCGAACGCACCAGCGGCACCGCTCACGCGGTCTTCGCCGCGTCGGAGCAGATGAGCGTCCAGGCCGACCGGCTGACCCGCGAGGTCCAGCTTTTCCTGGACGAGATGCACAAGGTCGCCTGACGCGGCCTTGTGCGGATGCGGCCCTTCCGGCTGGAAATTCTCATTTGCCTAAAATTCCGGCGTTGATCGGCGACGCAGCACTTGCTCGGATATTGGGCAGTGTCGGGGGCGGCGGGCAGGGTCCGCGATGCCTTTTGTCTCGTTTTTTCAGGCGAAGCCAATGCTTTTGTTGCGATGCACGCTGGGCGCAGGGTGCGCTGCGGCAAGGCCGGTGATGCGCGTGATCGCTCAGACTCCAATATGACGCTGAATTCATCACAATTTCGAAATTGTAACCCAGAAATTTTTTGCGGGTAATCCCGATCCACCGCATGGAATTGCAGGCGTTCCGCGGCCTTGCGCATCCGGATGGTTTCGGATGGGCCTTTGGCACGGTGTTTGATGGTTGGGGATCAAAAAGTATCCCACCCAAACTCACAGAGGTGCTCGGGATGAGCGTGGCCGGAAACGAACTGTTCGAGCTTTCTCGGGGCGTCCTGGATGTCGCCTCCCGGAAGGTGTCTTTGATCGAGGACATCACCCGCCGCACCAAGATGCTGGCGATGAACGCGTTGATCGAAGCGTCGCGGGCGGGGGACGCGGGGCGGGGCTTCGCGGTGGTCGCCAACGAGGTTTCCGAGATCTCCAAGCAGGTGAACACCATCACCAAGGAACTGCGGTCGGAGATCGTGTCCCGCGTCGATCACCTGACCACCACCGGCAGCGCCATGGTGCAGGAGATGCACGGGCGGCGTCTGGCCGACCTGTCGCTGAACATGATCGAGATCATCGACCGGAACCTGTACGAGCGGTCCTGCGACGTGCGCTGGTGGGCGACCGACAGCGCCGTGGTGGATTGCGCCGCCGATCCGACGGAGGAGAACCGCCGCCACGCCTCCCACCGGCTGGGCGTCATCCTGGAGTCCTACACCGTCTATCTCGACCTGTGGATCGCCGATCTGAACGGCGAGGTGATCGCCACGGGCCGTCCGGGCCGCTATCCCGGCGCCCCCGGCGCCCGCGTGGGTGAAGAGGCGTGGTTCCGCCAGGCGCTGGCCACCCGCAACGGCGGCGAGTTCACGGTGGGCGACGTGGCCCGCAACGGGCGGCTGGAAAACCGGGTGGTCGCCACCTACGCCACCGCGATCCGGAGCGGCGGCGAGACGGGCGGCGACCCCATCGGCGTGCTGGGCATCTTCTTCGATTGGGAACCGCAGGCCGCCGCCATCGTCCAGGGCGTCCGGCTGGAGGAGGAGGAGCGCTCCCGCTCGCGCTGCCTTCTGCTCGACGCGCGGCACCGGGTGATCGCCTCGTCCGATGGGCGCGGCATCCTCGGCGAAACCGTCCAATTGCGCCGCAGCGCGGACAGCATGGGCCACTACACCGACGGTGCCGGGCGCATTTACGGCTATGCCCTGACGCCGGGCTACGAGACCTACAAGGGGCTGGGCTGGTACGGGGTGATCGTGCAGGACCCGGACCCGCAGCAGGCGTCCGTGGCCGCCGGCATGCCCATCAATGGCCGGTCGATGGCCGCGCCTGACCGAGGCAGGCTTCACGGGGCCGGGCTTCACGGGTAAGGCTGGCATTCCGACCCTGCTCTGGTCATCGCGGCGGGTTCGCTTACACTTCGGGCTTGCCGCGTTGCTGGAGAGTTGCATGTCGTCCACTGCCCGCCGTCTTTACGTTCGCCGCGATACCTTCCCCATCGCGGGGACCTTCCGCATCTCGCGCGGCGCCAAGACCGAGGCGGAGGTCGTGGTGGCCGAGGTGGTGGAATCCTGCAAGCGGGGACGTGGGGAATGCGTGCCCTACGCCCGCTACGGGGAATCGCTGGACGAGACCGTCAGGACGCTGGAGTCCCTGGCCGGGGCGGTGGCGGACGGGCTGGACCGCGAAGGGCTGCGCGCCCTCCTGCCGCCGGGGGCCGCGCGCAACGCGCTGGACTGCGCCCTGTGGGATCTGGAGGCCAAGCAGGCGGGCAAACCGGCCTGGAGGCTCGCCGGCCTTCCAGACGCTCCGAAGAAGCTGACCACCTGCTACACGCTGAGCGTGGACGAGCCCGCGGCCATGGCCGCCGTCGCCAGGGAGCGGGCGGAGGACCACCCGCTGCTGAAGATGAAGCTGACCGGGGAGGGCGACCTGGACCGCGTGCGCGCGGTGCGCGAGGCCGCTCCCGCCACCCGCCTGATCGTGGACGCCAACGAAGCCTGGACGCTGGAGATGCTCCACCGCTTTGCCCCGGTGCTTGCCGAACTGGGCGTGGAGCTGATCGAGCAGCCGCTGCCCGCCGGCCAGGACGAGGCGCTGCGCGGCATCGACTGCCCGGTGGCGCTGGGCGCCGACGAATCCTGCCACGGGCTGGACTCGCTCGACCGGCTGAAGGGCATCTACCAGGTGGTGAACATCAAGCTGGACAAGACCGGCGGGCTGACCGAAGCGCTGATGCTGAAGCAGGCGGCGCAGGAGGCCGGGTTCGACATCATGGTCGGCTGCATGGTCGCCACCTCGCTCGCCATGGCCCCCGCCGTCCTGGTGGCCCAGGGTGTGCGCTACATCGATCTGGACGGGCCGCTGCTGCTGGCCGAGGACCGCACCCCGGCCCTGCATTACGAAGGCGGCACCCTGTTCCCGCCCGCCCCCGAACTCTGGGGATGAGCGTCACGTCCGGCAATCTGCTGACGGAACTGCCGGCCGGCGCTTTGCCGGACGAACTCTTCACCACATTGACGGCATCCGGGTCCCCGTCCGGGACGGTGCGGATCGAACGCATCCTGTCCACCGGGCAGGCGTCGCCGGAAGGCTTCTGGTACGATCAGGGGTGGGACGAATTCGTCCTGGTCGTCCAGGGCGCCGCCCGGTTGCAGCTTGAGGGCGACGACGAACGCAGGCTCGGCCCCGGCGACTGGATGACGATTCCCGCCCACCGGCGCCACCGCGTGGCCTGGACCGATCCCGATGCCCCGACCGTCTGGCTGGCCGTCCATATCGGCGAGCCGGAAGAGATGACCCAAGGAATGGACGAATGACCATCGACGTCGCCCGCGCCCGCGCCGAAACTCCGGGAACCCGGCACGTCGCCCATTTCAACAACGCCGGGGCCGCCCTGCCGCCGCAGCCGGTGCTGGATGCCGTGACCGCCCAGCTGATGCTGGAGGCAACCATCGGCGGCTATGAGGCGGCGGAGCGCAACCACGACCGGCTGGAGGGCGTCTACGACTCCGTGGCCCGGCTGCTCGCCTGCTCGCGGGAGGAGGTGGCGCTGGCGGAGAGCGCGACGGCGGCCTGGGACATGGCCTTCAACGCGCTGGCCGCGCTGCCGGGGGAGGGCTTCCGCCCCGGCGACCGCATCCTGACGGCGCGGGCGGAATATGCCGCGAACCTGATCCCCTTCCTGCAAACCGCCCGCCGCACCGGCGCGGTGGTGGAGGTGATCCCCAGCGACGAGACCGGCCAGACCTCCGTCGCGGCGCTGGAGGCGATGATCGCGCAGCCGGGGAAGGGTCCCGTCCGGCTGATCGCCATCACCCACATCCCGACCAACGGCGGGCTGGTGAACCCGGCGGCGGCCATCGGGCGGGTGGCCCGGCGGCACGGCATCCCCTATCTGCTCGACGCCTGCCAGACGGTCGGCCAGATGCCGGTGGATGTGGAGGAACTCGGCTGCGACTTCCTGTCGGCGACCGGGCGCAAGTTCCTGCGCGGACCGCGGGGCACCGGCTTCCTCTATGTCCGCAAGAGCTGGCTGGACCGCATCGAGCCGCAGACGCTGGACCACAGCGGGGCCGCCCTGACCGGGCCGGACAGCTACGCCATGCGCCCCGACGCCCGCCGGTTTGAGCTGTGGGAAAGCAACATCGCGGCCCGGTTGGGGCTGGGTGCGGCGGTGGACTACGCCCTGTCCTGGGGGCTGGAGGCGATCCGCGACCGCGCCTTCGCCCTGGCCGACCGGCTGCGGCGGGGGTTGGCCGAGCGTCCCGGCGTCACGGTACGGGATTTGGGCGCGGAGCGCTGCGCCATCGTCACCTTCACGGTGGACGGCCAAGCGCCGGGCGCCATCAAGGCCGCGCTGGGGAGCCAGGGGATCAACCTGTCGGTGTCCTCCGCGCCTTCGACCCCCTTCGACATGGACGCCCGCGGGTTGACCGAGGTCGTCCGCGCCTCCCCCCACTATTACAACGACGAGGAGGAGGTGGAGCGGCTGTTGCGGGCGGTGGCGGCGCTGTAACCCCTTACCGGACCGAATCCACCAGATCGGCCACCCCGTCCGCGTAGCGGTCCCAGGTCAGCCCGGCCATCAGGGCGGCGCCGGCCCGCCCGATGGCGGCGGCGCGCTCGCGGTCGGCCCACAGGCTTTCCAGCGCCTCCACGATCTCCTCCACGTCGCTCTCGCCCCAGCCGTCCGAGCCGAAGGCGCCGTGGATGGGATACTGCCGGGTCAGCGGGATGCAGGCGCCGGGGCCGATCACGTCGAGATGCCCGGTGTTCGCCGACAGGATGGACGGCACGCCGCAGGCCATGCATTCCATGGCGACGAGGTTGGTTCCGCCCTCGCCCCGGTTGGGGAACAGGCCGGCGTCCACCTCGCGCAGGATGCGGGCCATCTCGGCGTTGGGCACGGCGCCGAGGTCCATCACCTGATCCTCCCGCAGCCCGTTGGCCACCGCCCAGCCCGCGGCGTCGACGCGGCCGTTCTCGTGGAAGCGGACGGGGGCCATGGCCGGGTTGACCTCCAGCGTGCGGGCGCCTTCCGGCCAGGGGTTGTTCCAGGCGGTCAGCAGCAGCGCTTCCGGGTGGCGCTCGGCGAAGGCGCGGAAGCCGAGAAGGACGAGATCCTGCCCCTTGCGGAACTCCGCCTTGCCGCCGGAAAAGACGACGAAGCGCCCCTCGAACCAGCCGGCCTTGGGCGCCGGGTGGAAGTGGGTGGGATCGACGCCTTGCAGAACCGTGCGGACCCTCTCGATCCCCGCCCCCCTCAGCACCGTTTCGACGAAGCTGGACCCGGCGACGATGGCCGCGCACCGCTCCGCCCGCGCCCGGCCCTCCGAGTCGATCCGGGTGTCTTCCAGATAGCAGACGCCGACGGTCGGGCGCCCGTTCAGGCTGACATTCTCCGCCGACCGGCTGCCCACGAGGTTGTTGCCGAGCCCGCGCAGAACGGGGACCGACACGTCGATCTCCTGCCCGGCGTAGGGGGCGATCTGCTGGAGGAACGCCTTCGACTCGTTCAGAAAGCCGGCCAGCCGCTGCCGCTCCAGCGGCGACAGGGCGATGTCCTGCGGCCACATCGGGACGGAGCAGACCGGCACGAAACGCCCGCTGCGCGTCCAGTTCAACGCCAGTTGCAGCCCGTTGACCCCCCAGCCGCTGTAGCTGGACACACCCCATTGGATGACGGCGGGCTGGGCGTTGGGCATGGGGCTTGCTCCGGGCTGTCTAGCCCTCTCCCCCTGGGGAGAGGGTGGCCCGCAGGGCCGGTGAGGGGGGTGCGCATGGCGGTATGTCCGGCAAAAGCGCACCCCTCACCCTACCCTCTCCCCGGAGGCGAGAGGGGGAAAAATCATTCCCGGCGCGCCGTGGGGGAAACGTCGCCCATGGACTCGGACACCGGCGCGTAGGGTTCGTCCAGCAGCCCCTCGACCTTGGCGGCCATGATGAAGTCGTTCTCGTGCAGGCCGTTGATCTTGTGCGTCCAGAAGGTGACCGTGCAATGGCCCCAGCCGTAGAGGATCTCGGCATGGTGGCCTTCCGCCTCGCACAGGTCGCCGACGCGCATCGCGAAGTGTTGCGCCTCGCGGAAGTCGGCGAAGCGGTAATCGCGCTCCAGCCGGTCCGGCCCGGATTTGATCGACCAGCCGGGCACCTGCACCAGATAGCTTTCCGCCATTGCGCGGTCCAGCGGGGGTATGCCGCCGCGGCAGGGTTCGCAGCTTTTTCCCGCCAATTCCTGATGTGCCGCCATGTCGAGCCCTCCAGTGTTGTTCGTTTCGGTCCCCGGTTCTGAACAATGCTGGGGCCGCGACCTCCCGGCGGCAAGCCTCAACGAGCAACGGAAGCCGAAGCATGACGGACCTGCCCTTCGCCGACTATCAACAACCTGGCAAACCCGCCGCCGGGCCGCGGCTCGCCATCGTGGGGGAGGCGCCGGGGGCCGAGGAGGCCCGGCAGGGCAAGCCCTTCGTCGGGCGCAGCGGCAGGCTGCTCGACGAAACGCTGAGGGCCGCGGGGGTAGAGCGGGCGGAATGCCTCATCGCCAACGTCTTCCGTTACCAGCCGCCGGGCAACAAGGTGGGGCACTTCTTCGCCTCCCGCACCCGCGCGAAGAAGGAGGGGCGGGCGGTGGACGAGCGCTGGGGACCGTTCGGAACCTCCGACTGGGTGCTGGCGGAGTTCTCCGGCGAGATCGAGCATCTGCAACGGACGCTGGAGACCTTCGCCCCCCGCGTCGTCGTCGCGCTGGGCCGCACGCCGCTGTGGGCGCTGACCGGGCTGAACGGGATCATGCAGTTGCGCGGCACGGTCCAGCCCTGCCGGCTCGTGCCGGGGGCGGAGGTGGTGGCGACTTTCCACCCCAGCTACGTCCTGCGCGGCCAGCTTGCCGAGCAGCCGACCTTCCTGGCCGACCTGACGCTGGCCGTGTCGCGGTTGACAGCCTGAAACGCCTTTACGCCCGTTCCGCGGCCTCCGCCAGCCCGAGGAAGGCGGGAAGCTCGTGGGTGATGACGTAGGTGGGGATGGGGGCCAGGAAGTCGCGCATCCGGCCCTTTTCCATGAAGCGCTTGCGGAAGCGGGAGTGGGTGAACAGGGTGCCCAGCTTCGGCACGACGCCGCCCGCGATGTAGACGCCGCCCCGCGCCCCCAGCGTCAGGGCGAGGTTGCCCGCCACGGTGCCGAGCATCGCGCAGAACATCTCCACCGCCTCCACGCAATGGGGGTTGGTGTTGGCCGTCGCGGCGTCGGAGACCTGGGCGGGGGTGAAGGGCTCCGGCTCCTGGTGGTCGAGGATGCACAGCGCCTGATAGAGGTTCACCAGCCCCGGACCGGACAGCACCCGCTCCGCCGACACATGGTCGAAGCTCTTGCGGAGTTGGGCCAGCACGGCGCTCTCGCGGTCGCTGACCGGGGCCATGGTGACGTGGCCGCCCTCCGCCGCCAGCGCGGTCCAGCCCTGCGGTCCGGGCACCAGCCCCGACACGCCCAGCCCGCTGCCCGGCCCGATGACGCCGACGACTTTGCCCGGCTCCGGCGCTCCCTCGCCCACCTGGCGCAGGTCGGCGGGGGTGAGACGGGGCACCGACAGGGCCACGGCGGTGAAGTCGTTGATGACGGCCAGCCGCTCCAGCCCCAGCTTGCCCCGCACCTCCGCCGTGGAGAAGGACCAGCCCCGGTTGGTCATCAGCACCTCGTCGCCGGTCACCGGGCCGGCGATGGCGAAGGCGCCCCGGCTGGGCCGGGCGTCCGGCGCCATGCCGCCCAGATAGGCCAGGGCCGCCGCCTCCAGCGACGGGAAGTCGGCGCAGCGCAGAACGCGCGAGCCGTGGATGCCCTTGTCGTCGATCAGGCCGAAGCGGGCGTTGGTGCCGCCGATGTCGGCGACCAGGGTGATGGGGGCGGGGCCGGAAGCGGCGGTGCGGTCGGTGGTCATGGCATCAGTTTCACCCGTACGGCGCGCGCGTCAAGGCATCCACATAGCTTTCCCGCCACCAGCCGATGTCGTGGCTGCGCAGGATGCGCATCATCGCGGCGTGGCGCTCCTTCCGCTCGGGCAGGGACATGGTCAGGGCGCGCTGGAGCGCGTCGGCCACCGCCTCGATGTCGAAGGGATTGACGATCAGGGCCGAATCGAGTTCCCGCGCGGCCCCCGCGAAGGTGGACAGCACCAGCACGCCGGGATCGTCCGGGTCCTGGCAGGCCACATACTCCTTGGCGACGAGGTTCATGCCGTCGCGCAACGGGGTGACCAGCCCGACATGGGCCGTGCGGTAGAAGCCGGCCAGCACGCGCCGTCCGAAGCTCTTGTTCAGATAGCGGATCGGCACCCAGTCGAACTCGGCGAAGCGTCCGTTGATGCGGCCCGACAGCTCCGACAGCTCGCGCTTGATGGCGATGTATTCGGGCACGTCCTCGCGGCTGGGCGGCGCCACCTGGAGGAAGGAGACGCGGTTGCAGTGTTCCGGGTAGGCCGCCAGAAGCTGTTCGAAGGCCTGGAAGCGCTGCGGCAGGCCCTTGGAATAGTCCAGCCGGTCCACCCCGATGATCAGCCGCCGCCCGACGAGGCTTTCCCGCAGCCGCTCCGTGTGGCGGGAGCGCACGGCGGTTTCCGCGAGGCTCACCAGATTGTCGGTGTCGATGCTGATGGGGAAGGCGCGGGCCAGCAGCGTGCGCCCGAAGGCGTGGATCAGCATCCCGCCGTCCGGGCCGCGGTCCTCCACCTCCCCATTCAGCTCCTGCCGGATGTAGTCGGCGAAGCAGCGCAGATCCAACTGGGTGTGGAAGCCCACGAGGTCGTAGGCGCACAGCTCCCGGATCAGCTCCCTGTGGTTGGGCAGCACCACCAGCACCTCCGGCGCGGGGAAGGGCGTGTGCAGGAAGAAGCCCATGCGCTGGTTGCAGCCACGCTGGCGCAACTCCTCCCCGAAGGGGATCAGGTGATAGTCGTGGACCCATACCATGTCGTCCGGCTGCAGCAGCGGGACCAGCTTCTCCGCGAAATAGCCGTTGACCCGCTTGTAGCCTTCGCGGGTGCGGCGGCTGACCTCGATCAGGCCCAGGCGGTAATGGAACAGCGGCCACAGGGTCTGGTTGGCGAAGCCGTTGTAATACTCCTCGAAGTCGCGGCGGCTGAGGTCCAGCGTCGCGTAGGTCAGGCGTCCGACGTCGGTGCGGCGGGGCTCGCTCTGCGATTCCTCCTCGACCACCGTGCCGCTCCAGCCGAACCAGATGCCGCCGGTCTTTTTCAGCGCGGCCAGCACCGCAACGGCCAGCCCCCCGGCGGCCTGCTTGCCTTCGTCGATGGGGGCCACGCGGTTGGATACGACGACCAGTCTGCTCACGTTGACGGTTCTCCGGTGCCGGACGGCTACGCCGGAGCGCGGCCGAATGGCGCGTGGCGGGGGGGCACCCCGGAACGCGCAGGGACGAAACGACCGTATGGAAGGTTGGTTCCCTATCGGTCGGATGGGTTATGCCAAAGGACCGGGATGGGTTGGCGGGCGCGCCGCCAGCCCCAGATTGTGCGGAAGCAAAACCGGGATTTTGTGTGCAATGCAGCATAAATGGCTGTTTGCGCTACGCTCGGGGTCTGTCTTGGTTTTCTCTAACTCATTGAATCGCATCGAAAAATATTTTCCCCCTTGATCCCTGGGCGATGTCCGATCATATTGTGCAGTGCGGTATCGATCGTGTCTGCGATGCGGGCGGTGCCGTAACGCACTTCTTGGGCGTTTCCTCCCTAGACTTGGGCCGCTCCTTGTGGGCGGCCCATTTTTTCTTTTAAATCAAAGCGTTATCGACCGCTGGATGTCGCTCGCCATCGCCCCTTGCATACACACTCTTTATCGCATTCCCGTATCGCAGTTTGACAGCTGGTGATTGCTGTTCGCGCTTGCGGGATGCCGCTGACGACGATCACCCGTCAACGTCCCCTCCCGGCTCTCCAATTCGAATTGAAACTGCGGCGAGAATAAGGCCGATCCGCTCGACCCGGGCTCGATGGTGAGTCTGACTTTCAGGCTCGGAACGGCACCGTTGCCGATTGCGCCCCTAATGGAGGAGCGCTCGTTCGCGTGACGGATGCACCGGACTCACTCCGCCGGCGATGTTTCCATGGAGTCCCCATGGCGGCGCGGAACAAGGCGTTCGCTCAGGAGCTGGAAGACGACGAACAGCACGGGCACGAAGATGATGCCGACCAGCGTCGCCGCGGTCATGCCGCTGAAGACCGTCGTTCCGATGGACCTCCGGCTTGCCGCACCGGCGCCGGTGGCCACCAGCAGCGGCACGGCCCCCAGGATGAAGGCCAACGCCGTCATCAGGACGGCGCGGAAGCGCTGGCGGGCGCCCATCACCGCGGATTCGACGATAGGGTGACCGGCTGCACGCTGCTCCCGCGCGAACTCCACAATCAGGATGGCGTTCTTGGCGGCAAGACCCACCAGCAGGACGAGGCCGATCTGTGCGTAGATGTCGTTGGCGATGCCGGTGACGCTCAGGCCGATGCCGGCCCCCAGCACCGCGATGGCGACGGACAGCAGCACGGCCAGCGGGATCAGCCAGTTCTCGTACTGCGCGACCAGGAACAGATAGCCGAACATCACCGCCAGCCCGAAGATGACGATGGTCTGGTTGCCGATCCGGCTTTCCTGATAGGACAGGCCGGTCCATTCGGTCGCGTAGCCCGTCGGCAGGGTGCGGTCCGCCACCTCCTGCATCGCGGCCAGCGCCTGGCCGGAACTGTTCCCCGGCGCCGCGTCGCCGTTGACCGAGGCCGAAAGGAACTGGTTGTAGCGGAGGAGGTTGTCGGGGGCCAAAGTGGTGCGGACGCTGACGATGCTGGGCAGCGGCACCATGTCTCCGTTGGAACTCCGCACATAGAGCTGGTCGATGTCCGCCACCTCCTCCCGGTAATTGGCGGCGTCCTGGACCTGCACCTGGTAAACCCGGCCATACAGGTTGAAATCGTTGACGTAGCGGGACCCGAGATGGGCCTGGAGCGTGGTGAACACGTCGCCCGGCGATACTCCCAGAAGCGCCGCCTTGGTGCGGTCGAGGTCGACGAACAGATGCGGGACGTCGGGATTGAAGGTGCTGAAGACGGCCGACAGCTGAGCGTCCTGGTTGGCGGCGACCAGCAGACCGCGCAACACCGCACCCAGTTGTTGGGGCGATTGCCCACCCAGCGCCTGCACCTGCAACTGGAAACCGCCGGTGTTGCCGAGGCCGGGGATGGAGGGTGAATTGAAGGCGGAAATGGTCGCCTGCGGCACCGCCGCGAGCTGCGGCCTCAACCGGGCCAGAAGCGCATCCACCGTCTCGTCGCTCCCCCGCTCCCGCCAGGGCTTCAGCACGGCGATCTGCAAGCCGACGTTGGAAGCGGCTCCGCTGAGGATGCTGTATCCGGCGATGGAAATGACGTGGGCGACGCCCGGCGTTCCACGCAGCCGCTCGGTGACGTCGCTCATCACCGTTTCGGTCCGGCTGAGCGATGCGGCGCTCGGCAACTGCACGTTGACGAAGAAGTATCCCTGGTCTTCCGACGGCAGGAAGGCGGTGGGCAGGCTGCTCAGCAGCAGGAAGGCCCCGCCGGCCAGAAGGGCGAAGGCGGCGACGCCGATCACCAGCTTGCGCGACAGCCAGCCGACGAGATTGCCGTAGCGGTCGCGAATCCAGTCCAATCCCCGGTTGAAGGCGGCCAGCGGGCGCCAGGGCTGGCGCGGCGGGCGCAGCAACAGGCCGCACAGCGCCGGTGTCAAGGTCAGCGAGACGAAGCCGGAAATCAGGAAGGAGGCGGTGATGGTCACGGCGAACTGCCGGTACAGCTCTCCCGTGATGCCGGGCAGGAACGCCACCGGCACGAACACCGCGGCCAGCACCAGGGTGGAGGCGACGATGGCGCCGGTCACCTGCTCCATGGCGATGCGGCTGGCGGAGGGGGCGGGCTGGTCGGGATGCTCCTCCATCACGCGGCGGACATTCTCGACCACCACGATGGCGTCGTCCACCACCAGCCCGATCGCCAGCACCAGCGCGAACAGCGTGATGGTGTTGGCGCTGTAGCCCAGCACCAGAAGCACGGCGAAGACGCCGATGATCGACACCGGGATCGCCAGGGTGGGGATCAGCGTCGCCCGCCAGTCCTGGAGGAAAA
>JAEYPE010000158.1 GCA_023411035.1 Pseudomonadota bacterium
GCCCCGACCACACCGGCCCTGCCGGCGGGCGGAGCACCGCCGGCGCCTCCCCCCGCCACGGACGGCGGCGCCAATCCGGCACCGACCGGCCAGCCCGCCGCGGCACCCGCCCCACCGCAAGCGCCCCCCACCCAAGCTCCATCCGGCACGGCAACTGCGCCCCTCCCCGGCAAGCCGATGATGGACGCCGCGGTGGAGCTTGGCGGCGACGCGGCGCACCCCGGCGGGGAGACTCCGGCGCCAGCCTCGCCCTCGCCGTCGAAGCCTGCCGCGGAACCGGTCCTGACCCAGGGCGGTACCGTCGCGCTGAAGATCCTGACCGTCACGCCCCCGCCGGACCAGCCGCCGGCGGCCCCTCCGGAAGACGATTCCCGCCCACCGGACGGTCAGAGCGCCGGCAACCCGCCCCGCAAAGAGTCCGCGGCGCCCCAGCCCGGTCCCGCGCCGGCAACACCCCCGCCGCCCCCTGCCCAGCAGCCCCGCTTCACCACCCCCCCCACCGCCACGCCCACGGATTCCGGCACCCCTCCGGCGGCCCTGGAGACGCCCGACGGACCGGTCCTGAAGGGCACGGTGGCCGGCAGCACGCCGCAGGGACAGCCGATCCTCGCCACTCCGCAAGGCATGCTGGCGCTGAACGTCCAGGCGAGCCTGCCGCAGGGGAGCCGCGTCACCGCCGCACTGACCGACCCCGCCAAGGCGCTCCAGACCGCCCCTCCCCCGCTCGCCACGGAACCGGGTCCGTTAAGCGAGCGGGACTGGCCCGCCATGCGCCAGATTCTGGTCGCACTGGCCGGGGTGGACCGGGCTGCCGCGCAATCGCTGATCGGCACCGTCATCCCGCAGCCGAACCGCAAGCTGGGCGCGGCGCTGAGCTTCTTCCTGTCGGCGATCCGCGGCGGCGACGCTCGCGGCTGGCTGGGAGAGGGGGCGGCCTCAGCCCTGGAAAAATCCGGCCAGGGAAGCCTGCTGTCCCAACTTGAGCGCGAATTCCGCAGCCTTCAGCAACAGGCCGGCGATCCGCTGCCCGGCGACTGGCGTCCCTACACCCTGCCGATGTTGGACGCCAACGGGCTGACGCCCATCAAGCTTCATATCCACCCCATCAATCCGGAGGAGGACGGGAAGAATGGCCGCAAGGGCGGCGACAAGGGCAGCCGCTTCCTGCTGGATCTCGACCTCAGCCGTCTAGGCCCCATGCAACTCGACGGGCTGGTGCAGCCCAACCGGTTCGACCTGATCCTGCGCAGCCACACCCCGCTGGCCCCGGACATTCGGCTCGACCTCATCCAGATTTTCGCGGACAGCATCCGCGCCGTGGGCTATGTCGGCGGTCTGTCCTTCCAGTCCGGCGCCAAATGCTGGGTCAAGCTGACCCGCACCGGGGCCGGCGGGAACAGCTACACCGCCTGACGAGCCCAAACCCTTATAACCGGGACCCCATGCGCCGCCGCGAACTTCTGGCCACCGCGCCCAATCCCGACGCCCGCCACGATTATCTGGTGGAGCTTCAAGGGGAACCGGCGCCGGGGACCCGCCTGACCATCCGCTATGTTCCCGACCGGCTCATCGCCGACGCGGCGGGTGCCGCCAGCTATCTGAACGCTCTGGCCGGAGAGGCCGGAGCTGCGCCGGAAGCGCTGGCCATCGCCGTACTGGACGACCTGAACAACGAGTTGATCCCCCGCTGGGTGGAGATCGCCGTCGAGCGGGACCAACCGCTCCCGCACCGGGTGGTGGTGGAAGACCGCCAGCCCGGATGGGACAACCCGCCCTTCTTCGCCCGCCTGAAACGGATTTAAGCAGGTTTTCCGAGCCCGCCCATGTGTGGACGGAGTTCAGAAAACCTGATTAGGGTCTTGATGTGCAGATGCCCGTCGAAACGCGGCATCGCGCAACGGGTGAACCGCTCGATCACCGGGTGATCCTCGTAACGGTCCTGGCCCGACGATCCGAAATACTTCTCGTTCACGGCGATGGCCCCGACATCGTCCCGACCGGCGCAGCGCGCGATGAAGTCCTTGATGGAACGATCACGGATCGGAACGAAGAACTCGTCGGAGCCCACGAACAGAATCCAGTCATGGCGGTCGCCGAACCGGGTCAGAGCGTGGTTGTAGGCGGCGATCTTCCGTAAATTCCGCGGGATGGACACTGCCGGGCGACGGCCAGGAGATCAGGGTGATGGAGAGCCCGTTCCCCAGCTTCATCATCAGGTCGATGCTTTCGTCCGCGCTGCCGTTGTCGTACAGGATGAAGCTGTCCACGCCGATAGCGACCTGATAGGACAGCCACTCCAGCAGGTAGCGCGCCTCGTTCTTGACGACGGCGCAGACGGCGACGTTCATCGGCATTGGTTTCGTCCGGCCATGGTCGGCAGCGCTCAGGTTTCCAGCTCGCTTTCTTCCTGCTGGCGGCGACGGAAGCCGACCAGCGCGGTTTCGTCGAGCATGTTGGCTTCCTTGCGCTTCAGTTTTTCCTTCTCCCGCTTCAGCCGCTCCTCCTCGGCCAGCTCATAGCGCTTCAGCTCCTGGAAGGCTTCGGCCATCTCGTCGGTGGCGACGGCGATCTGCCCTTCCACCTGCCCCATGGACTGGGTCAGCCGCTTGCCGCGCTCCATCGCCGCCTGGATGTAATTGCTGTAGGTGAAGGAATATTCGACGTTGCCACGGGCCGTCTCCCGCTCCGCCGCGATCTCTTCCTTCAGCCGGTCGATTTCGGCCTGGAGACGCTCGGCGAGGTTCTGTAGTTCCGCCAGCGCCCGGCGCTTCTCGTCGAGCTTCCACTTCTGGAGGCGGATGATGGTCTTCAGACTGCTCATTCTTGCGGCGGCCACTGCTCAATGCCGAAGATGGCGGCGAGCTGGGCATAGCTGTTGTCGAGGTCGGTCGCCTCGCGCTTGCCCTGCTTCAGGAACGCCTCCAGCGCCGGCTGGAAATGGATGGCCTCGTCGACCTGCGGGTCGGTGCCCTTGCGATAGGCGCCCAGGCGGATCATCTCCGCCATGTTGTCGTAGGACGACATCAGCCGCCGCGCGTGGTTCACCAACTCGTTCTCCATGGGAGAGTTGCAGCCGGGCATGGTTCGCGACACGCTGCGCAGGATGTTGATGGCCGGATAGCGCCCGCGCTCGCCGATCTGGCGTTCCAGGACGATGTGACCGTCCAGGATGCCGCGCACGGCGTCGGCGATCGGTTCGTTGTGGTCGTCGCCTTCCACCAGCACGGTGAACAGGCCGGTGATGGAGCCCGACCCGCTCAAGCCCGGTCCGGCGCGTTCCAGCAGGCGCGGCAGTTCGGCGAAGACGGTGGGGGGGTAGCCCTTCGTCGTCGGCGGCTCGCCCGCGGACAGGCCGATCTCGCGCTGGGCCATCGCGAAGCGGGTCACGCTGTCCATCATGCACAGCACGTTGCAGCCGGCATCCCGGAAGGCTTCCGCCACGGCCAGCGTCATATAGGCGGCCTGACGGCGCATCAGCGGCGCTTCGTCGGAGGTGGCGCAGACCACGATGCTGCGCGACAGGCCCTCTTCGCCCAGATCCTCGGTGATGAATTCCTGAAGCTCGCGCCCGCGTTCGCCGATCAGCCCGATCACCGCGACCTCCGCGGCGGAGAAGCGGGCCAGCATGGACATCACCGACGATTTGCCGACGCCGGAACCGGCGAAGATGCCCATACGCTGGCCGCGGCAGCAGGTGAGGAAGGCGTTGATCGCGCGAATGCCCAGGTCCAGCTTCTCGCCCACGCGGGCGCGGGAATGGGCGGGCGGCGGGTTGTTGCGGATCGGGACGCCGTGGGTTCCCTTGGGCAGAGGCCCCTTGCCGTCCACCGGCTCGCCCAGCGCGTTGATGACGCGGCCAAGCCATGCCTCCGTCGGGAAGACCATGGGCTGGCTGTCGGACACCAACGCGCGGCAGCCCAGCCCCACCCCGTCGATGGTGCCGAAGGGCATCAGCAGCGCGCGGCCCTGACGAAAGCCCACCACCTCGCAGGGGACCTGCCGCCCGTCGCGGGATTCCACGATGCAGCGCCCGCCCACCGACAGCTCCTTCTCGATTCCTCCGACCTCCACCAGCAGGCCGAGCACGGCGGTGACCCGCCCGAACCGGCTGTAGCCGGCGACGGAATCGATTTCCTGAAGGATGCGGGCGACGTCGGCGGGCACGGTCTTACGGATTCGCGAACGGGATTGGGACAGGTGAACCGGGCGCAGGCGGCGCAATTTATGATGATCGCGGATTCCGCCGCCATGCCGCCCGAATCATGGTCATCGAAAAATATTAACGTTAAATGAAGTGCTATGGCTCTGGCGTTAAGCTGAATCGTCTGTTAACCTGTGTAAACAGCCGTGGGATCTGTTAAGGGGATCTGGTAAGGGGCTGCGGGCAAGCAGCGCCGCTTCGGATGCCAGAAACGCACCATCTAACGTCGGGATATCGCCATGAGGGTTCTGCTGGTCGAAGACGATTCCTCCACGGCCAAAAGCATCGAGTTGATGCTTCAGTCGGAAGGCTACATCGTCGATTCTACCGACCTCGGTGAGGATGGGCTCGAAATCGGCAAACTGTACGATTACGACATCATCATCCTCGATCTGATGCTGCCGGACATCGACGGTTACGAGGTTCTGCGCCGCCTGCGTGCAGCCCGCGTGACCACGCCGATCCTGATCCTGTCGGGCCTGTCGGAGATGGACAACAAGATCAAGGGGCTGGGCTTCGGCGCCGACGACTATCTGACCAAGCCCTTCGACAAGCGCGAGCTGATCGCCCGCATCCAGGCCATCGTCCGCCGGTCCAAGGGCCATTCGGACAGCATCATCCGCACCGGCCGCCTGACCGTGAACCTGGACACCCGCACGGTGGAGGTGGACAGCCAGCCGCTCCACCTGACCGGCAAGGAATACGGCATCCTGGAACTGCTGTCCTTGCGCAAGGGGACGACCCTGACCAAGGAGATGTTCCTGAACCATCTCTACGGCGGCATGGACGAGCCGGAGTTGAAGATCATCGACGTCTTCGTCTGCAAGCTGCGCAAGAAGCTGGCCGCGGCGACCCAGGGCGACAACTACATCGAGACGGTCTGGGGCCGCGGCTATGTGCTGCGCGACCCGCAAGAGGATGCCACCCCGATCCCGCGCGCTCCCCACCAGCCCCAGCAGGCGGCGGGCTGAGGCCCGCCCCTCTCAAACCCCGGCTTTTACCGAAGCGAACCTCCGTTCGCTTCGGATTCATACCGCCTCGTGCAGATTGATGTTCAGACCGCCGCCTTCAGCCCGGCGGTGGAAAAGCCGCCCAGGCTGTAAAGTCCGCGCTGCCCTTCCACCGGCTTGAAGCGGTCGGTGATGCCCAGAACGGTTTCCGCACCGCCCAGATAGAGCACACCGTCCTTCGGCATCTGGCGGGCGATGGCCTCCAGAACCTTCGCCTTGGTCGGCTGATCGAAGTAGATCAGCACGTTGCGGCAGAACACGATGTCGAACTGGCCCAGCCCCGACAGATCACCCAGCAGGTTGTATTCGCGAAACGAAACCATCTGGCGAAGCTGCGGGCTGATCTGCCACTTGTCGCCCTGCTGCTTGAAATGCTTCACCAGCATCTGGATGGGCAGGCCGCGCTGCACCTCGAACTGGGTATAGATGCCCGACTTGGACCGCTCCACCATCTCCGAGGAAATGTCGGTGCCGACGATCTCGATCCGCCAGCCGGCCATCTTCGCCGATTCCTCGCTCAGCAGCATGGCGAGCGAATAGGCTTCCTGGCCCGAGGAGCAGGCCGCCGACCAGATGCGGATCGACCGCTTGGCCGCGCGCGCTTCCATCAGCTTCGGCAGGACGACCTGCTTGAACTGGTCGAAGGGCTTCTGGTCGCGGAAGAAGGAGGACTCGTTGGTGGTCATCGCCTCCGTGATGTCGCGCAGCAGGGCCTCGTCCTTGCGCGTCCGCACGGTGGCGGCCAATTCCTCCAGCCCCTTCATGTTCCACTTGCGCGCCACCGGCATCAGCCGGGATTCGAGCAGGTAGGCCTTGTCGCGGGTCAGGACCAAGCCGGAACGCTGCTTGAGCAGCGTGGAGAACATGTCGAAATCTTCGACTCTCATGCTGCCCTCGACGCGAACTTGCGGATGTAGGGACCGATTTCCTTGAGCGGCAACACCGCGGAGCAGATACCCGCCTGGGCGACGGCCCCCGGCATGCCCCACACGACGCTGGACGCCTCGTCCTGCGCGATCAGGGTGCCGCCGGCGTTCACCACGTCCGTGCAGCCCTTCAGCCCGTCCTGGCCCATGCCGGTCAGGATGCAGGCCAGAATCTTGCGCCCGCCGAAGGCGCGGAGGATCGACCGCATCATCGGGTCAACCGCCGGACGGCAGAAATTCTCCGGCGGGTCCTTGGTCAGGGAAATCACGTTGGCGCCGCCGCGCTGGGTCACCAGCATGTGGAAGTCGCCCGGCGCGATGTAGCAGCGGCCGGACACGATGGGTTCGCCGTCCTTCGCCTCCTGCGCGTTCAGCCCACACTGGCGGGTGATGTGCTCCGCCAGGATGGTGGTGAAGGTCGCCGGCATGTGCTGGGTGATGAGGATCGGCTGGGTGACGCCGGCCTTCAGATGGGCCAGCACCTCGAACAGCGCCTGTGGACCGCCCGTGGAACTGCCGATGGCGATCACGTCCGGCTTGGTCTGGCTGGCGGTGCCGACGGCGGGTGCCGGACGCAGCGTGACGGGCGGCGTCTCCCGCTTCAGCAAGGACGACGGCGCCGGGGTCAGCGGGCGCATCTCACCGCGGGTGCGGGACCCGGCGCGGCGGGCGGCGGCGCCCAGCGCCTTGACCTTTGACACCAATTCGCGCTTGAAGGCGTCCGCCCCGCCAAGCTCGCGGGTGGAGGTCGGCTTGGGGATATAGTCGGCGGCACCCGCGGACAGGCAGCGCATGGAGATGTCGGCCCCGCGCAGCGTCAGCGTCGAGGCCATGATGATCTTCACCTGCGGCGCCACGGCCAGCAGCTTCGGAAGGGCGGTCAGCCCGTCCATCACCGGCATTTCGATGTCGAGAACGATGACGTCGAGGGTATTTCGCTGCAGCGCGTTGATCGCCATCTGACCGTCGCCCACCGAGGCGACCACGCGGATGTCCGCGTCGCCTTCCAGGGCACGGGTCAGGAGGCCACGGATGACGGCGGAATCGTCGACCACCATCACCCGCACGGGATCGCCGCCGGCGGTGCCGGCCGGATGAGCCGCGGGTGCGGCGGGAGGGCTTCTGCCGAAACGATCGGACATGACGCAATCAGCCTTTCAGGGTCGGAACAGTGCGCGGGGCGGCGGGGCCGCGCGTCACAGCAGACCGACCTGCTGGAACTTGATCTGGATGATGTCGCTGTCGAACGGCTTCATGATGTACTCGTTCGCTCCGGCGGACAGCGCCTCCTGGATGTGGGCGAGGTCGTTCTCGGTCGTGCAGAACACGACCTTGGGAGCATCCCCGCCGCTCATCTTGCGCAGGCGACGCAGGAAATCGATCCCGTTCATGACCGGCATGTTCCAGTCCAGCAGGATGGCATCCGGCATCTTGCGCGCGCAGGCTTCCATGGCCTGCCTTCCGTCCTCCGCCTCTGTGCAGGCGAAGTTCAGCTCTTCCAGGATCTTCCGCGCGACCTTGCGGACCACGCGGCTGTCATCGACGACCAGGCAACATTTCATGGTGAACGGGCCTCAGGCTTCGCTATGCACACCGACCGGGGATTCGCCTCAGGCCGCTTCCAGAGTGGTGAAGTTCAGCAGACGCGGCACGTCCAGGACCACCATGAGCTGTCCGTTCAGGCGGTAGATGCCCGTGGACACCTCACGCCAGCGCGGGTCGAGGGTGGCCGGGTTGCGCTCGAAATCGTCGTTGGACAGGCTCAGCACCTCGCCGACCGAATCGACCATCAGGCTGTACAGTTCGCCGCGCAGATCCACCACGATGGACATGCCCGGCTTGTCCTTCGGGCGCGACGACAGGCCCAGCCGCAAGCGCACGTCGATGGCGGTGACGATGCGCCCGCGCAGGTTCAGCGAGCCGGCGACCTCCGGCGGAGCCAGCGGGATGCGGGTGATCCGCTGGTGCCCCAGCACGTCCTGGACCTGTAGGACCGGAATGCCGAACAGCTGGTCGGCAATGGTCATGGTCACATAGTCCTGGCTGCCACCGGATGCGATCTCGTCGCCCTTGGACTTCTTGGTGGTGGCGGGCAGCTTGGCGTTGCTCATGCGGCACCTTTCTGCTCGGACAGGGTCTGCTGAAGCGCGTACAGCAGCGCGTCACGGTCGAACTTGGCGACATAGTCGGTGAACCCGGCCTGGCGGCCGCGGTCGAGGTCGCGCGGGGAGGCGTGGCTGGACAGGGCGACCATCGGAGTGCTGCTCCAGCGGGTGCCGCCCTGGCGGACCGCCTCTGCGAAGTCGAAGCCGCTCATGCCCGGCATCTCGATGTCGGAGACGATGACGTCGAAGTCCTCGCCCGCCTCGCACAGCGCCAGCGCCTCGTTGGCGTTCTCCACCGCGGTGACGTCGTAGCCGGCCACCGACAGCAGCGGGGTCAGCAGGTTGCGGAAGAACGGGCTGTCGTCCACCAGAAGCACGCGCTGGAGCGCCTTCTCCTCCTCGTACGCCTCGGTCGAGGACGAGCCGAACCAATCCTTGTAGGCCTGGGTCAGGAAGAAGCCCGCGTCGATGACGTCCGTCGCCTTGCCGGCGATGATCGCCGAGCCCATCAGGCCCGGACGGTCGGCGGTGAGCTGCACCACCAGACGCTCTTCCACGATGTCCACGATCTCGTCCACGATCAGGCCCATGGAGCGGTCGCCGTCGGCGAAGACCAGCACCGGCTGGCGACCTTCCTGGCCGATCATGAAGCCCGGATCGATCGGCACCAGCGGCATCAGCTTGCCGCGGTACTGGACCACCGGCATGCCGTTGGACGATTCGACGCTGGCGAGGTCCACATCCTCCAGGCGGGCGACCAGCGACAGCGGCACCGCCTTCGGCGCGCCGGCCCCGGCGCGGAACAGCAGCAGCGCCATCTTGTCCTCCTGGCGGGCCGTCTGGACGGAGGTCGCTTCCTTGGAAACGTTCTCGCCCATGGCCATCTCGCCGGTGGCCGACGCGATGCCGTTCGGGTCGAGGATCATGATGACCGACCCGTCGCCGAGGATCGTGTTGCCCGAGAACATCTCGATGTGCCGCAGGATCGGCGCCACCGGCTTCACCACGATTTCCTCGGTGTCGAACACGCGGTCGACCATGATGCCGAAGGTGTAGGTTCCGACCTGGGTGACCACAATGAAGGTCTCGTCGGTCTTCTTCTCCTCGCCCTCCTTGTCGTCGAGCCGCAGCAGCTCCTGGAGCGAGACCAGAGGCAGCAGGCGGTTGCGCAGGCGCAGGACCGGCGTGCCCTTCAGACGCTCGATGGTGTGCTCGCTGTCGGCGGCGGCGCGCACCAGTTCCACCACGCTGATCTGCGGGATGGCGAAGCGCTCGCCCGCGCACTCCACGATCAGGGCGGAGACGATGGCCAGGGTCAGCGGGATCTTGATGACGAAGGTCGAGCCCTTGCCCTGCTGGGACTTGATCTCGATCGTGCCGCCGATCTTCTCGATGTTGGTCTTCACCACGTCCATGCCGACGCCGCGGCCCGACACGTTGGTGACCTTCACCGCGGTCGAGAAGCCCGGCTTCATGATGAACTGGATGATCTGCTGGTCGGACATCGCCGCCAGCTCGCCTTCCGACGCCATGCCGTTCTGGATGGCTTTCTGCTTGATCTTGTCGATCGCCAGGCCCTTACCGTCGTCCTGGATCTCGATGATGATGTGGCCGCCCTCGTGATAGGCGTTCAGCGTGATCCGGCCGGTTTCCGACTTGCCCGTGCGCAGGCGGTCGGCGGGCACCTCCAGGCCATGGTCGGCGGAGTTGCGCACCATGTGCGTCAGCGGGTCCTTGATCAGCTCCAGAACCTGCCGGTCCAGCTCGGTGTCGGCGCCGAGCATCTGGAGGTCGATCTTCTTGCCCAGTTCGTGCGCCAGATCGCGCACCAGACGCGGCAGCTTGGCCCAGGCGTTGCCGATCGGCTGCATGCGCGTCTTCATGACGCCTTCCTGCAGCTCCGACGTGACGTGGTTCAGGCGCTGGAGCGGAGCGGCGAACTCGCTTTCCTTCTGCGAGCGCAGGATCTGGAGAAGCTGGTTGCGGGTCAGCACCAGCTCCGAGACCATGGTCATCAGGTTTTCGAGCAGGTCGACGTTGACGCGGATGGTCTGCGCCGCGACGGCGGATTCCTTGTTGCCAGCCTCGCGCACGTCGTCGCCGCTGCTGCCGGCGGCCTGGGCGGCCGGGACCGGCATCTTGGAAGCGGGCGCGGGCACCGGCTCGGGCTCGGGCACGGCCAGTTCCCTGGCGGGCTCCGGCTCGGGCTCGGGCTGGACCGGGGTGAGCGCGGTGGACGGGCCGGGCGCGGCGAGCCACGCGGCCTCAAGCTCCTCCAGCGAAACCGACGGAACCTCCACCTCATCCTTCTTGGCGGGCGGCGGGGGAGCGGCCGCGGCGGCCGGGGCGCCGCCCAGCTTGCCCTCGGCGCAGGCGTTCAGGCGGATGATCAGGTCGTTGTCGTCGCCCGGCGGTTCGGCCTCGGTGGCCTCCAGCACGGCGAGCAGGCCCTTGATGGTGTCGAGCGCCTGGAGGATCAGCGACACCGCCTCGGGCGTGATGGTCAGCTCGCCGTCGCGGAACTTGCCCAGCACGTTCTCCGACGCGTGCGCGACCTTTTCCAGGCGCGGCAGGCCGAGGAACCCGCAGGTGCCCTTGATCGTATGGACAAGGCGGAAGATGTTCGAGAGCAGCTCGGGGTCGTTGGGGTTCTGCTCCAACCGGACCAGCTCGACGTCGAGCACGGACAGGTTCTCGTTGGTCTCGGTCAGGAATTCACTGAGCAGATCATCCATGGCGTGTTCCCCAGGCCTTCGTTATCGTGCTCCGGCTGTCACCCGAGGAGTTCCCGGGCCGGGCTGGCGGCGCGCGGTGCCCGTAGGGCCGCAGACCGCGGCCTTCGGGCACGGGGGGAGCCTGTCAAACACTGATTAAAAGTATCTTACCTCGAAAGTGCGGGTACGGCCCGCGATGGCTTGTCACAGGGGGATTCATGCAGGACGAGGAGTTGGCGCAGCAGGTGCGCGACGCGGTTGAGGCGCTGAACGAGGCGCTGACCAGGGCGGCCCGCCACAGCCTGGCGGTCAACCTGCGCACGACCTCCCACCAGACGACGCACGGGGTGGAGCAGGTCGTGGTGGAAGCGCGGATCTTCAAACAGCTTTAGGAAGGCGGCCGGAGGCCGCCGCTCACCACTCCAGCGTGAACGCCAGCGCTTCCGGCCCGAGCTGCCCTGTGCCCAGCCGCACGCCGTAGGTCTCGGCGAAGCGCCCGGTGATGTAGGGGTGAATGGTGCGCGCGGTCAGCTCGTCCGGCTTCGCCCGGCCGGTCAGCGCCGCCTCGGCCTCGGGGGTGAGCGCGCCGGGCCGGCCCTTGGCGGTCACGGTCAGGCGGCCGGACTCCTGGCTGCCCTCCCCCGCCACCACCACGCTGCCGCCGTGGGTCAGCGATTCCTCGGCCAGCACGATGGTGTTCAGCAGCACCTTGGCGAGGCCCAGCCGCATGGCGGCCCAGTCCGACGGCGCCCCGGCCGGCCAGTCCAGCGTGGTGCGCGAGCCTTCGACCCAGCCCTGGGCGGCGGCGCGCACGTCGTTGAAGCCCTTCTGCTCGCGCCCGGCCGTGCCGTAGGCAAGGCGGAAGACGCGCAGCCGGCGGTCGGCCTGGAGCGAGGAATGGTCGATCAGCTTGATCGCCTCGCCCATGAAGGCGGGATTGGGCTCCCCGCCCTCGTCCGCATCCTCGTTCATCTCCTCGATCAGCTCCAGCCCGTTGCGGATGGCGCCGACCGGGCTGACGAGGTCGTGGCAGAAGCGGGAGGCGAGCAGCTCGACGACGCGGATGTCCAGGTCCATGTTCTTCACGCGGTCAGGTGGCCGGGATCGGGGCGGCGGCGGGAACTTCCCGCAACGCCTCCCTTTCTTGTAACATCCACGGCCACGAGATGCCGCCGATTTTCGGGGCGGCCGGCAAGGAAAGGGTCGCCATGGACGACACGCTGGTGCCCGGAGCCTGGGTCCGTCACCCCAGCCAGCCCGACTGGGGCCTCGGACAGGTGCAGTCGGCGGTGCGCGAGCGCGTCACCGTGAACTTCGAGCACGCCGGCAAGGTGCTGATCAACACCCGGGTCATCGACCTGCGCGTCGTCGACCCGGACGGGGATTGAGCCGATGCGCGCCGCCGCAGCCGCCGCGCTCCTGTCCATGATCGGCACCGCCGCAGCCGCCGACCCGCTGCCGGCCGGCGATCCGGCGGCGGGGAAGGCGCTGTTCCGCGCCTGCGCCGTGTGCCACACGC
>JAEYPE010000220.1 GCA_023411035.1 Pseudomonadota bacterium
GGGCCTTGGGCTGGGAGCCGAAGAGCAGCACACCGTTCATCCGCGCCCAGTAGAGCGGCTTCACCCCGAGATGGTCGCGGACCAGATACAGGACCCGGTCGCGCCGGTCCCACAGGGCGAAGGCGAAGATGCCGACGAGACGGCGGACCGTGCGCTCCACCCCCCAGGCGGCGCAGCCTTCCAGCAGCACCTCGGTGTCGGAATGGCCGCGGAAGCGGTGGCCGGCGGCTTCCAATTCGGCGCGGAGGTCCTGGAAATTGTAGATTTCGCCGTTGTAGGCGATGACCCAGCGCCCATCGGCGGAGTCCATCGGCTGGCGGCCGAGCGGGGACAGGTCCACGATGGCGAGGCGCCGGTGGCCGAGCGCGATCCCGGCCTCCCCGTCCACCCAAACCGCGTCCCCATCGGGGCCGCGGTGCGCGATGGTGTCGGCCATGCGCCGCGCCACGGCCTCAAGGCCGGACTCGGGACCGGGACCGGCCAGGAAGCCGCAGATGCCGCACACGGCGCGAAACCCCGCCCTTAGTGGTCGGAACGGTGCAGGATGGCGTCGCGCAGGCCGGTGTCGTAGGCCATGCCCTCGGCGGTCACGACGCCGTAATCGGCGGTCCGGCGCACCATGCCCTTGCGCTGAAGGATGGTCCAGACGGCCTCGTTGCCCAGGCCGGAGGCGTCGCGGGTGGCGACCACGGCGTTGCCCAGGTGGAAATGGTTGCCGTGGGCGTGCGGCAGGCCGGTGACCAGGAAGGCCCCCTCCTCGCCCTCGACCGGCTTCTGCTCCAGCCGGGCGAGTTCCTGAAGGAGAGTCAGCGTCTTGAGCTGGAGCGGGTTGAGGTTCGCGGGATTCTTTTTCGGCGGCATGGGTATCCGGCTCGGTAACTTGGTAAAGGTGGCGGCAGTAGATCGGGTGTGCCCGGCGGCTGTCAAGCGGCGGACCGCTTTTTGCGGACTGGCGTCCGGCCCCGGCCTCGGGCATAAGACGGGCTGGAGACGCGCGCATTTCTTTTCACGGGAAGGGTCTGGCCGGCGCGCGCCCGTCTAAGGATGGTGGATATGACGATCGTGGTCACCGGCGCGGCCGGTTTCATCGGCTCGCACGTCGCGGCGGCTCTGCTGGATCGCGGCGAGACGGTGTTGGGGATCGACAACCTCAACGACTACTATTCCGTGGCGCTGAAGGAGGCCCGGCTGGCCCGGCTCGCCGCCCGCCCCGGCTTCCGCTTCGTCAAGGCCGACGTGTCCGACCGCACCGCCATCGAGGCGCTGGACCCCGATTTCGCGGATGTGACGGGCGTGGTCCATCTGGCCGCCCAGGCCGGCGTGCGCTACTCGCTGGAGAACCCCTACGCCTATGTGGACGCCAACGTCACCGGGCAGGTGGCGATGCTGGAAGCGGCGCGGCGGATGCCGAAGCTGAAGCATTTCGTCTACGCTTCCACCTCCTCCGTCTACGGCGCCAACAAGAAGATGCCCTTCTCGGTGGAGGATCGGGTCGATTCCCCCATGTCCATCTACGCCGCGACGAAGAAGGCGGCGGAGATGATGACCTACGCCTATTGCCATCTCTACAAGTTCCCGGCGACGGGCCTGCGTTTCTTCACCGTCTACGGCCCCTGGGGCCGTCCGGACATGGCCGCCTATCTGTTCGCCGACGCGATCATGGCGGGCCGTCCGATCCGCGTCTTCAACGAGGGGCGGATGAAGCGCGACTTCACCTTCGTCGAGGACATCGCGGCGGGCGTGCTGGCCGCGCTGGACCGTCCGGCGAAGCCCGACGTCAACGGCGCGCCGCACGCCGTCTACAACCTCGGCAACAACCGGACCGAGGACCTGATGCGCTTCATCGGCATCATCGAGGAGTCGCTGGGCCGCGAGGCCGTGAAGGTCATGGAGCCGTTGCAGATGGGCGACGTGCCGGAAACCACCGCCGACATCGAGGCGAGCCGCCGCGACCTGGGCTATGAGCCGAAGACCCCGATCGACGTCGGCCTGCCCCGCTTCATCAATTGGTACAAGGACTATCACGGCATTGCCTGAGCACCAGCCCGTGAGCGCCAACCGCAAGCTGATCTATCTGGTGACGGAGGACTGGTATTTCTGGTCCCACCGCCTGCCCATGGCCCGCGCCGCCCGCGAGGCGGGGTTCGAGGTCGCCGTCGCCACCCGCGTGGACAAGCACGGCCCCCGCATCGAGGCGGAGGGCTTCCGCGTCCTTCCCCTGTCCTGGCAGCGGCGCAGCATCAACCCGGCGGGCGCCCTGTCCGCCGTGGCGGAGATCGCCGCGCTCTACCGGCGGGAGGCGCCGGATCTGGTCCATCACGTCGCCATGAAGCCGGTGCTTCTGGGCGGGCTGGCCGCCGGGCTGGCCGGGGTGCCGGCGGTGGTGAACGCGCTGACCGGGCTGGGATCCGCCTTTCTCGGCACGGGCGGGCTGAAGTCCCGCATCGCCGGGGCGGTGGCGCGCCCGCTGCTGCGCACCGTGCTGAAGCGCCCGAACAGTCTGACCATCCTCCAGAACGAGGACGACCGGAAGACCCTGGTGGCCGCCGGGCTGTTGCCCGACGAGCGCGCCTGGATCATCCGTGGGTCCGGCGTGGACACCGCCCATTATCAGGTTCTGCCCGAACCGCCCGAACCGCCGGTGACGGTCGGCTGCGTCGCCCGCCTGCTGGCCGACAAGGGCGTCGGCCCGCTGGTCGAGGCCCAGCAAAAGCTGCGGGCCAAGGGGCTGGACGTCCGGCTGCTGCTGGCCGGCACGCCCGATCCGGATAACCCGACCTCCGTCACGCAAGCCGAACTGGAGCGCTGGGCAGCCCTGCCCGGCGTCGAACTGCCCGGCCACATCGCCGACGTGCGGCAGGTCTGGGCGCGCTGCCACGTCGCCGTGCTCGCTTCCCGCCGCGAAGGGCTGCCGAAGAGCCTGCTGGAGGCCGCGGCCTGCGGGCGGGCCATCGTGGCGACCGACGTGCCGGGCTGCCGCGAGGTGGCGCACGCGGGCGAGAACGCCCAGTTGGTCCCGCCCGACGATGCCGGGGCGCTGGCCGACGCGCTGGAGGTTCTGGTGCGGGACGCCGCCCTGCGGCAGCGCTATGGAGCGGCCAGCCGGCGCCTCGTGGAATCCGACATGGCGTCCGACCGGGTGGGGGCGAAGACGGTCGAGTTGTACCGCCGGCTTCTGACGTCCGCCCAGCCCGGCCCGGCCCCGGTTGCGGAGGCATCATGAGCGGCCCTCTGGCGCTTTTCCTGGTCTTCGCCGGCAGCGTCGCGCTGTCCTGGCTGCTGACCGGGCGGGTGCTCGCCTATCTGCGGCACAAGGCGATCCTCGACCATCCCAACGACCGGTCCAGCCATTCCATCCCGACGCCGCGCGGCGGCGGCTGGGGCGTCATGCTGACCCTGCTGCCCGCCTGGACGCTCATCGCCGTGACGGTGGACGATCCGCTGCGGACCCTGCCCATCCTGGCCGGGGCGGCGGCGCTGATGGCCGTGTCCTGGATGGACGACCGGCGCGGGCTGGGTCCGGCGCCGCGTTTCCTCGCCCAGATCGCGGCGGTGACCGCGGGGTTGAGCGCGCTTCCCGGCGACGGGCTGGTCTTCCAGGGGCTGCTGCCCTTCTGGGCGGACCGGCTGATGGCCGCGGTCGGCTGGCTGTGGTTCGTGAATCTGTTCAATTTCATGGACGGCATCGACGGGCTGGCCGGCAGCGAGGCGGCGTCCATCGGCGCCGGGCTGGCGCTGGTGGCCTCGCTCGGCGCGCTCGATCCGGCGCTGGCGCTCTACGGGCTGGCCGCAGCGGGGGCGGCGCTGGGCTTCCTGCTGTGGAACTGGCACCCCGCCAAGCTCTTCATGGGCGACGTCGGCAGCGTGCCGCTGGGCTTCACGCTGGGCTGGCTGCTGCTGGCCATGGCGGCATCGGGGCTGTGGGTGGCGGCGCTGCTGATCCCCGCCTATTTCCTGGCCGACGCCACCTTCACCCTGCTGCGCCGTCTGGCCGAGGGCAAGAAGGTCTGGCAGGCCCACCGCGAGCACTTTTACCAGAAGGCCACCCAGCGCGGGCGCAACCATGCCCAGGTGGTGCGGCTGGTCCTGGCGTTGAACGCCGCCCTGCTGCTGCTGGCCGTGGCGTCTCTGGCGCTCGGCTGGACCGTGCTGCCGGCGGGGGCCGCGGCGGTCGTGCTGCTGCTGGCTCTGCTGGCGCGGCCTGTGCGGGCGGCGGCGTGATGCGCGTCCTCGTCACCGGCGCCACCGGCTTCGTCGCGCGGACGGTCATTCCGCTGTTGGTGGAGCGCGGGCACAGCGTGCGCGCGGTGGTCCGCCGCCCCGACATTCCGGTTCCGCAGGCGGCGGAAACCGTCACCATCGGCGACATCGGCCCCGCCACCGCCTGGGGCGGCGCCCTTCAGGGCATGGACGCCGTGGTCCACCTGGCCGCCCGCGTCCACGTCATGCGCGACCGCGAGTCCGACCCGCTGGCCGCCTTCCGCCGCGTCAACACCGCCGGCACCCGCGTGCTGGCCGAGGCTGCCGCCGCGGCCGGCATCAAGCGGCTGGTCTATCTCAGCAGCGTCAAGGCGCTGGCCGACGAGAGCCGCCCGGAGGAGCTGAGCGAGGAGACGGAGCCCGATCCGCACTCCCCCTACGGCATCTCCAAACTGGAGGCGGAGCGGGCGCTGGCCGAGATTTCCACCCGCACCGGGCTGGAGGTGGTGGTGATCCGCCCGCCGCTGGTCTACGGCCCCGGCGTGGGCGGCAATTTCCTGCGGCTGATCCAGGCGGTGGACCGCGGCATTCCCCTGCCGCTGGGCGCGCTGGAAAACCGGCGCAGCCTGATCTTCGTGGGCAATCTGGCCGACGCCATCCAGGAATGCCTGACCCACCCGCAGGCGGCGGGCGGGCGGTTCCTGGTCCATGACGGGCGCCCGATGTCCACCCCGGAACTGGTGCGCGCCATCGCGGAGGCGCTGGGCAAACCCGCGCGCCTGTTGCCCGTCCCGCCGTCCTTCCTGGCGCTCGCCGCGCGGCTGGCCGGAAGGGAAGCCATGCTGGACCGCGTCGCCGGATCGCTGGTCATCGACGACGGCGCCATCCGCCGCGCGCTGAACTGGCGTCCGCCCTGTTACCCCGCGTACGGCTTGCGCCTGACCGCCGAATGGTTCAAAGCTGTGCGCGGCTGAACGCGCTAATGTGGTTCTGGGATTTCCCGAAAGGGAACGGACCCGGCGAAGCGATATTCTAAGGTAAAGCGCATGCGTATCCCGTCCCCGCGGGCGTCCCTCGTCTACCTGCACGATCTGACGATGACGGCCGTCGCCTTGGTCGTGGCGCTGTATCTGCGCGTGGGCGAACAGGCGTTCGAGGAATACAGAGACCCGCTGCTGACGGGGCTGCCGATCCTGGTGCTGATCGCCGCGGTGGTGTTCCGCCTGTCCGGGCTGTACCGCGGCATCTGGCGCTACGCGTCGGTGCCCGATCTGGCGCAGCTCCTGCGCGCGGTCACGATGGTCGTGCTGTCCTTTCTGGCGGTCATGTTCCTGCTGACGCGCCTGGAGGCTCTGCCGCGCTCCCTCCCGGTGATTTTGTGGTTCGTGCAGCTCGTTCTGCTGGGCGGGCCGCGCTTCGCCTACCGCCTTTTGAAGGACCGCCGGCTGGGCCTGCACGACCGGGAGCCGGGAGGAGTGCCGCGCATCCCGGTGCTCCTGCTGGGCGTCAGCGACGCGGCGGAGCTGTTCATCCGTTCGCTGGACCAGAACGCGGGAGCGGCCTACCGCGTGGTCGGCATGCTGGACGACAAGGGGCGGCGCATCGGCCACGCCATCCGCGGCGTGCCCGTGCTGGGCGGCCCGGACGACCTGCCCCGCGTGGTGGAGGATCTGGCGCAGCGCGGCGACCGTCCGCAACGCCTCATCGTCGCCAAGGGTCAGGCCGACGTGCCCGGCACCGTCCTGCGCGACCTGCTGGAGCAGGCGGAATCGCTTGGCCTGTCCATGGCCCGGCTGCCCAGCCTGACCGAGTTCAAGTCCGCCCTCGGCGAAGGCAAGATCGAGGTGCGCCCGATTGCCCTGGAAGACCTTCTGGGCCGTCCCCAGGCGGTTCTGGACCGCGGCGCCATCGCCAGCCTCGTCACCGGGCGGCGGGTGGTGGTCACCGGAGCGGGCGGCACCATCGGCAGCGAGCTGGTCCGCCAGATCGCCGCCCTTCAACCGGAAACGCTGACCCTCGTCGATGCCGGGGAGTTCAACCTCTACACCATCGAGATGGAGGTGCGGGAGCGCTTCCCCGCGCTGGCGCTCCAGGCGGTGATCGCCGACGTGCGCGACCGCGACCGCATCTTCCGCCTGTTCCAGGCGCAGCGCCCGCACATGGTCTTCCACGCCGCCGCGCTGAAGCATGTGCCGCTGGTGGAGGCCAACCCGGCGGAAGGCGCCCTGACCAACGTCATCGGCACCCGCAATGTGGCCGACGCGGCGCGGGCCGGCGGCTGTCAGGCGATGGTGCTGGTGTCCACCGACAAGGCCATCCGCCCGACCAGCGTGATGGGCGCCACCAAGCGCTTCGCCGAATGCTATTGCCAGGCGCTCGACATGCTGCCGCCGCGCGACGGGACCGAGACGGCCACCCGCTACATGACGGTCCGTTTCGGCAACGTGCTGGGCTCCAGCGGGTCGGTGGTGCCGCTGTTCACCCGCCAGCTCGCCAAGGGCGGGCCGCTGACCGTCACCCACCCGGAGATGCGCCGCTACTTCATGACGGTGCGCGAGGCGGTGGAGCTGGTGCTCCAGGCGTCGGCCCACGGCGTGGCCCGCGCGGAGGAACGCGGCAAGGTGCTGGTCCTCGACATGGGCGAGCCGGTGAAGATCGTGGACCTCGCGCGCCAGATGATCCGGCTGGCCGGCTACCGCCCCGGCCATGACATCAAGATCGAGTTTACCGGCCTGCGCCCCGGCGAGAAGCTGTTCGAGGAGATCCTGACCTCGGCGGAGGCCCCGTCGCGCACGGAGGCCGACGGCGTGTTCCTGGCCTCCCCCCGCGTGATCGACTACGCCCTCATCAACCGGGCGCTCGGAGAGCTGGAAACGGCGGCGCGGGCCGGCGACGCCGACCGGGTGATGACCATCCTGTCCAACATCGTCCCCGATTTCCGCGCGGAGGCCGTCCTGCCGCCGCCCAGCGCCTTCGGAAACGCCGCGGCGGGCGGAGAGGCCGGGGCGCTGAACCAGACCGGCGCCGACTGACCGGGCGGGCATGGAGAACACAATGGGCGGGGCGGTTTCCCCGCCCATTTTTCTTTACGGAAAGGCGCTTCACCGCTTGCATCGGCGGAAAGGCTGTGGCATAACCCGCGCCACTTCGACGGTTGGCCGCAAGTTCTTCCCGGCCAGAGACACCGTACCGGCGCTGCCGTAGCTCAGTGGTAGAGCACTCCCTTGGTAAGGGAGAGGTCGAGAGTTCAATCCTCTCTGGCAGCACCATCCTCCCCTTCTTCGTCATTTCTTTCAGATTGCTGAAGCGCAGCCGTTGATCGGCTTGCGTGGCTTTTTCGCGTTCTGCGTCCGGCGCGACGGATAAGTTCGGCTACCACTTCCCCCTCCCCAATGCCCAAAGAAAAACGCCGCCCCGGATCGCTCCGGAGCGGCGTTTTCCTTGGAACCCGGACGGGCGCCGTCGTCAGTCGACGACGGTCACGCCACGGCGGTTCTGCGCCCAGGAGGCCTCGTTCGAGCCGAGGACCGCCGGCTTCTCCTTACCGTAGGAGATGACCTTGACGCGCGACGGGGTGATGCCGGCGGCGGCGAGGTAGTTCTTCACCGAGTTGGCGCGGCGCTCGCCCAGGGCGAGGTTGTACTCGCGGGTGCCGCGCTCGTCGGCGTGGCCCTCGATGGTCACGGTGACGTTCGGGTACTGCTTCAGCCAGGAAGCCTGACGGTCCAGGGTGGCGCGGGCCTCCGGAGCCAGGTCGTAGCGGTCGAGGCCGAAGAACACGCGGTCGCCGACGTTGACGACCAGGTCTTCCTGCGAGCCCGGACGGATGTTCGACTGGGTGGCGGCGCCGTTGCCCGAAGCGTTGCCGGCATCCTTCGGAGCGGTTTCGCAAGCGGCAACCAGAGCGACGGCGGCGATCAGGCTCAGATACTTGATACGCATGTCTATTGACCCCCTAAGCGACACGAGATGTTTTGACCGGATTGAGAAGGAAGAACGGCGCCGACTTCCGCCAGACCCCGACGGAAGTGCCGACACCCGGCCTTCGTCTTGAGCGACGTCCTTGCGCGCGCAAAATAGGGCTAGTCCATTAGGGAATCAAGGGCGACCACGCAGGATCGGAGCCGTCGAGCGGAGTGATCACACGGCGTTCGTTTGCCCCGGTCACATCGATCGTATAGAGCTTTGCGCTGCGTGCACGGCCGTCACCCGACGGAACGTCGCGGAAGAAACTCAGCACGCGGCCGTTCGGCGCCCAGGTCGGCCCTTCGACGTGGAACGACTCGGTCAGGATGCGCTCGCCGGTGCCGTCCGGACGGATCACGCCCAGAGCGAAGTTGCTGCCGCGCTGGCGGGTGAAGGCGATCAGGTCGCCGCGCGGCGACCAAACCGGCGTGCCGTAGCGGCCCTCGCCGAAGGTCAGGCGCTTCGCACCCGAACCATCCGCGTTCATGATGTAGAGCTGCTGGCTGCCGCCGCGGTCCGACTCGAAGACGATGCGCTGACCGTCCGGCGAATAGCTGGGACCGGTGTCGATGCCCGGAGAATCGGTGAGCTGGGTCTGGCGGCGGGTCCGCAGGTCCAGCGCATAGATGTCGGTGTTGCCGTTCTGGGCCATGCTCATGATGACCTTGTTGCCGTCCGGCGAGAAGCGCGGGGCGAAGGTCATGCCGACGAAGTCGCCGAGGACTTCCTGGCGGCCGCTGTCGATGTTGAACAGGTACACGCGCGGCTTCTTGTTGAAGTACGACATGTACGTGATTTCCTGGGTCGCCGGCGAGAAGCGCGGCGTCAGGACCAGATTCTTGCCGTCGGTGAGGAACTGATGGTTTTCACCATCCTGGTCCATGATGGCGAGCTGCTTCTTGCGCGCGTTGGCCGGGCCGGATTCGGCCACATAGACGATGCGTGTGTCGAAATAGCCCTCCTCGCCGGTCAGCCGCTTGTAGATGGCGTCGGCGACGATGTGGGCGATGCGGCGCCAGCTGTCGGCGGTCGCGGTGTAGCTCAGTCCCTGCATGTACTGGCCGGCGGCCACGTCCCACAGGCGGAAGTCCACCTTCATGCGGCCATCGCCAAGGGCGGTGGTGTTGCCGGCGACCAGCGCCTGCGCCCCGACCGCGCGCCAGTCCTGATAGCGCGGCTCGCCGGAGCGGAGCTGATCCGGGGTCTGCAGGAAGCCCTTGGGGTCGAGCGGACGGAACAGGCCCGACCGCTCCAGGTCGGCGGCCACCACCTTGGAGATGTCCGCACCGACCTGCGCCTCGCGCCCACCGGCGCCGGCGAAGCTGGTGATGGCGATCGGCAGCGGCTCGACCACGCCCTTGGTGATGTCGATTCGCACCTCGGCGTGCGCCGGTGCGGGCGCCGCGACGCCGAGGGCGAGCAGCAGGGCGCCGGCGCAGCCGGCGGCCTTCAGCAGGAGCCTCGTCTTCTTCGTCATGGTCAGAACATGTCCCTCGGGTCGAAATTGAACACGAAGTAACGCCACTCTTCATACCGGGCGGGCGTGAAGTCGCCGGAGAACTCGCTGATGGGCAGGGGGCTGGCCCGCTTGACCGCGCGCAGCGCGGCGTCGGCGGACGCCCGGAAGGCCGCATCCGACATGTAGCGGGAGCGGTACTTCTCGTTGATCGTCGCGTTCAGCACGGTGCCGTCGCGACCCAGCTCTACGATGATCTCCACCTGCATGTTCCCGGCGTCCTTGCGGCCCGGGTCGAAGTTCCAGTTCTTGCTCACCGCGCCGCGGATGCCGTCGATGGCGCGCCCCGACGGCTTGAACGGCTTGTCGGGGCCGTTCACCGCCTTGGCGGCTCCGGATGGCGCCGAAGACGCGGCAGCCGACGGAGACGCGGACGCCTGCTGCGACGGCTTGGCATCGGCCTTCGCATCGGACGGGGCCGCCTTCGCAGGAGCGTTCTTCTGAACGTTCTTCAGAAGGTCCGCCAGCGCATCGGTCTTCTCCGGCGCCTTCTCCGGCTTCTTGGCCTCAGCCTTCGGCGGCTCCGGCTTGGCCGGTTCCGGCTTCGGGGGCTCGGGCCTCATCGGCTCCGGCTTCGGGGGCTCCGGCTTCGGGGGCTCGGGCTTGGGAGGCTCAGGCTTCGGCGGTTCTGGCT
>JAEYPE010000042.1 GCA_023411035.1 Pseudomonadota bacterium
GGCGCTCTAACCAACTGAGCTACACCCGCAATATGGCTCCGGATGCTGGACTCGAACCAGCGACACGCGGATTAACAGTCCGCTGCTCTACCGACTGAGCTAATCCGGAACGGAGGCCGGCTTATACGGGTCCCCGCGGCGGAGCGCAAGCAGGAACTGCACTGGGCGGCGAATTTTTTCCGCGGCCTCCTTCCGTTGCTCCTTCAGGCGATGCCGAGCAGGGCCTGCACCGCCCGGACGATGCTGTCCTCGGTGAAGGGCTTCCGGACGACGGAAAGCTGGCCCGGCTCCTCCTTGGGCAGGTTGTCGCTGTAGCCGGTGGTGACCAGGATGGGCAACTCGGGACGTTGCTCCTGCATGCGGGCGATCAGGCTGCTGCCGTCGAAATGGGGCATGCGCAGATCGGTGATAAGAATGTCGGCGGGATCGTTCTGGTCGATCTTGAAAGCGTCGAACCCGTTGCGCCCGATGGTCACGCGGAAGCCGCGCTCCTCCAGGGTTTCGGCAATGGTGACCGCGATGACCGGGTCGTCTTCGGCAACGATCACATGAAAGGTCTGGGGGAAGGTCTGGGACATGGCGGGCCTTTCGTCTGCACGGTCCCGATTCCTGTAGCCCATCGGATGGCGGCGGACCAATGCGCAATAGGTCATAAACCGCTGCCCTCCGTCGTTCCGCCGGACCTTCTCCTCTCAACGGATGATCCGCAGGTTGCTGAGCTGGCCGGCGATGGTCCGGAACACCGTCTGCAAATCGGAGGAGGTGGGGGAATCGAAATAGTGGTTCGGGCCGGGGGAGGCGCAGCTTTGGTACAGGGTGCGGGTGGCGCTGTTGGCGCTGTCGCCCACGGTGATGGTGAACAGGGTGATCCCCGCCGCCTTCATGTTGCTGCACAGCGTCAGCATGCGGTTGTCGATCGCCGTCGTCACCTGGTTGCTGTTGGTGGTGCCCAGCAGCCCGTCGCCGATGCGCTGGTAGCTGGTGTAGTCGCCCTGGGGCTTGTACTTGTACCATTCGTTGTTGCCGTCGGTCAGCAGGACGACCGCCTTGGTCATGTCAGGGGTCCCGTAATCGAGCGGCAACGTGTCCGGCGTCGTGCCGCCCCACAGGCCGCGCCATTTCGGTGACAGCGTGAACCACCCCGCCTGAAGCCCCTGGTTCGCCATGGTGCCGCCGCGGTTCACCGGCTTCAGCCCGGCGATCTTGGAGAGCAGTGCGGCGCGGTCGTTGGTCAGCGGCATGATCGGCGGCGGGCAGCCCAGGTTCGGACCGGCCATGTCGTTGGTCTGGCGGTAGGTGCCGTCGTCGGTGATGTTGGTCGGGGTCCAGGGGTTGTCGTTGTTGTTTCCGTTGTATTGGTTGTTCGGGTACCAGAAGGGCTTGAAGGGAGCGCCGGAGGGCGGGGTGTCGGTCTGGTCCTGCGGCTGGGTGCGGGCCAGGACGCAGCCGCGCCAGCCCTGGGACGCCCATTTGGAGGCGACGTAGCTGCCCGCCGCCAGCCAGCCCGTGCGGGTCTTGCCGATGTTGACCTCCGCCGCGTAGGGGGCGATGGACACCCACAGGTTCTTCGGCGGGGTGGAGCCCGGCCCGAACAGGATGTTCACAAGGTCGGTGGCGGCGGTGCGCAGCTCCCCGATGCGGTTGTTGGTGGCCATGGAACCGGTGACGTCCAGCACCAGCGCCAGCTCCAGCCCGGCGTTGGCGCGCTGCACCTCGTTTGTGACGGTGATGGTGAGCTGGTTCACCCGCAGGACACGCAGGAAGGTGGTCGGCAGGGTGGCGGTGACCGACACGCCGACGCGCTGGTTCGTCCGGTCCAGCGTCACCGCCGGGTTGCCGATGGCCGCGCCCATGAAGCCCGGCGGCAGATTGGCCGAGACGAACGAGGCGATGTCCCGCTGCGCGTCCGCCGTGGAGTTCAGCATCTTGCCGGCGGCCAGTGCCCCGGCATCGACGGCGGTCTGAAGCCGCGACTGCACCAGGAAGGCCCGCCCGTAATCCACCGCCAGCCCGACCATGCCCAGCAGTGGCACCGCGGCGGCGGCGAACATCAGCGCGGTGGCCCCCCGCCGGTCCTTCCGCACCGCCTTCATCGAGGCGAGCAGGCGGCCCACAGGTCCGAGCGGTTTCCTCATGGCCCGGTCTCCAGCGTGGTGAGCGTGCCGAGCCGGGGCTGATAGACCGCGCTGGCGTAGAGCGTCGTGGAGGTCCCGGCGTTGCCGAGCCACGGCCAGCTCAGCAGATAGGGGGTGAAGCGGTAGAACAGTTCCGTGAAGATGGCGTTGTCTCCGGCCCGCTGGGTAAAGCCGGGGGGCAGCGTGGCGACCCCGCCCGCCGCGCCGAGCCGGCTGGTGGCGGAACCGGTGCCGGCCCGCTGCTGCCACATCACCCGCGATCCCTGGCCCATGTTGGCGACCGAGGTGACGATCACCTGCCCGCCGGCCATCAGATCCAGCGGCTGGGCGACCTCCGCCGCGGCGAGGAACAGCACGCCAACCTCGTTGCCTTTCACCACCGTCATGCCGGCGCGCAGCTTGTCGAACTGGGTGGCGATGTCGCTGACGTTGGCGGCGGTGCGGTTCAAGGTCAGCGTGACGTTCACGTAGCGGACGACGTCCACCGTCGCGGTGACCAGCACCAGAAGCACCGGCGCCAGCAGCGCCATCTCCAGCGCCGCGACGCCGTGCCGGTCGCGCGGCAGGGGCCGGAATTTTCGCCGGAATTTTCGATTTCGCCCCGCCATGCCGGTCACTCCTCGACCATGAAGGGTTCGTTGCGTACGGCCAGCCGGGCTTCGTGGACCATCTCCGTCCGGCCCAGCACCGTGGCTCCGAACCCGGTCAGCACCGGCTGGGTGTAGCGCAGCACATAGACGACGACCTGTCCGCTGCCGCCCAGCGCCGCCTTGGTCTGCCTGGCGTCCCATTCGGTGGAACCGCAATCGAGGTCGGTCAGGGAGGTCGAGGGCGGGATGCCTCCGTTGGTTTGCCCCAGCGTCGTGAAGGAGGCGTAGCTGTGGCTGCGCACCGACAGGCGGCTCTGGTCGAGCACGCGGTGGGTCAGCCGGCGCACCGTGTCGCAGACCTGGGCGCGCCGGTCGGTGAAGCCGGCCGCCAGTTCCCCCGTGAAGCCGCTGCGGGCGGCGGCGCGGGCGGCGTGGTTCAACAAGCCGTCCACGGTCAGGCTGTAGGCGACCTCCGCCAGGGCGATCATGCCTGCGATCAGCAGCGGCGAGACGAGCGCCAGTTCCAGCGCGGTGACGCCCCGGCGGTCCCGAAGGAAGGGAAGGCGGCGGATCGGCATGGCCGCCTCACGGTTTGGCGGCGACGAACTGGCGCGCCGACTCGTAGAAGGCCAGATTGGAGCGGACGTTGGCGTCGTCGAGATCGAGCCGCGCCACGCGGGCCGCCGCCTCCAGATCACCCTTCAGCCCATAGGCCAGCGCGAGGTTCTGCCGCACGCGGGGCGAATCCACCCCGCCATGGACGAGGCGTTCCAGGGTCGGCACACCCTCCGCGTCGCCGCTCAGCGCCAGCGACAGGCCGAGATTCGCGGTGGCCGCCATGTTGTTCGGCTCGGCGGTCAGGACGCGGCGGTATTCGGCCTGCGCGTCGGCGTGCCGTCCGGCGAGGTCGAGGGCCACGCCCCGGTTCAGATGGGCGCGCAAATCGTCGTCGTTGCGGCGCAGCAGCGCGTCGAAGCGGTTCAGCGCGTCGGCGGGGCGGTTGGCGCGGATCAGCGCGCGGCCCAGCGCCGTCTGCACCTCCACATTGTCGGGCACGGCGGCGGCGGCCTTTTGCAGCTCCACCACCGCGTCGGCGGGGGAACCGCTCTCCGACAGCGCTTCGCCCAGCCCGAGCAGCGCGCCGACATGGCCGGGCGCCTGATCCAGAACCGCGCGGTAGAAGCGCACCGCCGAGGCGGTGTTGCCCGCCTCCTGCGCGGCGCGGGCGAGGCGGAGCTGCACGCGCGCCTTGTCGTCCAGGGTGGCGTTCGCCGTGGCGCCGCCCCTCGACCCGACGGAGCCGCCGCCCGGCGCGGAGGCGCAGGCGCTGACCGACATCAGCAGCAGGACGGCCGCCGCGGCGCGGCCCAGACCGGAAAGACGCTTGCGGGAGGGGTGGAGGGACGGGGCGGCGATCATGGCTGACCTCCCTTGGTCTGGCTGTGGGTCTGGCTGGAGTGGATTTGATGATCGGTGCCGGTGCCGTCGAAGCTGCGGGAGACGTCGAGCATGGCGGGGCCGCCGACGACGATGAAGACGCAGGGCAGGATGAAGACGACCATCGGCAGGGTCAGCAGGACGGGCAGGCGCGCCGCCTTCTCCTCGAAGCGGGCGAGGCGCTGGGCGCGCATCTCCCCGGCCAGGACGCGCAGCGCCTGGGCCAGCGGCGTGCCGTAGCGCATGGCCTGGATCAAAGTCGTCGCCATGCCGCGCACGCCCTCCATGTCCAGCCGGGCGGCCAGATTGGTCAGCGCTCCGCCGCGGTCGGACAGCACGCGCATCTCCGCGGCGGTGGCCGACAGCTCGGCGCTCAGCGCCGGATAGGCGGTCGCCACCTCGCGCGCCACGCGGTCCACCGCCGCTTCCAGGCCGAGACCGGCCTCGCCGCAGATCACCAGCAGGTCGAGCGCGTCGGGCAGACCGTTGCGCACCTCCTCCAGCCGGCGGTCGCGCATCCGCCCCAGCGCCAGATCGGGCAGCCGCCAGCCGAGCAGCGCGCCGGCCACCATCTGCGCCGCCGCCCCCGGCGCGCCGATCAGCGAGGGCAGCAGGTCGCCCGCCGCCGCCGGAACCAGCGCCATCCCGGCGCCGATGCACAGCAGCTTGATGCCCAGCAGGGAATGGAGATGGCCGGGCTGGTTGTAGCCGGCGGCGATCAGGCTCCTGCGCATCCGCTCCCGGTCGGCGGACCCGACCAGCGGCGTGCGCGCCAGCCAGGCGCCGGCCCGGCGCAGCAGGCCCTGGCGCTCCTTCTCCGGACCGGCGGCCCGCGCCATGCCGGCGCGCAGAAGCTCCAGCCGGGCCAGCAGCCGGTCGCGGAGCGTGCAGGAGCGCAGTCCGGCGATACCGGTCAGGATCATCAGGACGCCGAAGCCGAGAAGGACCGGCTGCGGGATCAGGCCGCCGCTCATGACGCCATCACTCATGACAGGGTCCTCCGGATGAGGAACTGCATGGAGCCGACGCCGACCAGCAGCAGCGCACCCGCCGCCGCCAGCATCAACTGGCCGCTCGGCTCGTCGACCAGCCGCATCGCGTAGTCGGGGTTCAGCAGCAGCATCCCGCCACCGGCCAGGAAGGGCAGGGCGGCCAGCACGGCGGCGGAACTGCGCGCCTCCGACGTCATGGCGCGGGTGCGCAACTGCACGCGGCGGCGCTGGCGGATCATGTCGGCCAGATTCTCCAGCGGCTCCGTCAGGTTGCCGCCGGTCTCCCGCTGCAACAGCAGGGTGACGACGAAGAAGCGGAACTCCGGCAGGCGGACGTTCGCGGCGGCGCGCCCCAGCACGGTTTCCAGGTCGATGCCCAAGGCCGTCTCGTCCACGATGCGGCGGAACAGGGGGGCGATCGGCTCGGACAGTTCGGTACCGACCATCCGCAGGCTTTCCGACACCGGGATGCCGGCGCGGGTCGCGCGGACGACGAGGCTGATCGCGTCGGGAAGCTGGTTCATCAGCGCCTCCAGCGTCTTGCGGCGGCTGGCGGCGAACACGATGCGCGGGGTAACCAGCAGGGCGGCGGAGGCGGTGACCATGGCGCCCGCGTCGCCCATCACCGGCGCGCCCAGCCACCAGCACAGGGCGGCGGCGATCGCGGCGGTGAGCAGCGCCCGCCACAGCCGGATGCCCGGCGGCAGATAGACCGTCTGGCGCCGCGCGTAGAAGCGCGACATGCGCCGCTTCACAAGGTCGGCAAAGGTGAGGACGCCTGTGCCGGTGATGTCGGGGCTGCCGTCCTCCACCGCGCTCCGCACCTCCGCCGACAGGACCTCCAGCCGGCGGCGCAGGGCCTTCCGGCGGCGCAGCGCGCGCAGGGTGGACAGGGCGAACAGCGCCGTCCCGATGCCGAGGAGGAGGGTGGCGAGCTGAAGGGCCTGGATGCGGTCCATCGCGGGTCCTCCCGTCTCAGAGGCCGTTGGCGGCGGCGGTCCAGGCCGCCTCCTGCCCGAAATAGGCCAGCCGCTCCGCGAAGCGCGGGCGCAGGCCGGTGGCGGCGTAGCGTCCCTCCAGAAACCCGTCGCGGCTCTCCCCGCGGAATTCGAAGGTGAACAGGTCCTGGGTCAGGATCACGTCGCCCTCCATGCCCACCAGCTCGGTGACGTGGGTGATGCGGCGCACGCCGTCGCGCATGCGCTGCACCTGGACGATGACGTGCACCGCCCCGGCGATCTGCTGGCGGATGGCGCGGCTGGGCAGGTTCATGCCGGCCATCAGCACCATGTTCTCCACGCGGCTCAGCGCGTCGCGGGGGTTGTTGGCGTGGATGGTGGACATCGACCCGTCATGGCCGGTGTTCATGGCCTGGAGCATGTCGAAGGCTTCCGCCCCGCGCACCTCGCCGATGATGATGCGGTCGGGCCGCATGCGTAGCGCGTTGCGGACGAGGTCGCGCTGCGTCACCTGCCCCTGGCCTTCCAGGTTCGGCGGGCGCGTTTCCAGCCGCACGACATGTGGCTGCTGGAGCTGGAGCTCGGCGGCGTCCTCGATGGTGATGACGCGCTCCGTCTCCTCGATCGGACGGGACATGGCGTTCAGCAGCGTCGTCTTGCCCGACCCGGTGCCGCCGGAGATGATGACGTTCAGCCGGCAGCGCCCGACGATCTCCAGCGCGCGGGCCATCGGTTCCGACAGGCTGCGGAACTCCACCAGCTCGCGGAAGCCGATGGTGCGGCGGGCGAATTTGCGGATGGAGATGCAGGCCCCGTCCAGCGCCAGAGGCGGCACCACGATGTTGACGCGGCTGCCGTCGGCCAGACGGGCGTCCACCATCGGGCTCGACTCGTCCACCCGCCGCCCGACCGCCGAGGCGATGCGCTGCGCGATGTTCAGCAGATGGCCGGCGTCGCGGAAGCGCACCGGCATCTCAACCAGCTTGCCGCGCTGCTCCGCGAAGGTGCGGGAGGGGCCGTTGACCATGATGTCGGTGATCCCGTCGTCGGCCAGCAGCGGTTCCAGCGGACCCAGCCCGATCATGTCGTGGACCAGTTCCGTCGCCAGCGTGGCCTGCTCGCGCCCGTTCAACTGGCTGCGGCTGGTGGTGGCGATGTCGTCGATCAGCCGCTCCACCAGCGGGCGCAGGGTCTCCGCCGGCATGTCGGCGATGGTCGCCGGGTCGATGCGCGCCAGCACCTGCGTGCGGATGTCGTTCAGCGAGCGGTTGACCGGGCGCACCGCGGCCAGCGGCGGCGGGGACGGTGCCGCCGCCGGGGACGGAGCGGGGGCTGGCTTCGGCTCCTCGCGTGGCGGGCTTGCCACGGACAGGGGCGGGGGCGCCGCCTTGCGGCCGAACAGCGTGCTCATCGGCGCACCCAGCGGCGGAACAGGCCGTCCTGCGC
>JAEYPE010000047.1 GCA_023411035.1 Pseudomonadota bacterium
AAACCGCCGCCTGCGCATCCCTTCTCACAACACGGTATCCACTCTGTCAAAGATCCCGCGGTCCGCTGAGGGACCGCAACACCCCGCGCCCTGCCCTCTGATGAGGAGCGGGCCGCCAGGGCCAGAAACCGATTGGCTGAAATCTGGAGACGAACAACACAGCGCCGACTGCTCAGCGCCGTTTTTGACTGTCTTTCGATTTTTTACCCCATCGCTGTCGCCCTTGTCGGCGGCACCGCGTCGGTGGAGCGGTTTATAGGCGTGCCCCCTCGGCAGGCGCAAGCGCTTTTTTGCATTTACGTGAAAAATTCTTCACGGATCGACTTATCACCGAAGCCCAAGCTGGAATCAGTGTATGTCCGCCCCTCCCACGGACTGGACGCCCTGCCATGGCGGAGCGTGGGTCCGGGAGGACGGCCCTGTTGCGTCCAACCAATTGCCGCGACAACCCTATCGGGTTGACAGTGACAAAAAGGGTGCGCATGGTCGCCTATAGAAGGTGGTAGCTCCTTGGACAGAACGACAGGCCGCCGCTGCGACGGTGCGAAACGGGTGAGGAAGCATAGGAGGATGACGGTGCGTTCGAGGCTCGGTGGCCTTCCCACGCTCGCCCTGATTGCCGCTGGTCTGGCGGGGCTTCTCTCGCACACGGGCGCACAGCCTGCTTATGCCGCGGGCGGGCGCACGGCTCCTCCGGAGCGGGCCGCCAAGGATGCGGCCGCCAAGGATTCAAGCGACGAGAGCGACCGCTCCCCCACCGCGCACCGCCACATCCTGTCGGTCGGCCGCGGCGACACTCTGATGGACATGCTGACCGGAGCGGATGTCCCGGCGGACGAGGCGAGCAACGCCATCGCGGCGCTGCGCAAGGTCTACGATCCGCGCAAGCTCCAGGTCGGCCAGCAGGTCACCGTCCTGTTCGAGCCGCGCCGTGGTGGAACAAAGCGCTTCGTCGGACTGGAGTTCCTTCCGGACGTGGTGCGCTCCGTCTCCGTGTCCCGCAAGGGTGAAGCCGACTTCACCTCCAGCGAATCGGAGAAAGCGGTCACCCGCCAGCCGGTCGCGGCGCAGACGGTGATCCGGTCCAGCCTGTTCGAAGCAGGCAGCGCCGCGGGCGTGCCGGTTTCGGTGATGATGGCGCTGATCCGCGACTATTCCTATGACGTCGACTTCCAGCGCGACCTTCAGCCGGGCGACCGGTTCGAGGTTCTCTATGAGCGGCTGGTCACCGCCGACGGCAAGAACGCCGGCGAAGGCGACGTGCTCTACGCCGCCCTGGTCCTGAGCGGCAAGGAATACCCGATCTACCGGCACAAGAGCCGGGACGGGCGGATCGACTATTACAACCGCGATGGGGAAAGCATCCGCCGCGCCCTGCTGCGCACGCCGATCGATGGCGCCCGCATCACCTCGGGATTCGGCATGCGCCATCACCCAATCCTGGGCTTCAGCAAGATGCACAAGGGCATGGATTTCGGCGCCCCGACCGGCACGCCGATCTATGCCGCGGGCGGCGGCGTGGTCGAGGAGGTCGGACCGAAGGGCGCCTACGGCAACTACATCCGCATCCGCCACAACACCCAGATCTCCACGGCCTACGCCCATCTGAGCCGAATCGCGAAGGGCACGCGCCGCGGCGCGCGGGTGGACCAGGGTGACATTATCGGTTACGTCGGCACCACCGGGCGGTCCACCGGCCCGCACCTGCATTACGAGGTGCTGAAGGCGGGCCAGCAGATCAACCCCAAGAGCATCGACCTGCCCACCGGCGACAAGCTGGAGGGGCGCGAGATGCAAGCCTTCGAACAGACGGTGCGGTCTCTGGAAAAGACCTTCGAGCAGGCGCTCAGCGGCCTTCAGCTCGCCCGTACTCCGGGTTTGAACGAAGACAAGGGCTGCACGAAGGCAACCACCTGCTGAGGCGGCGCCTTACGCCCGGTTCCTACTCCTGGTGAAGAAAGCGGCGGATGGCGTCGGCGAGAATCCGCGCGCCGTTCTCTTCGTCATCCGCCATTTTGCGAAGGCGGTCGCGCATGGCTTGGATCTGCGGCTTCATCTGGGCCGCCTTGGCGATGGCCAATTGCGCCTCTTCCGGTTTCACGACATCGTCTTTGGCCATGGCATGCTCCTTCAACTTGCGGTGAGGATGAGACGGCGGACGCGCTGTTTCAATAGCTCCATCTTCCAGCGGCTTCGCTTTCAGCGATAAAGGCCGACGCTTTCCACGGCCTGACCGCCCGTCCCCAGCTTGAACTCCGTCACGCCCGGCGCGCTGTCCGGGTTGATGCCGCCGAGATCGAGCCAGCCCACGCCGCGCGCCTTCAGGGCGAGGGCCGCCCGCCACAGCACCAGCCGCATCGCCCCGCTCTTGCGCCCCGAGTCGCTGGCCCAGCCGATCTGGTAGGTCGCCGAGCCGCCATGAATGTAGAACAGCGCGCTCGCCACCGGCTTGGCGTCACCGGAGCGGTCTTCCAACGCGGCAGCCATCAGCACCCCGTCGCCCTTCCCCACCCCACCCTTCACCAGCGCGTTGCGGATGCGCACGGCCAGTGCGCCGGTCATCGGGCGGAACTGCTTCGTCAGGGCCTGTTCATGCTCCTGCTTCATCAGCCAGGGCAGGTTCTTCGCCTCCCAGTCCAGGTCGATGACCAGACCGGCCTTTTCCGCCCCCTTCAGCCGCTGCCGCCAGTCGCGGGCCATCGCCGCGCGCAAATCCTCCTCGCCACGGGACAGGTCGAGCCAGACCGTGCGGTAACCGGGGCCGAAGCGGCGGAAGCCGCAGCGGCGGAGCATCTCTTCCGCCTCCGCGCCGGCGGCGAGTTCGGGGAGCAGGCTGGCGCGGTTCAGCGGATTGTCGGGGCAGGCCCGGCGCAGCAGACGGAAGACCGCCTCCTGGGTCGCCATGTCCGGTTCCACCCCGTCGAGCCATACGGGGCCACGGTGGATCTGGCGCTGGTGAAACAGGCGGAGCGTCCGGCGCTCCAACAACTGCACCAGACCAATGGGCGCACCGTCCCGCTGGATCAGGCCGAGACGCGGGACGAAGCCATGGGTGCGCCCCATGGCGCCGGCGTAGGCGAAGCACTGCGGCAGGGTGGAGCGGGAAACGCGGGCAAAGAAGGAAGCCCATTCCCCCATCGTCCCTTCGTTCCACTGGATGGTGACGGAGCCCGCCGACGGATTTGGGAGCGACATCTTGGGGGACGACATCTCGGGGGGCGACATGGGGCGCGGTCTGGCGTCAGGCGGGCGGCAGGGCTGATGTGGCCTCTTCGAGCTGGGCGAAACTCGGCCTGTATTCGGGTTCCAGCACGTTTCGCGAATATTCCACGGAAATGGCTGGTGCATAGCCCGACAAATGCGCGATCAGGCCGATCTTCATCGCCTGATAGTATTTGCCTTCGGCGTGGTAGATGTTCTTCAGACCGCTGGCGATGGGCGCCAGGAAGCCGTATGCCACCAGAATGCCGGTGAAGGTGCCGACCAGCGCGCCGCCGATCAGCTTGCCCAGAACCTCCGGCGGTTCGGTGATCGAACCCATGGTGTGAATCACGCCCAGCACCGCCGCCACGATGCCCAGCGCCGGCACGGCGTCCGCGACCGCCTGGATGGCGTCGGCGATTCGCTGGTGTTCGTGGTGCATCGTCTCGATGTCTTCATCCATCAAGTCCACCAGCTCATGCGGGTTGTCGGCGCCGAGCGACATCAGGCGGAGGTAGGTACAAAGGAAAGAGATGGCATGGTGGTCGCCATAGAATTTCGGAAATTGCTGAAAGAGTGGTGAGTCCTCCGGTTTCTCGATGTGTTGTTCGAGGGCAAGCAGCCCCTTGGTCTTCGCGATTTTGAAGACCTGATACATCATGGTGAGAAGTTCGAGGAAATCCTCTTTCTTGTATTTTGGCCCTTTGAAGAGGTGGCCAATTTCCTTGCCTGTGTGTGTGACGACGGATTTTGGATTGCCGATCAGGAACGCGCCGGCACCGGAGCCCAGGATGATCAGGAACTCGAAGGGCATCCACAGCACGCCCAAATGGCCGCCGCCCAGCACGTACCCGCCGAAGACGCTGAAAACCACGACACCGAAGCCGATCATCACGAACATGTCTTCAGTCCTCCAGCGTCATTCTCAGTGTCTTGGTTCAGCGTCTTGGCCCAGTGTCCTGGCCGTTCCGTCCCGCGGAAAGCCGGTCATTCAGGCGCGCCTGCTTAGAGCCGGCCCAGTGACGCAGCAATCCCTTGAGGTTTTGTAAATCCCCCGGCATCGGAGGCGATCCTATCCGTGACAACGGGTCCTGTCACGAAAGGAGTACCTGGAAGGCGTCCCGCCGTTCCGGCCTCCCCATAAAGGAAAGGGCCGCCCGAAGGCGGCCCCTCCCAACTGTGCGAAGACGGCCTGGTCAGCTCATCCGTCCTCAGCCGATCCGCCTTTAGCCGATCCGCCAAGTTTCCGGAGCGTTTTCCAGACGCTTCAGGAGCGCCACGCGCTGCTGCTCGATCTCGCTCGGCAGGTGGCTGCCGAAGCGGTTGAACAGTTCCTCCTGGTCCTTGGCCTCGGCCTCGGCTTCCTTCCGGTCGATGTCCATGATCTTCCGGAACTTGTCCTCGGCGAAGTCCAGCCCGGCCCAGTTCAGGTCCTGGTAGCGGGGCATGTAGCCGAACGGGCTCTCCGCCGGCTCCGCCGCACGACCGCGGACGCGATCGACGATCCAGCGCAGGACGCGCATGTTGTCGCCGAAGCCCGGCCAGACGAACTTGCCGTTCTCGTCCTTGCGGAACCAGTTGACGCGATAGATGCGCGGCAGGTTCTCCACCTTGCCTTCCATCGACAGCCAATGGTTCCAGTAATCGGCCATGTTGTAGCCGCAGAAGGGCAGCATGGCGAAAGGATCGCGGCGGATGGCGGCCTGGCCCACGGCGGCGGCGGTCGCCTCCGAGCCCATGGTCGCGGCCCAGTACACGCCCTCACGCCAGTTGTAGGCCTCGAACACCAGCGGGAAGGTCTTGGACAGGCGGCCGCCGAAGATGAAGGCGGAAATCGGAACGCCCGCGGGGTCTTCCCAGGCCGGATCGATCGACGGGCACTGCGCCGCCGGGGCGGTGAAGCGCGAGTTCGGATGCGCGGCCGGACGGCCCGAAGCCGGCGTCCAGTCGTTGCCCTGCCAGTCGATCAGGTGGGCCGGCGGCTCGTCGGTCAGGCCCTCCCACCACACGTCGCCGTCGTCGGTCAGCGCGACGTTGGTGAAGATGACGTTGGCGTGCAGCGTCTTCAGGGCGTTCGGGTTCGACTTCAGGCTGGTGCCCGGCGCCACGCCGAAGAAGCCGGCCTCCGGGTTGATGGCGCGCAGCGTGCCGTCCGGCTGCGGCTTCACCCAGGCGATGTCGTCGCCGATGGTGCGGACCTTCCAGCCTTCGAATTCCGCCGGGGGAACCAGCATGGCGAAGTTGGTCTTGCCGCAGGCCGACGGGAAGGCGGCGCCGACATAGGTCTTCTCGCCCTCCGGGCTTTCCACGCCCAGGATCAGCATGTGCTCGGCCAGCCAGCCCTGCTCGCGGCCCATGGAGGAGGCGATGCGCAGAGCAAAGCACTTCTTGCCGAGCAGGGCGTTGCCGCCGTAGCCCGAGCCGAAGGAGACGATCGAGTGATCGGCGGGGAAATGGACGATGTACTTGTGCTCGGCGTTGCAGGGCCAGGGAACGTCCTTCTGGC
>JAEYPE010000152.1 GCA_023411035.1 Pseudomonadota bacterium
CAGATGTCCGGCGGCATCGTCGCCTTCACCGTGGTCGGCCTGCCCGACAAGGCGGTGGCCGAAAGCCGGGAGCGGGTGCGGGCGGCGCTGCACGCCCTCGGCCTCGCCCTGCCGGCCAAGCGGATCACCGTCAACCTCGCCCCGGCGGACGTGCTGAAGGAGGGCAGCCATTTCGACCTGCCCATCGCGCTGGCCCTGCTGACCGTCATGGGCGTGCTGCCCGATATGGAGATGAGCCGCTATTGCGCGCTGGGCGAACTGGCGCTGGACGGGGCTCTGTCGCCGGTGGCCGGGGTGCTGCCGGCGGCGATCAACGCGCTGGCCCGCGACCGCGGGCTGATCTGCCCGGACGCCTGCGGCGGGGAGGCGGCCTGGGCGGGCGAAGGGTTGGACGTGCTGGCGCCCGCGACGCTGCTGGCCCTCATCAACCATTTCCGCGGCCAGCAGGTGCTGACCCGCCCCCGCCCGCGCATCCAGGAAAGCGCCGAGGCGCCGCTCGACCTGCGCGACGTGAAGGGGAACGAGACGGCCAAACGCGCGCTGGAGGTCGCCGCCGCCGGATCGCACAATCTGTTGATGATCGGGCCGCCTGGCTCCGGCAAGTCGATGCTGGCGGCGCGGATGCCGGGCCTCCTGCCGCCGCTCGACCCGGCGGAGGCGCTGGAGGTCTCGATGATCCACAGCGTCGCCGGGCTGCTGGACGACGGAAAGCTGCTGCGCCAGCGGCCCTACCGGTCTCCGCACCAGTCGGCCAGTCTGCCCGCCCTGGTCGGCGGCGGGTCGCGCGCCCGGCCGGGGGAAATCTCGCTCGCCCATAAGGGCGTGCTGTTTTTGGACGAACTCCCTGAGTTCCCGCGCGCCACGCTGGAGGCGCTGCGCCAGCCGCTGGAAACCGGAAAGGCTGTGGTCAGCCGGGCGAACCACCATGTCACCTACCCCGCGCGGGTGCAGTTGATCGCGGCCATGAACCCCTGCCGCTGCGGCCATCTGGACGACCCATCGCTGGCCTGCGCCCGCGCGCCGAAATGCGCCGCGGACTACCAGTCCAAAATCAGCGGCCCCTTGTTCGACCGTATAGACCTGCATATCGACGTGCCCGCCGTCAGCCCCGCCGACCTCAGCCTGCCGCCGCCCGCGGAGGGCAGCGCCGACGTGGCCGCCCGCGTGGCGGTGGCGCGCGCCGTCCAGGCGGAGCGCTACGCCGGATTCGGCCCCTTTCCCGAAGGCCGCGCGGTGCGCACCAACGCGGAGGCCGATGGGGAACTGCTGGAAAAGGCCGCCGCCCCCGACCAGCCGGGCCGCGCCCTGCTGACCGACGCGGCGGAGCGGCTGAAGCTGTCGGCCCGCGGCTATCACCGCGTCATGCGCGTCGCCCGCACGCTGGCCGATCTGGACGGCGGGGGCGGCGTGCGCCGCCTGCACGTCGCGGAGGCGCTCAGCTACCGCCGGATCGCCCCCGGACGGTGAATCGTCGTCACTCCGCAGCCACGGCGCTGCCATGGTCGGAATGGTGTTCCCGGTCATGGTGGCAGCGGCGCAGGCGGAAGGCCGTGACGATGGCCAGCACGCCATAGACGATCAGATAGCTGGCCACCCCCAGCGCCAGGACCAGCAGGCCCAGCGACGGCAGTACCCACATGCCCATGCCGAACAGCACCGACAGGGCGCCGGCCACGCCCCAGGCCCATTTGCCGTGGGCGCGGTCCAGGCGCCACGCGATCATGATCTTGGCGAAGCCGGCGATTATCGACCAGGCGGCGGTCACGAAGACCAGGGCGAACAGGCTCGCCACCGGCCACAGAAGGATCAGGACACCCGCCACCAGACTGACCACGCCGTCCAGGATGACGGGCAGGCTGCGTTCATGCGCCCGGGCGGCGCGGATGCCGCTGATGACGGCGAACAGGCCGTCCGTCAGAAGATAGGCCGCGAGAAAAATCATCAGGGTGGCGACCGTCGCCCCCGGCAGGAGAAAGGCCAGAACGCCGAGCAGGACCGCCGCGGCCCCGCGCAGCGCCAGCGCCCACCAGTTGCGTGCCAGCAGATCGTTCATGCCCTGAACCCGCCGGGCCTCGAACGCCGTCTCCGTTGTCATATCCCGTCTCCCCTTTGGCCATTCCGCCGTGCCCATTCCACCGTACCGGGCACGGGGGGCTGCGCATGGCACATGGCGGCACAACAGGGAGCGGGTGACTTCGTTGCGGCGGCGGGTTGCCTCGGCGACGGGGCTCGCGCGGAATATCTGCCGGTCAGTTGTTGCGGCCGAATTCGTTCCGGCTCGGTTCGACGAAGTAGAACAGCTTGGATTCGAACTGCACGCCCTCGCGCGGGTTCAGCAGCGCCACCTCGGTCGTCAGCCCCTGGGCGTCCAGCACCCGCCATTTGCGGAGTTTGAAGGGACGGTCCTCGAACACCAGCGTCAGCGTGCCCTTGCCGGGGTCCTTGGTCTCGGTCAGGCTGATCTCCACCAGACCGGGCGCCTGATAGACGCCGGTCACCGTCACGTCTCCGGACAGACGGACGGTCTTGCGCAGGATGAAGTCGGCCAGCGTGCTGCCGATGGGGGCGCTGGACTGCTGCCGCATGTCCCCATCCCAATAGAAGATGAAGGTGCCGTCGGCGACGACGAAGTCCTTCACCGGCGGGTCGTATTCCAGCCGCATCCGGCCCGGACGCGACAGGTAGAAGGTGCCGGAGGTCTGGTGCCCGTTCGGGGAAACCTGCACGAACTTCGATTGCATCGTGCCGATGCCGTTCAGATAGCTTTCCGCCTGCGCCACCAGCGCCTTGTCCTGAGCGGTCAGGGCGGCGGCGCGTGGAGCGGCCAGAGCCGGCGCGGGGGCGGTCCCCACCGCGGCGGCGGAAACGGACAGGGTGACGGCGGCGGCAGCCAGGATGCGGCGGAACATGGTTTTCATGATGCCTGCTTTTACCGGTCGTTCGGGGCGGAAATGGGGCGCGGCGGCGGAGGTTCCAAGGGCAATCAAGCCCCGTCCCCCGTTCATTCCTCGATGTTGCGGGCCAGGACCTCGCGCTTGCCGGCGTGGTTGGGCTTGCTGACCACGCCTTCGGTCTCCATCCGCTCGATCAGCCGGGCGGCGGAGTTGTAGCCGATGCGGAGCTGGCGCTGGATGAAGCTGGTAGACGCCTTGCGCTCGCGGCAGACCACGGCGACCGCCTTGTCGTAAAGGTCGTCGCCCGACCCGCCGCCGGCCCCGCCCGACCCGTCGTCGAAGGAACCGCCATCCTCGTCGTCCTCTTCCGTGATGGCGTCGACGTAGCTCGGTTCGCCCTGCGTCTTCAGGAACTTCACCACCTGCTCCACCTCGCCGTCGGCGACGAAGGGGCCGTGGACACGGGTGATGCGGCCGCCGCCGGCCATGTAGAGCATGTCGCCTTGGCCGAGAAGCTGCTCCGCCCCCTGCTCGCCCAGAATGGTGCGGCTGTCGATCTTGGAGGTGACCTGGAAGCTGATGCGGGTCGGGAAGTTGGCCTTGATGGTGCCGGTGATGACGTCCACCGACGGGCGCTGCGTCGCCATGATCAGGTGGATGCCGGCGGCGCGGGCCATCTGGGCCAGGCGCTGGATCGCCGCCTCGATGTCCTTGCCCGCCACCAGCATCAGGTCGGCCATCTCGTCCACGATGACCACGATGTAGGGCAGTTCCTTCAGGTCGAGCGGCTGCTCCTCGAAGATGGGCTTGCCGGTGTCGGGGTCGAAGCCGGTCTGGACGCGGCGGGTCAGAAGCTCGCCGCCGGCGCGGGCCTCGCGCAATCGGGCGTTGTAGCCCTCGATGTTGCGCACGCCCAGCTTGGACATGTTGCGGTAGCGGTCCTCCATCTCCCGCACCGTCCATTTCAGCGCGACCACCGCCTTCTTCGGATCGGTGACGACCGGCGTCAGCAGATGGGGAATGCCCTCGTAGACCGACAGCTCCAGCATCTTGGGGTCGATCATGATGAAGCGGCAGCGGTCGGGCGGCAGGCGGTAGAGCAGCGACAGGATCATCGTGTTGATTGCCACCGACTTGCCCGAACCGGTGGTGCCCGCCACCAGCAGATGCGGGAAGCGGGCGAGGTCCGCCACCACCGACTGGCCGCCGATGTCCTTGCCCAGCGCCAGCAGCAGCTTGCCCGCCGTCTTGTCGAAGACGTCGCCGGCCAGCAACTCGCGCAGCAGCACCGTCTCGCGCTTGGCGTTGGGAAGCTCGATGCCGATGACGTTGCGGCCCGGCACCACGGCGACGCGGACGGACACCGCGCTCATCGAGCGGGCGATGTCGTCGGCCAGACCGATGACGCGGGACGACTTGGTGCCGGGGGCCGGCTCCAGCTCGTACAGAGTGACCACCGGACCGGGGTGGACCTTCTGCACCTCGCCGCGCACGCCGAAGTCGGACAGAACGCCTTCCAGCTTCGCCGCGTTCTCGCGCAGCGCCGCCTCGTCCACCTTCTCGCCGCGCCCGCTGGTCGGAACGATCTGGAGCAGGTCGAGCGGCGGCAGTTCATAGCCGTCCGCCTCCTCCAGATCCAGGGCGGCCTGCCGGGGCTTGCGTTCCTGGTCGGCGGGCTTGGCCTTGCCCCCGGCGGGAGCGGTCACCACGGGAACGGCGCGGGCCTTGGCCTCCACCCGCGGCTCCACGCTGATGGAGTCGGACAGGCGGGCGCGCGGCGTGGCGCGCAGGGCGCCGGCATCGCTCTCCTCTTCCGGAGCGTCGTCCAGCGTCGGGGCGGCGCCCTTGCCCGCCACGGCGAGGCTGGGTTCCCGGCGCAGCAGGCCGCCGGTCTGGCGGGCGGCGTTGCGCGCGGCCTCCGCCCCCTTGTCGCGCACCAGCGACACACCGGTGCGGACCCCCCGCCCGATGCGGGCGATGGCGGCGCCGGTTTCGCGCAGGCTGGCCGCCCATTCGCGGACCGACAGGCCCATGGCGACGAACAGGATCAGCCCGCCGGCGATGCCCGCCACGGTGCCGACCGCCGGATGTCCGGCCCCGCCGAACAGCAGCTTGCTGACCCCGTCCAGCAGCACGATGCCGAAGCTGCCGCCGGGATGGCCGTTCAGCGGGTCCTCGCCGCCCGTGCTCATCCCCGCCAGGAACATGGCGACCAGCAGCACGCCCCACACCGCCAGCACGCTGCGGAACAGCGGGTGGCGGACGCTCTTCTGCAGGCTGAGCCGCCAGCCCCACATCATCGGAACCAGGGCCAGCAGATAGGCCGCCCAGCCCAGCGACTGGATCAGGATGTCCGCCAGATAGGCGCCGAACCGGCCGAACAGGTTGTGCGTGGGAGCGTCCGCCGCCGGCACCGCGTTCCACGAGGGGTCGGACGGGCTGTAGCTGCCCAGTATGACCATCAGGATCAGCCCGGCCACGCCCAGCGCGAAGCCCGCCAGTTCGCGCGCCCGCGCGACCACGAAGGCGCGCGTGGCGGGCGAGAAGAAGGGCGGCTTTTCGGGCCGTCCTCCAGCGCTTTTGCCGCTTCCGCTGCGGGGGCTTGCGGGTCGTGCCATGGGCAGAAGGTCCTCGGAACATGCTGTGCCGGCCCGTCCTCGGAAGGAAGGCCGGGGGGACTGGAGTCGAAACCGGGCGGGTGCGCTCCCCCGGCCCTTATCCCAGAATGCGGGCGATGGTGGCGCAGGCGTGGGCGACCGTCTCGGCGTCGTTCACCAGCGCGACGCGGATGAAGGGCGCGCCGGGGTTCGCCTCGCCGGGTTCGCAGCGGGTCAGATAGGCGCCGGGCAGCACGCGGATGCCGCCTTCCGCCCACAGGCGGCGCGTCGCCTCCTCCCCGTCGCCGACGTCCAGCCACAGGAAGAAGCCGCCGTCCGGACGGTAATAGCCGTAGCGCCCCTTCAGCGAAGCCTCCGCCGCGTCGAACTTGGCGCGGTAGAGCGCGCGGTTCTCCTCCACATGCGCCTCGTCCCGCCACAGGGCGGCGCTGGCGGCCAGCACCGGCAGCGGCATCCCGGCGTTGGAGTAGCTGCGCAGGCGGGTGAAGCGCGCCATCAGCTCCGGATCGCCGGCCACGAAGCCGGACCGCAGCCCGGCGGCGCTCGACCGCTTGGACAGGGAATGGAAGACCAGGATGTTCGCCCAGGGCTTCCCGCGATGGTCCAGCCCCGACGCGACCTGGAGCGCGCCGACCGGCGGCTTGTCCAGGTAGATCTCGGCGTAGCACTCGTCCACCGCCAGGATGAAGCCGTAGCGGCGCGCCAGCCCGATCGCCCGCTCCAGATAGGCGGCGTCCGCCGCCGCACCCTGCGGGTTGGCCGGGGTGCAGAGGTAGAACAGCGCCGTGCGCTCCAGCAGATCCGGCGTCAGAGAATCGAGGTCGGGCAGGAATCCGGTTTCGCGCGTGGAGGGCAGGAACACCGGCTCCGCCCCGGCCAGCAGGGCCGCCCCCTCATAGGGCGCGTAGAAGGGGTTGGGCATCAGCACCGCCGGCTGCCGGCCCGCCTTGGACTGCGGCACGGCCAGCAGGGCCAGCAGGAACAGCGCCTCGCGCGTGCCGGACACCGGCAGGACGGACTTTTCCGCGTCGAACAGCCCGTCCGGCAGGGCGTAGCGGCGGGTCAGCCAGCCGCCCACCGCCTCGCGGAACTCCGGCGTGCCGCCGACCGGCGGGTATTTGCCCCACAGATGCGCGTTGGCGCGCAGCGTCTCGTCGATGATGGCCGGCGGCTGGTGCTGCGGCTCGCCCACCGACATCATGATCGGCTCGGCGTTGCTGCGCGGCGTCACCCCGGACAGCAGGGCCGCCAGCCGGGTGAAGGGATAGTCGGACAGCCGGTCGAGCCGGTCGTTGACGAGAGCGAAGGTGCCGAGGTCCGGTGAGGACATGCCGCCGAAGATCCTTTCCATGAGGACGGCCCGAAAAGGCCGGGCCGGCCCAGGGGGCGCGGCCCGCCAGGGGGCTCATGCCCGATACGAAACGGAAACGATCCTACCGGCGGTGGAGTCCCGGCACAAGGGCACAAAACCGGACGATGCCCGGTCAAGGGAAAGCAAACACCGCCCGTTCCGGCGGCCTTGCACCGCGGTGGAAAGACTGGCGTCCCCGGCTTCAAGTCACCGGGCAGATCATCGGCGCCCCACGGCAAGAAAAAGCGGAAGGGCCTTGCCCCGTGCGGGAGCGGCAGGGCCGTGACGCCCCGCCCTGTCCGCCCAGCCCAGTCCTCCTGTCCGCTTCGTCCGGTCCGCTTCAGAGGGCTTCGGTGTTGGTCTCGCCGGTGCGGATGCGCACGGCCTGGGCGATGTCCAGCACGAAGATCTTGCCGTCGCCGATGCGGCCGGTGTTCGCGGCCTTCTGGATCGCCTCGACCACCTGCTCGTACTGGTCGTCGGACACGGCGACCTCGACCTTCACCTTGGGCAGGAAGCTCACGGAATATTCGGCACCGCGGTAGATCTCGGTCTGACCCTTCTGGCGTCCGAAGCCCTTCACCTCGCTCACCGTCAGGCCCTGGATCCCGAGCGACGTCAGCGCCTCGCGCACTTCGTCGAGCTTGAACGGCTTGATGATGGCCATAACCAGTTTCATGTGGCTTCCCCTTGTAAGCGTGTGTGCGGACACTTGCGGTCGCCCGGCCTCCCATCGACCGATCCCGCATTGCCGGCGGGTTTTCCGAAGGTGACTCGAGCCTGTCCGCCTCGACCGTAAAAATCAATGTCTTCAAGAATCGTGCCGGTTGCAGGAACGGGTCCTTTTCCGTGAACCCCGACTGTTTCGCCGTCCGATTGGGCAGGCCATGCCTATTAATTGCGCAATTCGTGGGCCGCGACGCCGCGCCACTGGACATCCGCGCAAAGCGGAACGATTGTTCGTACCCGCGTACACTGATCGAAGGGCAGCGCCATCATGACCGAATCGGGCACCACCGCAGCGCATGAGATCACGACCGACGTCGTCGTGCTGGGCGGCGGACTGGCCGGGCTCAGCATGGCGGCGGCGCTGGCCACCGCGGGCGTGCCGGTGGTCTGCATCGACCGCGACAGCCCGGACCGGCAAGGGGAGGACGGTTTCGACATCCGCACCACGGCGGTCGCCTACGCCTCGATGAAGGTGCTGGAAGGGGCGGGCGTCTGGAAGCACATGGAGCCCGACGCCGGCCCGATCCTGGACATCCGGGTGGCCGACCAGTTCTCGCCCCTGTTCGTCCATTACGATCACAAGGACTTGACCTGGGACGGCAAGAACCAGCCCTTCGGCTGGATTCTCGACAACAAGGACATGCGCCGCGCCCTGTTCGCCCGCGCGGCGGAACTGCCGGGCCTGCACCATCTGGCTCCCGCCCAGGCGGTGTCGATCGAGCGCAACCGCCGCGGCGCCACGGTGACGCTGGCCGACGGGCGGGTGGTGAAGGCGCGGCTGGTCGTCGGGGCCGACGGGCGCCGCTCTCTGGCGCGGGAGAGCGCCGGCATCAAGCTGCGCACCTGGGCCTATGACCAGACCGCCATCATCTGCACGATCCGCCATTCGGAGCCGCACAACGGCGTGGCGGTGGAGCATTTCCTGCCCAACGGCCCCTTCGCCGTGCTGCCGATGACGGAGAACCGCTCCTCCATCGTGTGGAGCGAGAAGCGGTCGCTGGTGGACATGTATCTGAAGCTGCCGGAGGACCAGTTCATCGACGAGCTGACCCGCCGGTCCGGCGGCTATCTGGGCGACATAGAGCTGCTGACCCGGCGCGACGCCTGGCCGCTGTCGGTCCTGCTGGCCGAACGCTTCATCGCGGAGCGGCTGGCCCTGATCGGCGAAGCGGCCCACGCCATCCACCCCATCGCCGGCCAGGGGCTGAACCTGGGCCTGCGCGATGTAGCGGCGCTGGCGGAGGTGATCGTGGACGCCCACCGCCTGGGCCTGGACGTCGGCTCGCCGGAGGTGCTGGCCCGCTTCCAGCGCTGGCGCCGCTTCGACACGGTGCTGCTGGCCGCGGTGTGCGACGGTCTGGTGCACCTGTTCTCCAACAACATCCCGCCGCTCAAGCTGGCCCGCGACGTCGGCATGGCCGTCGTCAACCGCCTGCCTCCGCTGAAGCGCTTCTTCATGCGGCACGCGATGGGCGTGGTCGGCGACCTGCCGCGGATGATCAAGGGCGTGCCGCTGTAAGGAACCGGCTGCTCATCGCTCCAACCCGTACTCCGACAGCGCCTCATACACCGCGGCCCCCTTCCCCAGGTGGCTGCGGTAGAGCGTGAAGTGGTCCACGCGGATCGGGCCGGCGCGGAACAGCCCGCGTTCCTCGACGAAACGCCCGATCCGGTCCTTCGGTGCGTCCTTCAGCCGGGCGAGCGTGACGTGGGGGGAGAATTTGCGCTCCTCCGCCGGCAGGCCGCAGCGGACCAGCGCCGATTCGACCTTGGACTGGAGGTGCGACAGGGCCTCGCTGCGCTCCACCCCGGCCCAGAGGACGCGGGCGTTCCGGCCGTTGCCGAACACGCCCACGCCATCCAGAACCAGATCGAAGGCCGGGGCCGTGATCTGCGCCAGCGCCTCGTCGATCTCCGCCGCCTGATCCTCCGGCACCTCCCCGATGAAGCGGAGCGTCAGGTGCAGGTTGTCCGCGTCGGTCCAGCGGGCGCCGGGCACGCCGCCGCCCAGCCCCGCCAGACGCTGGCGCACATCCTCCGGAAAATCGAGAGCGACGAAGAGACGAATCATGGGTTCACGAACCGGTTACGGTTACGGGCAGGGATCGGGGTAGCGGGCGTTCACGGCCTCAAGGTCGTCCCACACCTCGTCCGACAGCGTGACGTTCACCGCCGCAATGTTGGACTTCAGGTCCTCCATGTTGGTCGCCCCGATCAGCGAGGACGTCACGAAGGGCTGTTGCAGGGTGAAGGCGATGGCCATCTGCGTCGGCGACAGGCCGTGGCGCCGGGCGACCTCCAGATACTCCTTCGTCGCCGCGTCGGCGTTGACGGTGGCGTAGCGCGACTTGCGGTGATCCAGTGCGCGGCGGGTGCCGGCGGGCACGGCGCCGTCCAGATACTTGCCCGACAGCGTGCCGGCGCCCAGCGGCGAGTAAGCCAGCAACCCCACATCCTCGCGGACCGACACCTCGGCCAGCCCCTGCTCGAAGGTGCGGTTCAGCAGGTTGTAGGCGTTCTGGATCGAGGCGATGCGCGGCAGGCCCTTCTGCTCCGCCAGCTTCAGGAACTGCATCACGCCCCAGGGCGACTCGTTGGACACGCCGATGTAACGGACCTTGCCGGACTTCACCAGTTCGTCCAGCGCGGCCAGCGTCTCCTCGATCGGGGTGCCGTCCTTCTCGGGCCGGTGAACGTAGTTGCGCGGGCCGAAGCGGTTGGTGGAACGGTCGGGCCAGTGAAGCTGGTACAGGTCGATGTAGTCGGTCTGGAGGCGGCGCAGGCTGGCCTCGACCGCCGCGAAGATGTTGGCACGGTCCAGCTTCGCCTGACCGCCGCGGACCCAGGCGAAGCCGCCGTCGGCGGCGCCGATGACCTTGCTCGCCAGGATCACCTTTTCGCGCTTGCCGGTCGCCTTGAACCAGTTGCCGATCACCTCCTCCGTACGTCCGTACGTGTCGGCGGTCGGGGGGATGGCGTACATCTCCGCGGTGTCCCAGAAATTCACGCCCTCGCCGAGCGCGTAATCCATCTGGGCGTGGCCTTCGGCCTCGGTGTTCTGGCGGCCCCAGGTCATGGTGCCCAGGCCGATGGCGCTGACGGACAGGCCGGTGCGGCCGAGCGGACGGTATTGCATTGGATATGATCCTCAAAGAAACAGGGTGAGAACGCCCGTGTATCCGTACAGGCGTGCGTTGGAAATTTCGCCGCTGGCAAAGAAGCCGGCCAGCGGGATGTCGCCGAAGGTTTCGCGGATCAGCGCCAGTTCCTGGCTGCCCTCGCCGAACAGGCTTGGGCCGCGGGCGATGCAACTGACGTAGATGGCGCCCTTCGGGATGGTCTTCACGCGCTTCTTCAGATTCGCCAGCATCCGCCGCATGTCGGCTTCGGCGCTCTGCTGGTCGCGGCGGGTGAACAGGATGGGCTGGCCGCTCTGCACATGATGGGCAACGGCGATCCAGCCGGCGCGCGGGTCGATGGCGATCAGGTCGCGGACCAGATAATCCGCCGTGTCGGACCCGGCGATGGGCAGACCGGCGAAGATGTAGCCGGACACCCGCTTCAGGTCGCGGGCCAGCAGCTCGCCGATGTCCTCCTTGAAGACGTCCAGCGCGGGGCGCCCGTCGATCTCCAGGACGATGTTGTCCTCCGCCGCGGTGATGGTGCGCACCGGGCCGATGGGGGTGCAGCCCTGGCTGAGACCGGTGGCGACCGGCACCTGCGGGGCGAACAGCACGCCGGACACGCCGCCGTCCGCCACTGGCCCGCCCGCCATGGTGGCGGTGTTGCCGGGGATGGTGAATTGCGGGAACTCCGACCGCGACGCCGACAGGCCGCCGACCAGGAAAGCCCCCGTCGATTCCGCAAGCGAAACGACCAGCCCCGCCAAATCCTGATGGCGCGGGTCGGCGTGGGCAAGCGCCAGCATCGCGCCGTTCCTGTCCAGCCAGCCGCCGGCCATGCGGCGGAGCGGCTCCATGTCGCCCGACACGACCGGGAACAGGCGGAAACCCTCCGGCGGCAGGCGCGCCACCATCACGGCGATGCCCGGCTTGTCGAAGATCTCCTCGTCGTTGGCGCAGACGCCGATGCCGACCGTGCCCACCCAGTCGCGGATGCCGGTGACGCCGCGCAGCAGCGTGACCATGCTGGTCGCGTGCTCCGCCAGCGCGTCGGTGATGTAGAGGAAGCCGAGGTTGCAGCCCTCCACGGTCCCGAGTTCGTCCAGGCAGGACTTCACGACGGCGCCCCATTCGGTGCCGGTGGCCGAGGCGGCCCTGAAAAAAGTTTCGGTGGTGGCGGTGTCGCCGGCCAGGGTTGCCATGGGTGTCAGCCTCCGCTTTTGGCGATGCCGTCCAGAAGGCGGGCGACGTGGGGCGCGATGCGCTCGACGATCACCTTCACGCCGGCCGCGTTGGGATGGATGCCGTCCGGCTGGTTCAGCGCCGCATCCGCCGTCACACCGTCCAGAAAGAACGGATAGAGCTGTACGTTGTACGTCTTCGCCAGATCCGGGTAGATGGCGTTGAAGCGTTCGCCGTACGCGCGCCCCAGGCTGGGTGACGCGTACATCCCGGCAAGGAGTACGGGCAGCTTCTCGTCGGTCAGCCGTTTCAGGATGGCGTCCAGGTTGGCCCGCGCCGCGGCGGGATCGAGCCCGCGCAGCATGTCGTTCGCCCCCAGTTCCACCAGCACGGCGTCCGGCTTGTCGGCCAGCGCCCAGTCGAGCCGCGACAGCCCGCCCGCCGTGGTGTCGCCCGACACGCCGGCGTTGAGCACGGTCACGTCATACCCCTTCGCCCGCAGCGCCATCTGCAGCTGAGCGGTGAAGGATTGCGCTTCGGGAAGGCCGTAGCCGGCGGTCAGGCTGTCGCCGAGCGCGAGCAGCGTCAACCGCCCCTTCTCCGCGCCATTCTGTGCAAGAGCAGGCGACGTCATGCCCACGCCCGCAACGGCGACGAGAGCGGCCAGCCCCGCCCTGACAAGGGCCACGTTGAAATGGCGGCGCACCATGCCATATGGCGAGAGGTTTTCCCGCCCGTTCGTGAGACGCATGCCAATGTCCCGACCCGATTCCGTTGCCTCTGCCATCGTCGATCTCGACGACGTGCATCTGAGATTGGACAGCGCGGCCGGACCCGTCAACATCTTGAGAGGCTTGAGTCTCCGCATCCAGCCCGGCGAACGGGTCGGCGTGGTCGGCCCTTCGGGCTCCGGCAAATCGACCATGATGATGGTCATGGCCGGGCTGGAGCGCCCCACAGGCGGGACCGTGCGCGTCGCCGGACAGGAACTGGGACGGCTGGACGAAGACGGGCTTGCGCGCTTCCGCCGCGACCATGTGGGGATCGTCTTCCAGGCTTTCCACCTCGTGCCGACCATGACGGCGCTGGAGAACGTCGCCATCCCCCTGGAATTCGCCGGGGCCGCCGATGCCTTCGACCGCGCGCGGGACGGGCTGGAGGCGGTCGGGCTGGGTCACCGGCTGACCCATTATCCGGGCCAGCTTTCCGGCGGCGAGCAGCAGCGCGTGGCGCTGGCGCGCGCGTTCGTCGCGGAGCCCTCGCTGCTTCTGGCCGACGAGCCGACCGGCAACCTGGACATCGGCACCGGCGCCACCATCGTAGAACTGCTGTTCGACCTCGCCGAGCGGCGCGGCACGACGCTGGTGCTGATCACCCACGACCCGTCCCTGGCCGAACGCTGCGACCGGACCGTGCGCCTGACCGACGGGCGCATCGTGGACGACGGGCTGGCCGTCCGCGCCGAGCGCGTTCGCGTGGCGGGGGATTGAGATGTCCAACCTCGCCCTCGCCTTCCGATTGGCCCGCCGCGAGCTGCGCGGGGGGCTGAAGGGCTTCCGCATCTTCCTGGCCTGCCTGACGCTGGGCGTGGCGGCCATCGCGGCGGTCAATTCCGTGTCCGGCGGCGTGTTGGCGGGCTTGCAGGCGGACGGGCGGGCCATCCTGGGCGGCGATATTGCGCTGCGACAAATCTACACGCCCCCCACCGACGCGCAGCGCGCCTATCTGGAGCAGGCCGGACGCCTGTCGCAATCGGTGGAAATGCGCGCCATGGCCCGCTCCGCCGACGACTCGCGGTCCACGCTGGTGGAGTTGAAGGCGGTGGACGGGCTTTACCCGCTCTACGGCACGGTGGCCCTGACGCCGGAAGGCGACCTGCAAGCCGCGCTTGGCAACCGCGACGGGCGCTGGGGCGCGCTGGTCGAGGCCGGGCTGCTCGACCGGCTGGGGCTGAAGACCGGCGATACGCTGCGGCTGGGCGAGGGCGAATTCACCGTCCGCGGCGTCCTGACGCGGGAACCGGACCGGGCCTCCAACGGCGCCTTCTCGCTGGGTCCGCGTGTGATGATCGGCCTGCCGTCTCTGGAAGGCACCGGCCTGCTCCAGCCCGGCAGCATCGTCTATTGGAGCGCCAAGCTGGCCCTGCCGCAGGGCACCGACGTGGCGGCGTGGCAAGAGGCGCTGCGGGAGCGCTTCCCCGACGCCGGCTGGCGGGTCCGCGATTTCACCAACGCCTCCCCCCAGATCGAGCGCTTCATCGACCGCATGACCCTGTTCCTGACGCTGGTCGGGCTGACCGCCCTGCTGGTCGGCGGGGTCGGGGTGGGCAACGCGGTGCGCAGCCACCTGGATTCGCGCGCCCGCACCATCGCGACGCTGAAGTGCCTGGGCGCGCCGGGGGAACTGGTCTTCCAGGTCTATCTGCTGCAAATCCTGGCTCTGGCCGGGCTGGGCATTCTGTTCGGGCTGCTGCTGGGCGCGGTGGCGCCGCTGGGGCTGGGGCGGCTGCTCGACTCGGTGATGCCGGTTCCCACCCGGATCGGGGTCTATCCCAGCGCCCTGGCTCTGGCCGCGCTCTACGGCCTGCTGACGGCCCTGACCTTCTCGCTGTGGCCGCTGGGCCGCGCGCGGGAGGTGCCGGCGGCGGCGCAGTTCCGCGATGTGGTGGCGCCCGCCGGGGGACGCCCGCGGGCGGTCTATCTGGCGGCCATGGCGCTGACCGTCGCGGCGCTGGCCGGGCTGGCCGTCGCCACCGCCCACAACAAAATGTTCGCCGCCTGGTTCGTCGGCGGCTCCATCGCCACCTTCATCGCCTTCCGCGTGGCGGCTTGGCTGGTGGTGCGCGGGGCCGCGGCGGCGGGGCGCCCGCGCCGTCCGGGGCTGCGGCTGGCGCTCGCCAACCTGCACCGGCCCGGCAACCCGACCGGCGCCGTCGTGCTGTCGCTCGGCCTCGGCCTGACGGTGCTGGTCGCCATCGCGCTGATCGAGGGCAACTTCTCCCGCCGCGTCAACGAGACGATCCCGAAGGACGCGCCCAGCTTCTTCTTCGTGGACATCCAGCCCGACCAGTTCGAGCCGCTGAAGAGCATGGTCACCGCCCTGCCCGGCACCGGCGAATTCGAGGCGGTGCCGTCCTTGCGCGGACGGATCGAGACGGTGAACGGCCAGCCGGCGGAAAAGGCGCTGATCAACCCCGAACAGTCCTGGGTGCTGTCCGGCGACCGCGGCATCACCTATTCCGCCAGGCTGCCCGAGCATTCGGAGATCGTCGGCGGCTCCTGGTGGCCGGAGGACTATCGCGGCCCACCGCTGATCTCCATCCACCAGAATGTGGCGAGCGCCTTCGGCATCGGTCCCGGCGCGGTGATGGGGATCAACGTCCTGGGCCGCACCATCGAAGCGAAGGTCGCCAACGTGCGCGCCGCCGACTTCTCGACGCTCGCCATCAACTTCGCCCTGGTCTTCGCGCCCGGCACGCTGGAGCGGGCGCCGCAGACCTGGATCGCCACCATCCGCAGCACCCCGGCGGCGGAACCGGAGGTGCAGCGCGCCGTGTTGCAGCGATTCCCCAACGTGACGGTGGTGCGGGTGAAGGACGCGCTGGACACGGTGGGCTCCATGCTGGGCCACATCGGCACGGCGGTGCGCATCACCGCGGGCATCACGCTGGCCGCCGGCACGCTGGTGCTGGCCGGGGCGGTAGCCGCCGGGCACCGCCGCCGGGTCTATGACGCGGTGGTTCTGAAGGTGCTGGGCGCCACGCGGGCCGACGTGCTGAAGGCGTTCCTGCTGGAATACGGGCTGCTGGGCCTGCTGACCGCCGCCATCGCCGGGGTCATCGGCACCATCACGGCCTGGGCGGTGATGACCTTCCTGATGCGCTGGGAATGGACCTTCCTGCCGTCCGCCGTGCTGACCACCGCCCTGATCAGCACCGCCATCACGCTGGCCTTCGGTTTTCTCGGGACGTGGCGGGCGCTGGGACAGCCCTCCGCCCCGCTGCTGCGCAACGACTGAAGAACTGAAGAGACCGGTCAGGCCGGTTCGAGAACCCGGTCTTCGGCGACGATGCGGTTCTTGCCGGCCTGCTTGGCGGCGTACATGCGCTGGTCGGCCAGATCCACCAGCCTTTCCCAATCCACCGGACGGTCGTGGATGTATTCGGCCAAGCCGATGCTGGCGGTCTGGAGAAGCCCGTCCGGGCGCTTGCCCAACCCCCGTTCACGCAACCGCTCCACGGCGATCAGGGCGCCCTCGCGGGGGGTGTTGGGCATGATGACCACGAACTCCTCCCCGCCCCAGCGCACCAGCACGTCGGACTGGCGGAGCATGGCACGGATGGCCTCCGCCGCCCGCCCGAGTTGCTTGTCACCCTGGTCGTGCCCGAACCGGTCGTTGATGGACTTGAAATTGTCCAGGTCGACGAAGATCACGGCCAGCGGATGCTCCGACCGCTGGGCGTGCGCGAACTGAAGCCGCAAAAGCTCTTCCCCGATTCGGCGGGAGAAGGCGCCTGTCAGCCCGTCGTGCGACGCCTGATCGACCAGGGCCGTCATGAAGTGCAACTGGCTCATCGCCGCCAGTGTCGCCACCACCATGATGAGCACCAGCAGCCACAAGGCCCCCAGATAGGAGGGAAAGGGGAAAACCAGGGAGCCGTAGACGCCCGCCAGCATATGGGCCAGCAGCATCGGCGTCGCGAAGGCCAGCCCTTCCAGCGCGGTCAGCGGGAAGACGCTGAGCCCCGCCACCATCACGAAGGGCAGGAAGGCGTATCCGGCGGCCACCGCGAGCGCGCTTCCCGCGATCATGTCCTCGTTCAGCATGGGGTGGGAAGCGACGAAGAAGATCGTCGGCACCGCCAGCAGCAAGGCCAGCCCCCGCCACGCGCTGCCCATGTCGTCGCAGACCCGGTAGCCCAGGGCCAGCGCGCCGAAGGCGAAGCTGGAGACCAGGCGCAGCCCGGCCAGATAGCCCCACAGGGGCCAGGGGAAGATCACGACGTCGATGACGATCCACAACGGCGTCAGCACGGCGAAAGCCGCCGCGACCATCCGGACGCGGGAATGAATCAGCACGGCCCGGCGACGCTGGATGATCGGGGTGTGTCCACCCGGATGCATCAGGTCGCGCAATTGCTCGAAGGAGAAATCGCCGCTCACCGCCTGGAATGCCCTCTCCGCGAACCGTCTTAGGAGATTAAGCGCTTGTTGATACACGCGATGTCCCCCATCGGCAACGTCATTCGCTGCGAATTCCACGGATACGTGCGTATGTGGCGCAGTCTGTGCCCGGCCGCGCATTTCCATGAGAATTTCAAGGACATTCTTCCCGCAACCCGCCGCTGTCAACGCCGAAGTGGTCATACCAACCGGGCAAATGCAGGCGGAGGCATGAAAAAAGGCCCGGCGGCGGGCCGGGCCTTCTTCATGCGGTCACATGAGATGAAGCGGGAGATGAAGCGGATCAGTCCTTCAGGTCTTCCCACAGCTCCTTCACCTTGGCGAAGAAGCCTTCGGACTGCGGGTGGGACCCTTCCTTGCCGGCATTGTCGAACTCGCGCAGAAGTTCCTGCTGCTTCTTGGTCAGGTTGACCGGAGTCTCGACGACGGCCTGGATGTACATGTCGCCGCGCTGCTGGCTGCGCAGCACCGACATGCCCTTGCCCTTGATGCGGAACTGATGGCCCGACTGGGTTCCCGGCGGGACCGTCACCTTGGTTCGGCTGCCCTCGATGGTCGGCACCTCCACCGTGCCGCCCAGCGCCGCGGTGGTCATGGGAATCGGCACCCGGCAATGGATGTTGGCGCCGTCGCGCTGGAAGATCGGGTGCGGCGCGATGGCGAGGAAGATGTAAAGGTCGCCCGGAGGCGCCCCGCGCAGGCCCGCCTCGCCCTCGCCGGCCAGACGGATGCGGGTGCCGTCCTCCACACCCGCGGGGATGTTGACCTGAAGGGTCTTCTCCTTGCGCAGGCGCCCCTGGCCGCCGCAGCTCTTGCAGGGGTCCTTGATGACGCGGCCCTGGCCATGGCAGGCCGGGCAGGTGCGTTCGATGGTGAAGAAGCCCTGCTGGGCGCGCACCTTGCCGTGGCCCTGGCAGGTCGGGCAGGTGACCGGCTGGGTCCCCGCCGCCGCGCCGGAACCGTTGCAGCCGTCGCAGGCGACGGTGGAGGGAACGCGGATGTTGGCCGTGGTGCCCTTGAAGGCTTCCTCCAGCCCGATCTCCAGATTGTAGCGCAGGTCCTGGCCGCGGCCCGATGCCGCACCGCCGCCGCCGCGGCGCCCGCCCATGAATTCCCCGAACATCTCGTCGAAGATGTCGGCGAAGCCGCCACCGCCGCCGAAATCGAAGCCGCCGAAACCGCCGCCGCCGCCGCGCCCGTTCTCGAAGGCGCCGTGGCCGAAGCGGTCATAGGCCGCGCGTTTCTGTTCGTCCTTAAGGACTTCGTAGGCTTCGCTGATTTCCTTGAACTTGTGCTCGGCGTCCTTGTCACCCTGGTTGCGGTCCGGGTGATACTGCATCGCCATCTTGCGGTACGCTTTTTTGATCTCGTCCGCGCTGGCGCCCTTCGCCACCCCGAGCAGCTCGTAATAGTCCTGTTTCGCCATGGGCCCCGACCGCCTTCACATACAATAGACCAATCATATCTCCGGCCCGCCACCGCAGGACGGATGACGGGCCGGACGATACTGCATGGCGCCGGGTTCTCCCGGCTGTGACACCGGAGGCAACGGGCGGCAGCCCGTCAATTGCCTCCGGTTCCGAACGTTACGCCGACTTCTTCTTGTCGTCGTCGACTTCCTCGAAGTCGGCATCGACCACGCCCGGCTCGTTCGGGGCGGCACCCGCCGCACCGGCGGCACCGGCACCGGGGGCCTCACCCTGGCCGGCCTTGTACATGGCCTCGCCCAGCTTCATCGACACCTGGGCCAGCGCTTCGGTCTTCGCCTTCACGGCCTCCAGGTCGTCCCCGTCGAGGACCGCCTTCAGATCGGCGATGGCGGACTCCGCGGCGGTCTTGTCGGCGGCGGGGATCTTGTCGCCGTTCTCCTTGATCGTCCGCTCGGTGGTGTGGATCAGCGCATCGGCGTGGTTGCGGGCGTCCACCAGCTCGCGCCGCTTCTTGTCGTCGGCGGCGTGGGCCTCGGCGTCCTTCACCATCTTGTTGATGTCGGCGTCCGACAGGCCGCCCGACGCCTGGATGCGGATCTGCTGCTCCTTGCCGGTGGCCTTGTCCTTCGCCGTGACGCTGACGATGCCGTTGGCGTCGATGTCGAAGGTCACCTCGACCTGCGGCACGCCGCGCGGAGCCGGCGGGATGCCGACGAGGTCGAACTGGCCGAGCAGCTTGTTGTCCGCGGCCATCTCGCGCTCGCCCTGGAAGACGCGGATGGTCACCGCGTTCTGGTTGTCCTCGGCGGTCGAGAAGACCTGGCTCTTCTTCGTCGGGATGGTGGTGTTGCGGTCGATCAGGCGGGTGAACACGCCGCCCAGCGTCTCGATACCCAGCGACAGCGGGGTCACGTCGAGCAGCAGGACGTCCTTCACCTCGCCCTTCAGCACGCCGCCCTGGATGGCGGCGCCGATGGCGACCACCTCGTCCGGGTTCACGCCGCGGTGCGGCTCACGGCCGAAGAACTGCTTCACCGCCTCGATGACCTTGGGCATGCGGGTCATGCCGCCGACCAGGATCACTTCGTCGATCTCGTTGGCCTTCAGGCCGGCGTCGCGCAGAGCGGCCTTGCAGGGCTCGATCGTGCGGGCGACCAGCTCGTCCACCAGGGCTTCCAGCTTGGCGCGGGTCAGCTTGACGTTCAGGTGCTTCGGGCCGGACTGGTCGGCGGTGATGAAGGGCAGGTTGACCTCGGTCTGCATGGCCGAGGACAGCTCGATCTTTGCCTTCTCCGCCGCTTCCTTCAGGCGCTGCAGGGCCAGACGGTCCTTGCGCAGGTCGATGCCCTGCTCCTTCTGGAACTCGTCGGCGAGGTAGTCGATGATGCGGGCGTCGAAGTCCTCACCGCCCAGGAAGGTGTCGCCGTTGGTCGACTTCACCTCGAACACGCCGTCGCCGATCTCCAGCACGGAAATGTCGAAGGTGCCGCCGCCCAGGTCGTAGACCGCGATGGTGCCGGCGCCCTTCTTCTCCATGCCGTAGGCGAGCGCGGCCGCCGTCGGCTCGTTGATGATGCGCAGCACTTCAAGGCCGGCGATCTTGCCGGCGTCCTTGGTCGCCTGACGCTGGCTGTCGTTGAAGTAGGCGGGGACGGTGATGACCGCCTGGGTCACCTTCTCGCCCAGATAGTTCTCCGCCGTCTCCTTCATCTTCTGCAGGATGAAGGCGCTGATCTGCGACGGGCTGTACTTCTTGCCGACGGCCTCCACCCAGGCGTCGCCGTTGTCGCCGGGAATGATCTTGTAGGGGACGAGGCCCTGGTCCTTCTTGGTCAGCGGATCGTCGAAGCGGCGGCCGATCAGACGCTTGATCGCGAAGAGGGTGTTCTCGGGGTTCGTCACCGCCTGACGCTTGGCCGGCTGGCCGACCAGACGCTCCGCGTTCTGCGCGAAGGCGACCATGGAGGGCGTGGTCCGCGTGCCTTCGGCGTTTTCGATCACCTTGGCGCTGGAGCCTTCCATGACGGCCACGCAGGAGTTCGTGGTGCCGAGGTCGATGCCAATGACTTTGCTCATGTTCAGCCTCTGTTGTTCGGCAGATGCGTGGCGGCCCGTATGTTCCGGCACCGCCGCGATCCCCTTAGGGTCAGTGGAACGGATGGGTGGGATCACGTCTGTCGCCGGAGATATAGGCAGGTGCGTTTCGGCCTGCAACGTCCCGGTCATCCGGCGGACCGTCAAAAGGCCAAAAGCCTTCCCGCACGCCAGGGCATATCGTCGCGGATACGGCTTCGCGCTGCAAGTGAATACCAGGGTAATCAAAAGCATAGGCTGCGCAACAGCATTCCCTTACCCCACCCCGCAGGCGGCGCGCGCTCTGTTACAGGAATTTAACACAAGTCAAAACTCCACAAACCGCCCGTGTTAACTTTTCATTAACAAGTAACGGTGTGCATTCGCGTGAACAATCAATTGCCGGTTGCCTGCCTTCTTTGTTGTCCCAAGATTCTAATAGTGGAGGGGCGAAGGAAATATGATATATCCATCGGTGGTAAGGGGGCCGCTCTTGTTCGCAGGCATGGCTTCCCGAAGCGGGACCGTGTGCAGTATTCCATGGGGGATCAAGATGATGGACGAACGGCGCGACATGGCTCTGGCCATCAAGTCCTGCCTCGACAGCCTTATGGACGACGCGACGAAGTGCGATCTGGACGATCTGGCGCGCTTCATCAGCCTGGCCGCGATGGCGGCGGAGGAAGCGGCCATGGCCTTCGATCCGAAGGCGGCGCAGTTGAAGGCCCTGATGTCCGGAGGCGCCGGCCATTGCTGATGGCCTGAACCGGCGCGGGAACGCCGGAAGGGAAGGCTCGCCGGAAATGAAAAAGCCGCCCTCGGAAGGGCGGCTTTCTTGTGCAAGGACGCTTCCCGAAACGCTCTACAGGATCTCCGCCGCGCGGATGGCCCCATCGAGAAGGGCCAGCGTGCCGGCGCAGGACTCGTCCCCGTCCATGACCATGGGCAGGCGGTAACTGAACATGGCGACCGCCGCTTTTCCGGCCCGCTCCGTCCCGACCAGCCACAGGTAATGGGCGTCGGTCCGGCCATCCTCCTCCGTCATCATCACCGCCTGCGCCAGCACGCCGTCGTCGCCCCAGGGCTCCACGGTGCGGTCGCTCGCCCGCTGGTCGTCGGGCCGCACGAATCGCAGCGCCATCTCACGCAGCACCGCCACGACTCCGTCCGGCCCCTCCTTCGGCGCCACCCGGTCGGTGACCAGCCGCAGCACGCCGCCCGCCGGGGCCGGCGGATGGAAGGCCGCAACGGAATGGCCCTCATGCTCTTCCACATCGGCGCGCCAGCCGTCCGGCAGCCGGAACCGCACCAGCCCGTCCCATTCCACACTGTGACCAACCCGTCCGCCCGTCACGGCATCCTCCCCTTGTCCTGTGCCGGCACTTTAGGCCGAAGCGTTTGCGAATCCAGCCTTGATCGCGGTCCGCCGAGCCACCATGGTCCGGCGATGATCGTTTCCGCCAGCTACAAGACGGATATCCCCGCCTTCTACGGGCGCTGGTTCCTGAACCGGCTGGAGGCGGGATACTGCCGCATGGTCAACCCCTACGGCGGCCAGACCTACCGCGTCGGCCTGACCCGTGAAGAGGTGGACGGCTTCGTCTTCTGGACCAAGAATCCCGGCCCCTTCCTGCCGGCGCTGGAAGAGGTGTCCGGGCGCGGCTTTCCGTTTGTGGTCCAATACAGCATCACCGGCCTGCCGGGCACGCTGGAACGCTCCGTCCCCGACGCGGAGCGCGCCGTCGGGCATATGGCCCGGCTGCGCGACCGCTGGGGGCCGCGCGCCGCGGTGTGGCGCTACGACCCCATCGTGACGGCGGACGCCACGCCGCCCTCCTGGCACCGCGAAACCTTCGCCCGGCTGGCGGGCCGGATGCGCGGCCTGACCGACGAGGCGGTGGTGTCCTTCCTCCAGCCCTACCGCAAGACGGCGCGCAACCTGGACGCCGCCGGCCTGCCCTGGCGCGATCCGGAGCCCGAGGAGAAGCGCGCCCTGCTGGCCGATCTGGCCGGCATCGCCGCGGAGCATGGCATGGCGCTGACGCTCTGCACCCAGCCGGATCTGGCCGGCGTTCCCGGCACGGCGCCGGCCCGCTGCGTGGACGCACAGCGGCTGTCCGACACCGCCGGACGGCCCATCGGGGCGAAGGAGAAGGGCAACCGCCCCGGCTGCCTCTGCGCGGAAAGCCGCGACATCGGGGATTACGACACCTGCCCCCACGGCTGCGTCTACTGCTACGCCGTCGCCAACCGCGCCACGGCGCAGCGGCGCTTCGCCGCGCACGATCCGGAGGGGGAGTTCCTGTTTGCGCGGGAGCGGGCGGGGTAAGGCCCCCGGCCCGCCGTCTCGGCGCCTTCCCGGTTACGGGCAGACCTTCTTCACGGTCTCGACCAGCTTGTCCGGGTTGAAGGGCTTCACAAGCCAGCCGGTGGCGCCGGCCTCGCGGCCCGCGGTCTTCTTGGCGGGGTCGGCCTCGGTGGTCAGCAGCAGGACGGGGGTCGCGCGGTTCAAAGCGCTGCCGCGGATCGCGCGGGTCAGGGCCAGACCGTCCATGCCCGGCATGTTCAGGTCGGTGATGATGCAGTCGAACTTCTGCCGGTTGACCTGTGCCAGACCGGCGGCGCCGTCCGCCGCTTCGGTAACGGCATAGCCGGCCTTCTGCAGCGTGAAGCCGACCATGTCGCGGATGGTCTTGGAGTCGTCGACGGTCAGAATGCTCTTGGGCACGGGTCCGGTTCCCTGAATGAGCGGCGGCCTGGAGCAGGCGGTTCATTGTGCGCCGCGATAATCCCCAATGCGAATAGGGGAACAGGCCGCCCGGCGCAAGCCCTTCGATGGCTTAGGATCAACGGAACGGCGGGGGGGCCCCGGCCGCCCCCCCCCCCCCCGCCGCGCCGCCGCCGCAAGACGTGCCGCCTGACGGTCAGGCCGAGCGGTCAGGCCTTCGTATCGACGTGCTGGCCGCCCATTTCGTGAGGGCCGGCCTTGGCGACGCCGACCATGGCCTCGCGCAGCAGGCGGCCATGGATGGTGTAGCCGGGCTGGAGCACCTGCACGACGGTGCCCGCGGGCTTGCCGGTGTTCTCGATCTCGAACATCACCTGATGGAAGTTCGGGTCGAACAGCTCGCCGGTCGGGTCGATCTTCTTGATGCCGGCGCGGTCGAAGGCGGCGAAAAGCTGGCGCTCCGTCGCCTCCACGCCGACGGCGAGGCCCTTCAGCATCTCGTCGTTCTCGCGGCCCTCCGCCGGGACGGCCTCCAGCGCGCGGCGCAGGTTGTCGGCCACGGTCACCAGTTCCTTGGCGAAGCTGGACACGGCGAACTTGCTGGCGTCCTCGCGGTCGCGCTGGGCGCGGCGGCGGGTGTTCTCCACCTCCGCCATCTGGCGCAGAAGCTGGTCCTTCAGGCTGGCGACCTCGGCCTCAAGCTGGGCCACGCGCTCTCCGGCACCGGCGGCATCCGTGGCCTTGTCCTGGACGGCTTCGGTCTGTTCCACCTCGGCTTCGGCGGGCTTGTTCTGCTCTTCGCTCATGGCTCTCTCGTTGTCGTCTCGTGTGTCGTCTGACAGGGTCTGATGGGTCGAAGCGTTGGCAAGCCGTCATCACCCGACAAGGCGGCTGATGACCTTGGCTGTATAATCCACAAGCGGGATGATGCGGGCATAATTGATGCGGGTCGGGCCGATCACCCCGATCGCGCCGATCACCTGCTCGCGGCTGTTCTGGAACGGCGAGATGATCAGCGAACAGCCGGAATGGCCGAACAGCACATTCTCCGCCCCGATGAATATCTGCACCCCGTCGCCTTTCCCGGTGGCGTCCAGCAGGCGCAGCATGGTCTCCTTGGTCTCCAGCGCCTCGAACAGGGCGCGCACGCGCTCCAGGTCCGACAGGGCGGTGACGTCCTCCAGCAGCTTCGCCTGGCCGCGCACGATGAGCTGGCCGCTGTTCTGCCCGCTGCTGCCCGCCCAGGTGGCGAGGCCGGCGGCGACCACGCGCTGCGACAATTCGTCCAGCTCGGTCTTCTGCTCGTCGATCTCGCGCAGCACGGCCTGCCGCGCCTCGTCCAGCGTGCGGCCCACCAGCTTCGCGCTGAGGAAGTTCGACACCATCTGGAGCGTGGCGGCGGGCACGCCCACCGGCACCTCGATGACGCGGTTCTCGACCAGCCCATCCTCGTTGACCAGCACGACCAGCGCGCGGCCCGGAGCCAGCGAGACGAATTCGATGTGTTTCAGGGGCCGGTCGGTCTTCGGCGCCACCACCAGCCCGGCGCAGTGCGACAGGCCCGACAGCATGGTGGAGGCTTCGCCCAACACGTCCTGCAACGACCGCCCGGAGGAGGCGCATTTGGCCTCGATGGAGCCGCGCTCGTCCTCGCTCAGGCTGCCGATCTCCAGAAGGCCGTTGACGAACAGGCGCAGCCCCGCCTCCGTCGGGATGCGGCCAGCCGAGGTGTGGGGGGCGTAGAGCAGCCCCTGCTCCTCCAGGTCGGCCATGACGTTGCGGATGGTCGCGGGGGACAGGGCCATGCCGAGCCTCCGCGAAATCGTGCGTGAGCCCACCGGCTCGCCGGTCGCCACATAGGCATCGACGATCAGCCGGAAGATCTCGCGGGACCGTTGGTTCAGCTCGGTGATCATGGCGGGGCGGGAACCGGGCGAGAGGGTTGGGTTGCGGATGCGGCGTCCCGAATTTAGGCAGGTGTTCCCGCCGAATCAACGTGCGCCCCGGTTGCGCGCTGGACGGCGGGGGTATCGGGCGCTAGCTTGCCCGCCGTTTTTCAACAGACTTGCGGATGATGCCCGATGCGCCCCTCCGGCCGCTCCCCCGACCAGTTGCGCACCATTTCCCTTGAGCCCCATTTCAGCAAATACGCCGAGGGCTCCTGTCTGGTGCGTTTCGGCGACACGCACGTCCTGTGCACCGCCAGCGTGGACGAGGGCGTGCCGCGCTTCCTCAAGAACACCGGCCTCGGCTGGGTCACCGCCGAATACGGCATGCTGCCGCGCTCCACCCACAGCCGCACCGACCGCGAGGCCGCCAAAGGCAAGCAGTCGGGCCGCACCCAGGAGATCCAGCGCCTGATCGGCCGCGCCCTGCGCGCCGTCACCGACCGCGCCGCCATGGGCGAGAAGCAGATCAAGGTGGACTGCGACGTCATCCAGGCCGACGGCGGCACCCGCACCGCCGCCATCACCGGCAGCTTCGTGGCCCTGCATCTGGCCTTCCAGCATCTGCTGTCGATCGGCGCCATCAAGACCATGCCGCTGACCGACCATGTGGCCGCCGTCTCCTGCGGCATCTATCAGGGCACCAGCGTGCTGGACCTGGACTATGCCGAGGATTCGACCGCCCAGGCCGACGCGAACTTCGTGCTGACCGGCAACGGCGGCATCGTCGAGGTGCAGGGCACCGCCGAGGAGCGCCCCTTCTCCGAGCCGCAGTTCATGGAGCTGCTGGCGCTCGCCCGCAAGGGCATCGACGAGCTGGTGGCCTTGCAGAAGGCGGCGATTGCGGTGAAGTAAAGGCGTTGCCCCCTCCCGCCCGCTTCGCGGGCACCCTCCCTCCCCTGCGAAGCGGGGGAGGGTCGGGGTGGGGGCAAAGGTTTGTGAGAAAAGGAACCCCCATGACCACCCTCCCCCGCCGCTTCACCGGTGGCACTCTGGTGATCGCCAGCCACAACAAGGGCAAGGTCCGCGAGATCGCGGAGCTGCTCGGCCCATACGCCGCCACCTTCGTATCCGCCGGCGAGCTTGGCCTGCCGGAGCCGGAGGAGACGGGCACGAGTTTCGTTGCGAATGCGGAACTGAAGGCTCTGGCCGCGGCCAAGGCGGGTCATGTGGCGCTGGCCGACGACAGCGGGCTGGTGGTTCCGGCGCTGAACGGCGATCCCGGCATCTATTCCGCCCGCTGGGCCGGTCCCGCCAAGGACTTCCAGATGGCCATGCGCAGGGTGGAGGATGGCCTCGCCGGGCAATCCGACCGCAGCGCCTGGTTCGTCTGCGCCCTGTCGCTCGCCTGGCCGGACGGCCATGTCGAGACGGTGGAGGGCCGTTGTACCGGCACCCTGGTCTGGCCGCCGCGCGGCGAGCATGGTTTCGGTTACGATCCGATCTTTCAGCCGGACGGCCACGGCATCACATTCGGCGAGATGGACCCGGCCAGGAAGCATGAGATGAGCCACCGGGCCGACGCCTTCCGCCAACTTGTGGAGCGATGCTTCAAATGAACAGCGATCCCGGCTTCGGGATCTACATCCACTGGCCCTTCTGCAAGTCGAAGTGCCCGTACTGCGACTTCAACAGCCATGTCCGCGACCGGATCGAGCACGACCGCTGGCGCGCAGCGCTGTTACGGGAGCTTGATCATTACGCTGACGCAACATCTGGACGCCGGGTCACCTCGGTCTTCTTCGGCGGCGGCACGCCGTCGCTGATGGAACCGGCGACGGTCGGCGCGGTGCTGGAGCGCATCGCCGCCCGCTGGACCGTTGGTGACGATCTCGAAGTGTCTCTGGAGGCCAACCCGACCTCGGTCGAGGCGGACAAGTTCCGCGCCTTCCGCGCCGCCGGGGTCAACCGCCTGTCGATGGGCATCCAGGCGCTGGACGACGCCTCTCTGAAGTTCCTGGGCCGCCAGCACAACGCCGCGGAGGCGACCGGCGCCATCGAATTGGCCGCGAAGACCTTCGACCGTTTCAGTTTCGATCTGATCTACGCCCGCCCCGGCCAGTCCGTCGCGGCGTGGGAGGCGGAGCTGACCCGCGCGCTGGACTACGCGGTCGGCCATCTGTCGGTCTACCAGTTGACCATCGAGGAGGGCACGGCCTTCTTCCCTCTACACGCGCGGGGCGATCTGGTTCTTCCCGACGAGGATCTGGCCGGTGATCTCTACGAGGCGACGCAGAGCCTTCTCGACCGCGCCGGGCTGCCCGCCTACGAGATCTCCAACCACGCCCGCCCCGGCGAGGAGAGCCGCCACAACCTGACCTATTGGCGCTATGGCGATTACGTCGGGGTCGGCCCCGGCGCCCATGGCCGGCTGACGCTGGACGGCGAGAAGTTCGCCACCCGCGCCCACCGCGCCCCGGAAATCTGGCTGGAGCGGGTGGAGCGCGACGGCCACGGCGCCGCCACCCCCGAACCCGTCCCCCGCGAGGCCCGCGGCTCGGAATTGCTGATGATGGGGCTGCGGCTGCGCGAAGGCGTGGCCCGCGCCCGTCTGGTCGAGGAGATGGGCCGCGATCTGGATGGGCTGGTCGATGCCGCCGCGCTGGGCCGTCTGGTGACGGGCGGCTTCCTGGAGGTGGACGACACCGCGATCCGCGCGACCCATGAGGGGCGGCAACGGTTGAACGCCGTGTTGGCGGCCCTGCTGGCGTAGGGGAGAGGTGGGAATGCGAATCAGTCTGGTGGTGGCCGCGGCGTGCAACGGGGTGATCGGACGCAACGGCACCCTGCCCTGGTCCCTGCCCGGCGACCTGAAGCGCTTCAAGGAACTGACCTTGGGCAAACCCATTCTGATGGGCCGCCGCACTTGGGACTCCCTGCCCCGCAAGCCCCTGCCGGGCCGCGACAATCTGGTGGTCAGCCGCAGCGTCCCGGTGGGGGAACGGGACGGCGCGCGTTGGTTCACCGGCATCGGCGCGGCGCTGGACTGGTGCCGGGCGCAGGGTGCGGCGGAAGCCTGCGTGATCGGCGGCGCCGAACTGTTCCGCGAAACCCTGCCGCTGGCCGACGTCATCCACCTGACCCGCGTGGAGCGGGAGGTGGACGGCGACACGGTGATGCCGCCGCTGGGGCCGGAGTGGGTGGAGGCGGAGAGCGGCCCGCTCCTGACCGAGGATGGGCTGCCCTACCGGTATGTCGATCTCGTGCGGCGCACCATCCGCGCCGGGGTGTAATGCCCTCTCCCGGCGCGGAAGAGGGACTTCTCAGCCCCCCTTGTTCTCCCGGTGGCGCCGCTCGATGGCGTCCCACAGGGTGGCCTCCAGGGCGGAGCCGTCGAGACGGTTGATCTCCTGGATGCCGGTGGGCGAGGTCACGTTGATTTCGGTCAGGTAGTCGCCGATCACGTCGATGCCGACGAACACCAGACCCTTTTCGCGCAGGACCGGGCCGATGGCCTTGCAGATTTCCTGCTCGCGCGGGGTCAGCTCCGTCTTCCTGGCGCTGCCGCCGGCGTGGAAGTTGGCGCGGGCCTCGCCCTCCTGGGGCATGCGGCTGACGGCGCCGGCGGGTTCGCCGTCGATCAGGATGATGCGCTTGTCGCCCTGGCGGATTTCCGGCAGGTATTTCTGCACGATCACCGGCTCGCGGTAGAGCTGGGTGAAGAGTTCCAGCAGCGAACCCAGATTCTCGTCGTCCGGCTTCAGGTGGAAGACGCCGGCCCCGCCGTTGCCGAACAGCGGCTTGACGATGATGTCCTTGTGCAGCGCCCGGAAATCCAGGATGGCCTGCTTGTCGGTGGTGATCAGCGTCGGCGGCATCAGGTCGGGGAAATGGGTGACGAACAGCTTCTCCGGCGCGTTGCGCACCTCCGCCGGGTCGTTCAGCACCAGCACCTTGGGCTGGATGTGCTCCAGCATGTGGGTGGCGGTGATGTAGGCCATGTCGAAGGGCGGGTCCTGGCGCATCAGCACCACGTCCATGGTGGACAGGTCCACGACCTGCGGCTCGCCCAGCGTGTAGTGGGCGCCCTTTTGGCGGACCACGGTCATCTCCCGCACGCGGGCGGTCAGGACGTTGCCGGTCAGGCTGAGGTCGCGCGGGTGGTAGTGGTAGAGCTTGTGCCCGCGCTTCTGCGCCTCCAGGGCCATCATGAAGCTCGAGTCGGTGTCGATGTTGATGGACTCGATGGGGTCCATCTGGAAGGCGACGGCAAGGCTCATCCTACGGATCTCCGAAACGGGCTTTCAGGGGTCAATTCAATCGCTTCTTGAGCTGCTGGATCAGCGTGGCGACCTGATGGCGGTGCCGTTCGCTGTCCGAAAGCTCCATGAAGGTTTCCAGCGCGCCGATGGCGCCGCCGATGTTCCCGCCATGGGCTTCCAGCAGGCCGGTTTCCCGCCACAGCGCCGCCTCGCCCGGAGCGAACAGCCGCATGGCCTCCAGCACCCCCAGCGCGCGGGGCACGTCGTGGGCGGAGAGGTGGCGCAGCTTGATGTTGTTCTGAAGCCGCAGCAGCACCTCGCGGTTGGACACCGGCTGGTAATGGCCGGGTTCCAGCTCCGCGGCGCTGCCGGCGGTGGCCTTCAGCAGGTCGCGCAGGTCCACGGCGGTGCGCACCTGCCCTTCGTTGAAGGGGTCGAGGATGGCGCGGGCGCCGTCGGCGTCCATCCGCACCAGGAAATGGCCGGGGAAGTTCAGCCCCTGCATCGCCCAGCCCTGCGAGCGGGCGGCATGCAGGAACAGGATGCCCAGAGCCACCGGCAGACCGCGGCGGCGGTCGATCACGCGCAGCAGGTTGGCGTTCTGAAGGTCGTCGTAGGTGTCGTGGTCGCCGGAATAGCCGTGCCGCTCCACGATGACCTCGCGCAGCCAGGCGATGCGGGCCTCCAGCCCGTCGGCCTCGGGCGAGACGCGCTCCGCCAGATCGTGGGCGATGTCGGCGAGGTGGCGGCGGTAGTCGGCCAGCACGGCACCCGGCACCTCCAGCGCGCCCAGCGCCAGGGCGGCTTCGGCCAGATCGATCTCCTCGTCCGGCTGCTGCCCCACGCGGCGCAGGATCTCGCGGGCTTCGGCGCGGCTGGTCACGAGTGGCGTCCTTCCTCTGCTTCGGCCTTCGCGTCAGGCCCGCCACGCGTCCGGCACATGGCGCGGCCAGGACCAAGGGGTAACGAGCATGACGTCGAAGCGCAAGACATAGCCCGCATACTGGGGATTGGCGCCCAGATAGACATGCGCGGCGCGCGCGAGGCGGCCCCGCTGGCGGGCGTTGAGCGCTTCGTTCGCGGTGTCCCAGTCGCTGCGGGCCTTCACCTCCACGACGGCCAGAGTGTCGCCCCGCCGGGCCACGATGTCGATCTCTCCCATCGGGGTGCGCAGGCGGCTTTCCAGGATGCGGTAACCTTTCAGCCGCAGCGCCAGCCGGCAGAGCTGTTCGGCGTAACGGCCGAAATTCTCGGCCCGGCGGCGCAGCGCGTCCGGCGCGCTCATGATTTCTCCTCCCGTGACAATTCCAGCGCGCGGGCGTAGACGGCGCGCTTGTTCTGGCCCGTGCGGGCGGCCACGTCGGCGGCGGCGTCGCGCACCGACAGACGGGTCAGCGCCTCGCGCAGCAGGGCGTCGACGTCGGCCTCGGACGGGGTCGCCTCCTCGCCGGGCGGGCCGATGACCAGCACGACCTCGCCCTTCGGCGGTCCGGCGGCGGCGTAATGGGCGGCGAGGTCCGACAGGGTGCCGCGCCGCACCTCCTCGTACAGCTTGGTCAGTTCCCGCGCCACCGCGGCCTCCCGCGCGCCGAAGATGTCGGCGAGGTCGGCCAGCGACTCGGGCAGGCGCTGCGGCGACTCGAAGAAGACCAGCGTGGCGGGAACGCCCTTCAGTTCCCCGGCGGCGGCCCGCCGGGCGCTGCTTCTGTTCGGCAGGAAGCCGGCGAACAGGAAGCGGTCGGTCGGCAGGCCGGACAGCACCAGCGCCGCCAGCGGGGCGGAGGCACCGGGCAGGGTGGTGACCTTCACTCCCTCCGCCACGCACTCGCGCACCAGCTTGTAGCCGGGGTCGGACACCAGCGGCGTGCCGGCATCGGTGACCAGCGCGATGGCCTCCCCCGCTTTCATGCGGCCGATCAGGACCGGACGCATCTTCGCCGCGTTGTGTTCATGATAGGAGACGAAGGGCGTGTGGATGCCATGGATGCCCATCAGCTTCGCCGTCACCCGCGTGTCCTCGCAGGCGATGGCGTCGGCGCGGCGCAGCGTGTCCAGCGCGCGCAGCGTGATGTCGGCGGCGTTGCCGATGGGGGTGGCGACCACATAAAGGCCGGCGCCGAGTTTACTTGCGGCCTTCGGCTCGCTACCTTCAGCGTCACCAGAGACGCCGGGCCCGGAAACGGGTCCAGGCGCCGGACCGGATGTGGAGATCGTTGGTGGCACGCTTGACGACACCTTTCTCGCGCGCTTGGGGGCGGCAGGCTGCCGCCGCCCTGTTGGTCGTTGGCACGCTTTCGGCCTGCTCGAATGTAAAGGCCCCACCGCCGGCGACTCAAGCGCCGCAAGCACCGGTCAGCTCCGTTCCGGTGGCGCCGCAGACCATGAAGGTGGCGATCCTGCTTCCGCTGTCCGGGTCCAGCGCCGCCATCGGGCAGGCCATGCTGGAGTCGGCGCAGATGGCGCTGTTCGATCTGGCCGGCGACCGGTTCGAGCTGCTGCCCCGCGACACCAAGGGCACCCCCTCCGGGGCCGCCGACGCGGCGCAGCAGGCCATTGCGGAGGGCGCCAGCCTGATCCTCGGCCCGCTGTTCGCCGCCGAGGTGGCGGCGGTGAGGCCCGTCGCCCAAACCGCGGGCGTGGACGTGCTGGCCTTCACCAACGACTGGACCCAGGCCGGCAACGGCACCTATGTGCTGGGCTTCGTCCCCGCCGATCAGGTCAACCGCGTGATCGGCTTCGCCCGGTCGCGCGGTGCGACGCGCTTCGTCGCGCTGGCCCCGCGCAGCGCCTATGGCGATGCCGTGGTCAACGCCATGCAGGCCGCCTCGCGCCAGTTCGGCGGGCAGGTGGCGCAGGTCGAACGCTATGACCCGGCGGTGACCGACCTCGCCCAGCCGGCCCGGCAGGTGACCCAGGCCGGCGTGCAGCCGCAGGCGGTCATGCTGGCCGAAGGCGGGCCGCGCGCCCAGGGGCTGGCCGCGGCGCTGGCCGCCAACGGCCTGAACACCCAGCAGGTGAAGCTGCTCGGCACCGGCCTGTGGGACGAACCCGGCCTGGGCCAGGAACCCGCCCTGGCCGGCGCCTGGTTCGCCGCCCCGGCGCCGCAGGCCCGCGCCGACTTCGAGGCGCGGTTCGAGAAGACCTATGGGCGCAAGCCGCCGCGCATCGCCACGCTGTCCTACGACGCCACGGCCATCGCCGCGGTGCTGGCGAAGATGCCCGGCCCGTCGGGCCGCTTCGACCGTGCGGCGCTGAACAACCCCAACGGCTTCGAAGGCATCGACGGCCTGTTCCGCCTGCGCGCCGATGGTGTGGTGGAACGCGGTCTGGCCGTGCTGGAGGTCACCCCCACCGGTTCCCGCGTGCTCGACCCCGCCCCGTCCAGCTTCGAACTGCTGGGGCAGTGATCGCAGGGCGCTGAATCAGGAAAAATCCGCAACCACAAAGGCACGAAGGACACATCGCGCCTTTGTGGTGAATCCCGATCCTATCCGTGCTGCTTCGCCAGACGGCGGGCGTTGGCGCGGACGGTGCGGTAGGCGGGGGTCATCCCCGCATGGGTCAGGGCCGTGGCCGATTCCACCATGTAGAGCGCGGCGTGGATGCCGGCCTCCATCGACTCGGTGATGGCGTGGCGCTGCAACTCGATGAGATCGGCGGGGGTGCGGCACTGGCCGAGACCGCCGACGACCAGCATGGCGGCCTGAAGCTGGCCTTGCACCAGGGTCATCCAGGCCTGTTGCATTTCGCCGATGCCCTTGGCGACGGCGTGGGTGGCCTCCACCATCGCCTCCACCTTCTCGGAGCCCATGCGGACGAACTCCGGGTTGGCGAGGTCGATGGGGTTGTTCAGGGCCGCCGCCATCATGGCGGTGCGGTAGCCGATGGTCTGCGCCGCCGCGACCCCCATCTCGCCGGTCTTGACGCCGGTCCGGGTCAGATCGTCCGCCACCGCCAGGAAGCGTTGCGTCGGTTCGCCGTTGCCGGCATTGCGTCTCGCCATTCGCTGCACCTCACCAAAAAACCGTGACCCGGACACCAACGCTGCACTGCAGCATTTTGTTCCGGGTCCGAGTCTTTACAGGGAAGCGAGCGCCCGGTCGAGATCTTCAACGATGTCCTGGGCGTCCTCTAGACCAATGGACAGGCGGAGCAGGTTCGGCGTGATGTTCGCCGCCGCCTTTTCCTCCGGCGTCAGCTTGGCATGGGTGGTGGTGTCGGGATGGGTGATGAGGCTCTTCGAGTCGCCCAGATTGTTGGAGATCATCACCATGCGCAGCCCGTTCAGGGCGCGGAACGCCTCGTCCTTGCCGCCCTTCACGAAGATGGACAGCATGGTGCCGCCGCCGGTCATCTGGCTGCGGGCGAGATCGTGCTGCGGATGGCTGGCCAGGCCCGGATAGAGCACCCGCTCCACCTTCGCATGGCCTTCCAGGAACTCCGCCACCGTCAGGGCCGAGGCGCTCTGGGCCGACACGCGCAGTTCCAGCGTCTCCAGCCCCTTCAGAAGCAGCCAGGCGTTGAAGGGCGAAATGGTCGGGCCGGTGTGGCGCAGGTAGGGGTGGATCACGTCCGCCCCGTACTGCTTGTCGTTGGTCAGGATGATGCCGCCCAGACAGCGGCCCTGGCCGTCGATGTGCTTGGTGGCCGAATAGACCACGACGTCGGCGCCCATCTCGAACGGGCGCTGAAGAACCGGCGTGGCGAAGGCGTTGTCCACCACCACCTTGGCCCCGGCCTTGTGCGCCAGTTCGCTGACGGCGCGCAGGTCCACGACCTCCAGCCCCGGATTGCTGGGCGTCTCCAGGAAGACGAGCTTGGTCGGCTGGGACAGCGCCTCTTCCCACTGGGACAGGTCGGTGCCGTCCACGAAGACCGCCTCCACGCCGAAGCGGGCCGACAGTTCCTTGATCACCCAGTAGCAGGAAACGAACAGCGAGCGCGGCGCCACGATGCGGTCGCCGGTGCGCAGGTTCGACCACAGGGCGCCGTGAACCGCGGCCATGCCGCTGGTGGTGGCGTAGGCCCAGGCGGCACCCTCATACTCGCACAGCCGGTCCTCGAACATGGCCGTGGTCGGGTTGCGGAAGCGCGAATAGACGTGCCGGGCGCCGTCGTTGGCGAAGGCGTGCTCCGCCTCCTCCGCCGAGCCGTAGACGAATCCGGAGGTCTGATAGAGCGCCTCGCAGGTCTCGTCGAAGGACGAGCGGCGGACGCCGCCATGGACCAGACGGGAGCGCGGGCGAAGCCCCGCGACGTTCGGGTTGCGATGATCGGTGCGCGCCATGCCGCTTTGTCTCCTCTGTCGCCGGCGGGGCAGACCGGCCAAACAAAAAACGCCCCGACCGATCGGGTCGAGGCGCGGACGCGGCTCGGACCTTTTTAGCGGATTGTTTTACGTGGCCCGCAAGCCGGTCGACCAAATCACCACGTCTTTTTGCTTTTAGGACCGGCGCGCCATGCCGTCAAGCGACAAGCTGACCGCGACGAGAAGGCGCCGCCCTGCGTCAACATCGCGCAGGAACCCGCGCACAGGCCCGCTTGCCCACCGGAGGCCCGGCACCGGATCATGACCGGCAGGAGACAGGAGGGGGTGCGGGCCGTGCAGTATCGCAAGGAGCAGGAACGGCACTTCGCCCGTCTGGTGCTGACCGGGCGTTTCACCGGCCAGGACGCCGACCCCGTGCGGCAGGCCATCGCCGACGTGAGGAGCGGGCCGGAGCGCCGCTACCTCCTCGACCTGACGGAATTGGAGTTCATCGACAGCGCCGGCATCGGCCTGATGCTGGTCATGAACGGCGAGGCCGCTTCGGCGGGCAAGGTGCTGTCATTGCTCTGCGTGGCCGGGCAGGTGCGCAAGGTGGTGGACCTGACCCGCATCGCCATGATCATCCCGGTGCACGAGACGGTGGACGACTACATCGCCGCCCGCGTGCCCGAAGCCCTGCTGGCCGCTACCAACCCCTGCGCGCCGGGCGAAGACCCCATGGCCGTTGCCGCCCGCGCGCTGCACGCCGCCCCCGTTCTTCCGCCCGCAATGCTGCTGCCGGGCGTTCCGGGCCGGAACGGCGCTTCCGGGTAGGCGGCTCGCAGCGCGGATGTCCGCTTCCCATCTGACGGATCGGACAGATCCCGTTCCGCGTTGGGGGAGGCACAGAATGGTTCATCTGCACAAATCGCTGGAATCCGAGGCGTCCAAGGCCGCCGCGCGGGAAGGCCGCTCGCTCGACCAGTTCGTGAACGAGGCGGTGGAGGAGAAGCTGCGTCACGCGCAACGCCACGTCATCCCCATCCGCGACCGCGGCGCCCCGGCGGACGAGGATGCGATGGAAAGGGCGCGGTCCTGACCGGCGGCAGCATTGCGGAGGCTGCGGTTAGCGCAACATTCCGCGCAGCCTGTACAACTCTTCCAGCGCCTGCCGCGGTGTCAGGCTGTCCGGGTCTATGGACTTCAGCGCCTCCTCCACCGGCGAGGGCTGCGGCGGAGCGGCGGGCGCCGCCGCAGTCGGGGCCGGGCGCTTCAGCGCCGCGCTGAACAGCGGCAGATCCTCGGCCAGCCGGTGGATGGCGGCGTTCTGTTCCCCGGATTCCAGGATGGTCAGCACCTCCTCCGCGCGGCCCACCACGGCGCCGGGCAGTCCCGCCAGCTTCGCCACATGGATGCCGTAGCTGCGGTCCGCCGCCCCCGCCGTCACCTCGTGCAGGAACACCACGTCACCCTGCCATTCCTTGATGCGCATGGTGTGGCAGGACAGGCCGGGCAGCTTTCCGGCCAGCATGGTCAGCTCGTGGTAATGGGTGGCGAACAGCGCGCGGCAACGGTTGACGTCGTGCAGATGCTCCACGCAGGCCCAGGCGATGGACAGGCCGTCGAAGGTCGCCGTGCCGCGTCCGATCTCGTCCAGGATGACCAGCGCGCGGTCGCCGGACTGGTTCAGGATGGCCGCTGTCTCCACCATCTCCACCATGAAGGTGGAGCGTCCGCGCGCCAGATCGTCGGCGGCGCCGACACGGCTGTAGAGCCGGTCCACCACCCCGATGTGGGCGCTGTCCGCCGGCACGAAGCTGCCCATCTGGGCCAGCACGGCGATCAGCGCGTTCTGGCGCAGAAAGGTCGATTTACCGGCCATGTTCGGGCCGGTCAGCAGCCACAGACGGTTGTCCGGGGCGAGGTCGCAGTCGTTGGCGACGAAGGGGCCGGCGTTGCCGGCGTCCAGCACCGCCTCCACCACCGGGTGCCGCCCGCCCCGGATGGAGAAGGCGAGGCTGCCGTCCACCACGGGCCGGCTGTAGCGCCGTTCCGCCGCCAGTTCGGCCAGGGAGGTCGCCACGTCCAGCGCGGCCAGCGCGTGCGCCGCCTGGGCGATGGTCTCGGCGCGGCTGGTCACCTCCTCCACGAGGTCGGCGAACAGCCCCAGTTCCACGGCCAGCGCCTTGTCGGCTGCCTCGGAGATGCGGCGCTCCAGGTCCGACAGCTCCACCGTGCCGAAGCGCACGGCGTTCGCCATGGTCTGGCGGTGCATGAAGACCTCGCGCCCCTTTTCGGACATCAGCTTGTCCGCGTGGGCGGCGGTCACCTCGATGTGATAGCCCAGCACGTTGTTGTGCTTGACCTTCAGCGACGGCACCCCGGCGATCCCGGCGTATTTGGTCTGAAGCCCGGCGATCAGCCGCCGGCTCTCGTCGCGGAGCGTCACCAGCTCGTCGAGCGCGTAGGAATAGTCCCGCGCGATGAAGCCGCCGTCGCGGGCCAGAAGCGGCAGTTCCGGCGCCAGCGCCTGGGTCAACTGATCGACCAGTTCGCTGTGCTCGCCCAGCCCCTTCGCCACGGCGCCCAGCCCATCGGGCAGCGGACCGCGGGGGTTGCCGTTCAGCAGCAGGCGGATGGCCGACGCCTGGGCCAGCCCGTCGCGCACGGCGGCGAGGTCGCGCGGCCCGCCGCGGCCCAGCGTCAGACGGGACAGGGCGCGTTCCAGGTCCGGACAGCGGCGCAGCGCCTCGCGCAGGTCGCCGCGCAGCCGCTCCTCGTTCAGCACGAACTCCACCATGTCCAGCCGCCTGGCGATGGCCACGGGGTTGGTCAGCGGCGCCGAAAGCTGGGCGGCCAGCAGCCGCGCCCCCGCCCCGGTCACCGTGCGGTCGATGGTGGCGAGCAGGCTCCCCCGCCGCTCCCCCGTCAGGGTGCGGGTCAGCTCCAGGTTGCGGCGGGTCGCGGCGTCGATCTCCATGACGGCGCCGGGGCCAAGCCGGCGCGGCGGCGACAGGCGCGGCACGCGGCCCTTCTGGGTCAGCTCCACATAGGCGACCAGCGCGCCCGCCGCCGCCACCTCGGCCCTGCTGAACTGGCCGTAGGCGTCCAGCGTGCCGACGCCGTAGAGGGCGAGCAGGCGCTGCCGCCCGTTCTCGCTGTCGAAGCGCGGGGTCGGCTGCACGGTCAGGCGCGGCTTCCATTCCCCCCACAGCTCGAACAGGTCGGGGCTCTGGCAGAGCTTCTCGGAAACCAGCACCTCCTGGGGGTCGAGGCGGCCCAGCGCGGCGCCCAGCCCGGCGCGCTCCACCGGCTGCACGACCAGCTCGCCCGTGGACAGTTCCAGCCAGGCCAGCCCCAGCCCGCCCGCCGCCTCCGCCACCGCGGCCAGCCAGTTGGAGGCGCGGGAATCGAGCAGGCTGTCCTCGGTCAGCGTGCCGGGGGTGACGATGCGGATGACGCCGCGCTTCACCACCGATTTGCTGCCGCGCTTCTTCGCCTCCGCCGGGTCCTCCATCTGCTCGCAGATGGCGACGCGGAAGCCCTGGCGGATCAGGCGCTGAAGGTAGGACTCATGGCTGTGGACCGGCACGCCGCACATGGGGATGTCCTCCCCCAGATGCTGGCCGCGCTTGGTCAGCGCGATGTCCAGCGCGCGGGCGGCGTTCACCGCGTCCTCGAAGAACATCTCGTAGAAGTCGCCCATCCGGTAGAACAGCAGGCAGTCGGGATGGGCCTGCTTGATCTCCAGATACTGCGCCATCATCGGGGTGGCATCGGGCGGGATGGTGGCGGGGGCGTCTGACACGGGTCTTCAACCGGTTGCGTTGTGGCGGACAAGATCGGGCGGGCACCCTAGCATGCCCGCTCTGGTGCCGCGACGACCGCTTCGTTAGACTGTCCGGTGCCCGTGGAACGGGCAAGCCGAAGCTGGGAAGGAAACCGCCGTGACTCAAACGCCCGAGAACACGAACGGCCAGAACACCGTCCGGGAAGTGCGCGAGGTCGTCGCCCTGTTCAAGACCCGCGGGGAATTCGACAAGGCCGTGGCCGCCCTTCTGGACGCGGGCTTCGACCGCGACGACCTGTCGGTGCTGGCCAGCCACACCTCGCTGGAAGCCGCGGACCAACGCCCGCAAACCCCGGCCGACGAGGCTCTGACCGGCCTTGTGGGTGAGCTGAAATACGCCTTTCCCCTGACCACCGCCGGGCTTCTGGCGATCGTCGGCGGCCCCATCGCCGCCCCGCTGGCGGCCATCGTCGCCGCCGGTCTGGGCGGCGTCGCCATCAAGGATTATCTGGACGAGTTGACCAGCCACCCCGACACGGACGAATTCAGCCGCGCGCTGGAGGCCGGCGGCGTCATCCTGTGGGTCCGCACCGCCGAGGTGAAGGACGAGGTGGAGGCCGCGGAGATCCTGGGATGCAACGGCGGCGCCAACATCCACCTGTCGGTGCGCGAGGAGTAGGAAGAGGAGTGGGATAGGAAGGAAGGGGAAGAGCCCCCCGTTCCGTCAGGCGGCGCAGGCTCGCCACTCGCCTCCGCCGCCCACCACGGTCAGGCCGCGCAGGCGGAACTGCGCCCGCACCACCGCGGCCCAGCCCTTGCGGATCAGGGCGATCTTGTCGGCGTCCTTGGCCCTGGCGTTCGAGGCGGTGCCGCAGATCTCGAACAGAAGCGTGTCGCCGATGGAGCCCGGATACAGGGCCAGCGCGTGCACCAGCCAGGCCATCAGTTCGGCGGGGGTGTGGCGCGGCAGGCCGCGTTCCGCCAGGGTCAGCGCATTGCCGAGATTCGCCAACTCCCTCCGTGCCGTTTCGGAATTCGGGGTCATCAGCGTCCTCCCTCGCGCGTGTCTCACGGGCTACTCCCTACCCCTTTGGAATGGAGCGCGTCAGTGATGGCCGTCACAGCGGCGCTCCCGACGGGATCATGCAGCCAACAGACGGCGGCCTCTTTTGGTCTGCCGCGTGCGAATTATCGTCTTTGCCGTTATAGTCGGAACGCCGCACGGTTCGTCGCACCCCTCGCATCCCTGGGAAGGCTCACGTTTTGCCGATGCTCTCCACCCGCGCCGCCTCAGCCGCCGACGTCACCGAAGCCGGCGCCGCCAACATCCCCAACAAGCGCGCGATCCTGTCGCGGCGCAAGCTGGCGGAGGATCTGGAAAAGCTGGTGGCGGAGCATGGGACCGGCGACAAGCTGCGCCCCGCCCTGATCGCCCGGCTGCGCGGCGCGCTGAACGACGGGCGGGCGGAGGTGCGCGCCCGGTTCGAGGCCAAGGGATCGGGCGAGGACTGCGTGCGGCAGAACTGCTACCTCGCCGACGGGGTGGTCCGCTCGCTGGCCGATCTCACGGTCACCCATATCTTCCCCTCGCCCAACCCGACCGCGGGCGAGGTGTTCGACATCGTGGCCACCGGCGGCTATGGCCGGGGCGAGCTGGCCCCCTTCTCCGACATCGACCTGCTGTTCCTTCTGCCCTACAAGCGCACCCCGCGGGTGGAGCAGGTGGTGGAGTACATGCTCTACATCCTGTGGGATCTGGGGCTGAAGGTCGGCCACGCGGTGCGCAGCGTGGACGAGTGCATCCGCCAGTCCAAGGCCGACGTCACCATCCGCACCGCCATCCTGGAGGCGCGCTATCTCTGGGGTCCGCGCAAGCTCTTCACCGAGCTGCGCCACCGCTTCGACCGCGAGGTGGTGGCCGGCACCGGGCCGGAGTTCGTCGAGGCCAAGCTGGCCGAGCGCGACAACCGCCACCTGAAGCTGGGCGACAGCCGTTACGTGCTGGAACCCAACCTGAAGGACGGCAAGGGCGGCCTGCGCGACCTGCAGACACTGTTCTGGATCGCCAAGTATCTCTACCGGGTGGAGGACGTGGACGATCTGGTCGGCAAGAAGGTGCTTCTGCCGGAGGAGGCCCAGCGCTTCGCCAAGGCCCAGAACTTCCTGTGGACCGCGCGCTGCCACCTGCACTACCTGACCGGGCGCATGGAGGACCGGCTGACCTTCGACGTGCAGACGTCCATCGGCACCCGCATGGGCTACACCGACCACGCCGGGACCAAGGGCGTGGAACGGTTCATGAAGCACTATTTCCTGGTCGCCAAGGATGTGGGCGACCTGACCCGCATCTTCTGCGCGGCGCTGGAGGCGGAATCGAAGCGCCCGCCCAAGTTCAACATCCTGAGGCTGGCGGCGCTGTCCCGCCGCAAGGACGTGGACGGCTTCGTGGTGGACGGCGAGCGGCTGAACGTCCGCAACGACCGCCAGTTCAAGGACGAGCCGCTGGACATGATCCGGCTGTTCCACACCGCCCAGCAGAACGACATCGACATCCACCCCAACGCGCTGCGCGCCATCACGCGCTCGCTGTCGGTGGTGGGGCCGAAGCTGCGCGCGGACCCGGAGGCCAACCGGCTGTTCCTGGAAATCCTGACCGGCCGGAAGGACCCGGAAATCACCCTGCGCCGCATGAACGAGGCCGGGGTTCTGGCCCGCTTCATCCCCGACTTCGGGCGGGTGGTGGCGCAGATGCAGTACGACATGTACCACGTCTACACGGTGGACGAGCACACGCTGTTCGCTCTCGGCATCCTGCACAAGATCGAGACGGGAGAGCTGACCCACGAGCTGCCGCTGTCGTCGGAGGTGATCCACAAGGTTGTGTCGCGGCGCGCCCTCTACGTCGCCGTGCTGCTGCACGACATCGCCAAGGGCCGCGGCGGCGACCATTCGATCCTCGGCGCGCGGGTGGCGGAGAAGCTGTGCCCGCGCCTGGGCCTGACGGCGGAGGAGACGGAGACGGTCGCCTGGCTTGTGCGCTGGCACCTCGCCATGTCCTACACCGCCTTCAAGCGCGACCTGGAGGACGACAAGACGGTGCGCGACTTCGTGTCGCTCGTCCAGTCGCCGGAGCGGCTGCGCCTGCTTCTGGTGCTGACCGTGGCGGACATCCGGGCGGTCGGGCCGCAGCGCTGGAACAACTGGAAGGCCACGCTGCTGCGTGAACTCTACAACCGCTCGGAAGAGGTGATGTCCGGCGGCCTGTCGGTGGAGGGGCGCGGACGCCGCATCCAGGCCGCCCAGGCGGCGCTGCGCGCCGAGCTGTCCGACTTCGACGACGCCGACTTCGAGCGGCACATCGCTCTCGGCTACCCCGCCTACTGGCTGGCCTTCGACGCGGAAACGCTGGGCCGGCAGGCGCGGCTGGTCCGCGAGGCGCTGCGCGATGAACGCCCGCTGACCGTCAACACGCGCATCGACCGCGGGCGGGCGGTCACCGAGGTGACCATCTTCGCCACCGACCACCACGGCCTGTTCTCCCGTCTGGCCGGGGCGCTGGCGGCGGTGGGGGCGGACATCGTGGACGCGCGCATCTTCACCATGACCAACGGCATGGCGCGGGATGTCTTCACCGTGCAGGACGCGGCGGGCGGCGGTGCGTTTGAGAGCGGCGACAAGCTCGCCAGGCTGTCGGTGATGATCGAGAAGGTGCTGTCCGGCCAGTTGAAGCCGCTGCACGAGCTGGCCAAGCGCAAGGCCCCTCACGCCAGCCGCACCCGCGTCTTCCATGTGCCGCCGCGCGTTCTGATCGACAACAACGCCTCCACCACCCACACGGTGATCGAGGTGAACGGGCGCGACCGGCCCGGCCTGCTGTACGACCTGACCCGCGCGCTGACCAACCTGACCCTGCAAATCTCGTCGGCGAAGATCTCCACCTACGGGGAAAAGGCCATCGACGTCTTCTATGTGAAGGACGTCTTCGGCCTGAAGGTCACCCACGAGAGCAAGCTGGCCCAGATCCGCGAGCGGCTGCTGAACGCCCTGGCCGATCCGGCGGGGTAAGGGGAAAGCCTATGACGCCCGCGCCGCAGCTCTGCCATGTCTTCGCCTTCGTCGAACCCGGCGCGCCGGAGCGGGCGGCGCTGGAATCCGCCGGATTGCGGGAGAGCTTCCGCCGCCGCCATCCCGGGCAGGGAACGGCCAACGTCTGCTATTGCTTCGACAACGCCTATCTGGAGCTTCTCTGGATCGAGGACGGTGCGGACGCCGAAAGCCCGGCCATCGCCCGCACCCGGCTGGCCGAGCGGGCGCGTTGGCGCGACTCCGGAACCTGTCCCTTCGGGATTTCGGTGCGCACGGAGCGGCCCGGACAGCCTTTGCCCTTTCCGACCTGGGACTACCGACCGCCCTATCTGCCTGCCGGCATGGCGATCCCGGTGGCGCTGTCCAGCGAGGACCCGCGGCAGCCCTTCCTGTTCCGCTCCCCCGGCGACGCCCGCCCCGACGCCTGGACGGACGGGCGGGCCGGCGAGCGCCAGCGCCCGGCGGGTCTGGCCGACATCGCCGGGCTGCATCTGGCCCTGCCGCCCGGCGTTGCCGCCGCGCCGGATCTGGTGCCGCTTTGCGAGGCCGGATGGCTGACGGTGGACAACGCCGCCGCCGGGGAGCCGCCACGGATGACGCTCACCCTGTCCGGGTCGGACGGAGGGCCGCCACGCCGTCTGTCGCTTCCGGACTGCCGGTGGATCGATTGAAGCCGGTGGGCTTGCGGTCCTCCCCGTTCCGGCGGTCCTCCAGCCAACCATCCGCCAGACCGGCGGCAAACCCCGCCAGCATCCCCGTCGCCACGCCCGCCGCATAGTCGGATGCCCAGTGCCGTTCAGTGGCGAGGCTCGACCAGCCGACCGCGGCGGCGAAGCCCAGGCTGACCATGGTGGCGGGGGAGAAGCCGCGGTTCAGCCCGACCGCCGTGGTCAGCGCCGCCACGTTGATGGCGTGGCCGGAGGGGAAGGAGGCGTGCTTGCCGTCCGCCTTGCCCCATCGGCGGGGGTCGCGGCCCTCGTTCGGGCGGGCGCGGCAGACGACGCGCTTGATCCCCTTGCCCGCCACCGTCCCCAGCGCGATGGCCAGCAGCCCCTGCCGGGCGAGGCGGGACCAGTCCGGCTTTTCCCACCCCAGCCCGGCGGCCCACAGCGCTCCCAGCGCCGGCATCAGCACCATGCGGGAACTCGGCACCTGAAGCCCGTCGCGCAGGGCCGGCACCTCCGCGCCGAGGGCGACGGCCTTGTGGCGGGCGGTTCCGTCCAGCCCGTTCACGCCGTCCAGCACGCGGTCCGTGAAACGCTCGTCGCTCATGTCGCGGGTCTCCCAATGCACTCCCCCGTCACTGCGGGGGCCAAGCGTCAACAGCCGCGCTGCCGTTTCGTGCCCATGGCAGACCCGCAAGGCAGGGGTGCCGCCTTGGCAATCGCCGACCGTTCCGCCGACCTTGCGGGCGTGGGGAGTCGGCGATTGCCAAAGAAGGAGCCTGGAAGCGCTTGGCAATCGCCGACCATCCCTCAGACATCCGCAAGACCGGCCCATGAAATCCCGAGTCGCGACTCGCCGTCCCAATCCGGACTTGGCAATCGCCGACCAGTAGCCGAGTCGTCGTGATTCTGGGGCAAGTCTCCGGCGATTCCCACAAGGTCCCTTGGCGAACGCCGACGAGTCTTCTGGCAATCGCCGACCCACCCCCGAGTCGTCCACAGGCAATCGCCGACCTAGCAAATAGACTCCAGCAATTAGGTCTCAATTAGTCCGGTCGGCGATCGCCAAATGGACTCTCCCGGCGGTGCATGATCGACTGCGGGCAGAATGGACGGGGGGACCTATGGGCGACGTGCACCAACTCATCATGACGCATGGCCGGCGCGAGGCGCGGAACCTCGTGGACCCGAAGCGCGCCAGCGTCGTGGATGTCGCGGCGGCGGTGCTGGAGGACGAGTCCAACGCGCTGGGCATCACCTATTCCGGATTCTGCCTGACCAGCCTGCCCCATCGGAAACTGGCGCCGGACGCCGAATGGCGCCGCGACCAGGGCCGCGTCACCCTGCTGGTGGAACCGGGCAAGGAGCGCAAGCGCGACGGCAGCCTGATGCCGGTCGGCGTGCCCTATGGCGCCAAGGCGCGGCTGATCCTGCTCTATCTCCAGACCCGCGCGATCCAGGACAACAGCCGCGAGATCGAGCTTGGCCGCTCCATGAACGACTGGCTGGACCGCATGGGCGTGTCGGCGGGCGGCTCCACCTACAAGGCGGTGCAGGAGCAGGCGACCCGCATCAACCTGTGCCGCCTGACCTTCTTCTGGGACAAGGACGGGGCGGAGGGCTTCGCCAAGGAGAACATCGTCAACGGCGGCATCCGCCTGCGCGACGACGACGGGCAGGGCACGCTGTGGCGCGAGACGGTGCAGCTTTCCGAAACCTTCTTCGCCGCTCTGAAGCGCTCCCCCGTACCGATCTGGGAGCCGGCGATCCGCCACATCGGCGGCTGTTCCATGGCGATCGACGTCTATGTCTGGCTCGCCTACCGCCTGCATGTGCTGCGCGACCCGACTCCGGTGACCTGGAAGGCGCTGTTCACCCAGTTCGGCGGCGGCTACAAGGAGCAGAAGCATTTCAAGCCGGAATTCCGGGTGGCGCTGGACCTCGCATTGGCCGTCTACGAGGCCGCGAGGGTGGAGTTCTCAGACACCGGGGTCCTGCTCTACCCCTCGCCCCCGCCGATTCCGGAACGCAAGATCCTCCCCGCCGTACGCGGGTAAGTCGGCGATCGCCAAACCCGCCAAGCCCCGGAATCGGAGTCGGCGATTGGAGTCGGCGATTGCCAACGGCCCGTAATCCCCTCTTCCGGGCCTCCCGGCATCTACCCCGCCTTGAACGCCTGCACGCTGCCGCCTCTCCGCGTGTAGATCTGCATCGGGCGGCAGGTCTCGTCCATGTTGACGACGAGCACGCCGGTCTTGTCCCGCGGATACAGCCAGACCTCATACTGCGACACCCGCCCGCCCGGCCCGGTGCGTAATTCGCTGTAGACCGCCTCCCGGAACTGCCCCACCGGAATGCCCTCCCCCGCCAGGACGGAGGCGACCGCACGGTTGCAGGGTCCCCGCGCCATCCCGTTCAGCGCCTCCAGCGCTCCGGGGGCGGGCTCCGCGCTGCGCGGCGGCCCCATATTGGCGCAGGCGCCGAGGCCGAGCAGTCCGGCGCACAGAATGACCCCGGCGGTTCTGCGGTTGCGCGAAAGGCGTCCGGCATGACGATGCATCGCGGCCTCCCTGCCCTGTGGCGGTGTTCGTGACGGTGTGTGGTTACCCCAGCGCAAACACCGCTGCGGGGAAAAAGGTTCGCGCTACACCTTTGGCAATCGCCGACCACGATGCCGCCGGCCGCACAAAAAAGGCGGAGCGCATGGCCCCGCCTTTCCGTCGCCGGACATACCCGACGGGATCAGTCCACCTGGACCTTGTCGCCGTTCTTCCAGGCCCAGATCACATAGCCCGGCTGCTTCAGGTCGCCCTTGTCGTCGAAGGCCAGCGACCCGACCACCGTGTCGAAGGACGGGCCGGCGCGCAGCGCCTTCGCCACGTCGGCGGGCTTGGCGCTGTTGGCCTTCTGCACGGCCTGGGCGTAGGTCTGCACCGCCGCGTAGCCGAACAGGGTGAAGCCGTCGGTGCGGATGTTCTTCGCCTGCATGGCCTCCACCACCGGCTTGGCGGCGGGGTTGCGCTGCGGATCGGGGGAGAAGGTGAAGAGCGTGCCTTCCGCCGTCTCGCCCGCGATGTTCCAATAGGACTGCGGCTGGATGCCGTCGGCGCCGATGATCTGCGGGCGGAACTGCTGGTCCGCCGCCTGGCGGGCGATCAGCCCCAGTTCCTGGTCGTAGCCACCGTAATACAGCACCTCCACCCCTTCGGACTTCAGCCGGGTGATGAGCGAGGAATAGTCCTTCTCACCGGCGGTGATGCTGGTGAAGATCGTCTCGGTGATGCCGGCGGCGTTCAGGCGGCGCTTCACGTCGTCGGCAAGGCCCTGGCCATAGGCCTGCTTGTCGTGGATGATGGCGATCTTCTTGCCCTTGTAGCGGTCGGCGATCAGCTTCGCCGCCACCTCGCCCTGCTGGTCGTCGCGGCCGCAGACGCGGAAGACGTTCTTCAGGCCGCGGTCGGTGAGTTGCGGGCTGGTCGCGGTGGGGGAGATCATCACGATCCCCTCCTCCCCATAGACGTTGGAGGCGGCGATGGAGGCGCCGGAACAGACATGGCCGATCACCGCGGCGACGTCCTGGGCCACCAGCTTGTTGGCGGCGGCCACCGCCTGCTTGGCGTCGCAGGCGTCGTCGGCGATGGTCAGGACCAGCTTCTGGCCCAGCAGCCCGCCCTTGGCGTTGATGTCGGCCACGGCAGCCTCGACGCCCGCACGGGTCTGCTCGCCATAGGCGGCGGCGGCGCCGGTCATCGGACCGGCCAGCGCGATGGTGATGTCGGCCTGGGCGGCCCCGGCCCACAGGCCGGTCCCCAAGGCGACGGCGGCGGCGGTCACAGCCAGCTTCGCGCGGATCATGGGTGGATTCCTCTTTCCAGGATCAGGTTCCTTGTTGCCGAACGATTTCGGATCGGAGACCGCGGGTGCTGCCTCCGAAACAGGCAAACAAGCAAAAGGGGCCTGGTCGGCGCAACGGATAAACAGGCGTAGGCTGCCGTACGCCCGGCGCATGGCACAGCCTTCGAGATGGAAAAGGATCGGCTCAGTCGGCCGGTTCACGCCGCTTGGGGCCGGGTGGCGGCGGCACATCCGGATTCGGCACATCCGGATTCGGGGCATCCGGGACCAGCGCCAGGGCGATGGCGCTGCGCAGGTCTTCCGCCTTGACGGGTTTGTGCAGGATGCGGAACTTGCCGGCTTCCGCCTCCGCCAGACGTTCCGGCGTGGTGTCGCCGGTCACGAGGATGCCGGGGATCGGGCGCTTCGACCGGCGCCGCACCTCGCGGATGGTCTCGGTGCCCGTGTGCCCCTCGCCCAGCCGGTAATCGGCGACGATCACATCCGGGGCGGGGTGGCGATGCAGCGCATCCACCGCCTCGCCGAAGGTGCCGGCGGGAAACACCTCATGCCCCCATTGCCGGATCATCGTGCACAGCCCCTCGCGGACGATGGGGTCGTCCTCGACCACTAGAATTCGGGCGCCGGCCCGCATCCGGGCGATGGCGGGGAATCCTGCCGGCGGGGTCGTGGCAGGGGCGGGGGATTCGGCGAGCGGCACCTCCACCCGGAAGACCGAGCCGCGCCCCGGTTCGGAGCGCAGGCTGACCGGGTGGTCCAGCATGTGGGCCAGCCGGCGCACCACGGCAAGCCCCAGCCCAAGCCCCTGGTCGCGGTCGCGGCTGGCGTTCCCGACCTGGACGAACTCCTGAAAGATATCCTCCTGCCGGTTGGCGGGAATGCCGATGCCGGTGTCCCACACCTCGATCCGCAGCACCGCCCCGCGCCGCCGGCAGCCGACCAAGATGCGCCCGTGGCTGGTGTAGCGCAGCGCGTTCTCCACCAGATTCTGAAGGATGCGGCCCAGCAGCATCGGGTCGCTGTCCACATAAGCCCCGCAGGGCATGATGTGCAGCAGCAGCCCCTTGCGCACCGCCACCGGGCGGCTATTGGCGGCGATGCGGTCCAGCAGTTCCGTCACCGGGAAGACCCTGCGGGCCGGCTCCACCGCCCCGGCCTCCAGCCGCGAGACGTCCAGCAGCCCGTCCAGAAGCATCTTCAGGGCGCCCAGCGCGCGGTCCATGGTGGTCAGGATCTTGCGCATGGCGGGATCGGTGGTGCAGTTGGACAGCGCCTCCATCAGCAGCATCAGCGATTGCACGGGCTGGCGCAGGTCGTGGCTGGCCGCCGCCAGGAATTTCGACTTGGCGACGTTGGCCGCGTCGGCCTCCCGCCGCGCGTCGGCCAGCGCGGCCTGGGCGGTCTTGTGTTCCGTGATGTCGCGGACGGTGGTGATCACGCTGACCAGTTGCCCGGCGTTCCCCCGCACCGGCGAGGCGCGCAGTTCCAGCCAGATTTCCCCCGCACCGCCAGCAGAATGGGCGACGGGGCGACGGAATTCGACGCGCGTATCCCCGGCATCCTCGACGCCGTCGCACAGCGTCCACAGGTCCGCCTGATCCGCCATGGGCCCGGCCAGCACCTCCCGCACACCGCGCCCGATGGCGTCGTCCTGGCCGATGCCCATCAGCCGGGCGAAGGCGGGGTTGGTGTAGACCACCGGCGTGCCGTACCGGGTGGCGTCGGCGATCAGGATGCCGTCGCCGCTCCATTCCATCGCCCGGTTGCGGATGCGCAGCGCCCGGTCGCCGTGCCGGCGCCGCTGCAATTCCACCAGGAAGGCGGTGGTGAAAAGCAGGATCACCATGGTGGTCGCGGCGGCCCAGAGGATGGAAACGGAACGGTTCTGCCGCCACGCGCCGAACACCGTCTCCACCGACTCGCCGACCACCGTCACGAGCGGATAATCGGCGGAGGCGCGGAAGGCGTAGATGCGCTCCACCCCGTCCACCTGGCTGGCGATACGATGATGCCGGACCGTCCCGCTGCCCGCCTCCGGCCAAAGGTCCGGGTTGCGGAGGTTGCGCCCGTACACCTGTTCCTGAAGGGCTTGCCGGGCCAGCAGGGGACCGTCCGCGCGGGCGATGGCGACCGAGCTGTCGCGCGGCAGGTCCAGCCGGCCATAGAAGCGGGAGAACATCTCCGCCGGAATGTCGATCACGGCGACGCCGCGGAACCTCCCGTCCGCCCCGTCCAACCGGCGCGACACCGGAATGAAGACTTCGGAAGTGCCGGGGCTGGCGAAGGGCAGACCGATGACGAAGCCCTTCTGGTTGCCCTTCCGGTGGGCGCCGGATTTGTGCCGGGCGAACTCCTCCCACTCCAGGACGGGGTCGCGGGTGATGGTCCGCCCAATACCCATGGACAGCCAGCCGTTCGCATCGTAAATCCGGATGGAGGCGGCCAACCCCTCCTCGAACGACCGCCGGGTGGGAGTCAGCAGGGGAATGTCCTTCTCGACATGGGACGCCACGTCGATCAGAAGGTCGTCCAGCCGGTAGAAGGTGGCGATAGCCTGTTCCTCGACCAGTTGCGCTATGGCCGCCGTGTGCTGGCGGGCCGTCTGGTCCAGGAAGCGTTCCTCGCGGTCGATGCGGCTCAGCAGCGTCCACCACAGCGCCGCGATGGCCACGCCGACCGCGACGGCGGGGAGAATGAGACGGGCATCCACCCCCCGCGGAAAGGCGATCTTTCGTCGCACTGCGGACCTCGACCACTGCCGGAAAGGCATTATGCGCCAGCCACCATCCCCCTTCAATGGACAAACCGACGACTAATGATACAAAAAGTGGAGAATATTCAAACTTTTGCGGAGTTTTTGGGGAATCGGGCAGCGGGCGGGCGCGCCGCCGGATGAGCTTCGCCCGCGCCATCGCCACCGTCGGAAGCCTGACCCTGCTGAGCCGGCTGGCCGGGTTCGCCCGCGACATTCTGACCGCGGCGGTGCTCGGCGCCGGGCCGGTGGCCGATGCTTTCTTCGTGGCGCTGAAGCTGCCGAACTTCTTCCGCCGCCTGTTCGCGGAGGGGGCCTTCAGCGTCGCCTTCGTGCCGCTTTTCGCGGCGGAGCTTCAGCGCAGCGGGCGCGCCGCCGCCGTGGCCTTCGCCGAGCAGGCGCTGGCGGTTCTGCTGTCCGTGCTGCTGCCCTTCACGGCGCTGGCCATCCTGGCGATGCCCGGCCTGATGCATGTCCTGGCGCCGGGCTTCGCGGACGAGCCGGAGAAGTTCGCGCTGGCCGTGGACATGGCGCGGCTGACCTTCCCATACCTGATGCTGGTGTCGCTGGTGGCGCTGCTGGGCGGGGTGCTGAACGCGCTGGACCGCTTCGGCCCCTTCGCCGCCGCCCCCATCGCCTTCAACCTGACGCTGATCGCCGCCCTGCTGACCGCCCCCCGGCTGGGGCTGGAGCCGGGGCGCGCCATGGCCGCGGCGGTCACCCTGTCGGGCGTGGTGCAACTGGTCTGGATGGGCTGGGCCTGCCGGACGGCGGGGATCACGCTGCGGCTGACCATGCCGCGGATGACCGAGGGGATGCGCCGCCTGTTCCGGCTGGTCGGGCCGGGGGCCATCGGCGCCGGGGTCATGCAGATCAACCTGTTCCTGAACGTCGTGCTGGCCTCCCTTCTGCCTTCGGGGGCGGTGTCCTTCCTTTATTACGCGGACCGGCTGAACCAGATGCCGCTGGGCATCATCGGCATCGCCATCGGCACCGCCCTGCTGCCCGTCCTGGCCCGTTACGCGGCGGCGGGGGACGAGCGGATGGTGCGCCACTATCTCAGCCGCGCCCTGGAGTTCAGCCTGCTGCTGGGCCTGCCGGCGGCGGTGGCGCTGGCCGTCGCGGGGGCGCCCATCGTGTCCGTCCTGTTCGAGCGCGGCGCCTTCGGCCCGGCGGAGGCGCAGGCGACGGCCTGGGCGCTGGCCGCCTACGCCGTCGGCATCCCGGCCCATGTGATCGTCAAGGCGCTGAACGCCGCCTTCTTCGCCCGGCAGGACACGGCGACCCCGGTGCGCGTCGCCGTCGTGGTGACCGCCGCCAACCTGGCGCTGGGCATCGCGCTGATGCCGTTCCTGGAGCATGTGGGAATCGCGCTGGCGACCGGGCTGACGGCCTGGCTGAACCTCGCCCTGCTGGCCCGCGCGCTGCGCCGCCGGGGCTATCTGCACCTGGACGAACGGTTCCTGGGCCGCGCGCCGCGCATCGTTGCGGCGGCGCTGGGCATGGGGGCGGCGCTGCTGTCCGGCGCATCGGTTCTGGCGCCGTGGCTGGCGGCGGGGTCCACGCCGGTCCGTTTCGCGGCCCTCGCCCTTCTGGTGGGCGGCGGCGTGGCGGTCTTCGCGGCTCTGGCGCAACTGACCGGCGCCACCGACCTTGCCGACGTGAAGGGCTTCCTGCGGCGGGACACCCCGGAATCGAACCCGCCCGCGTCTTGACCCCGCCCGGTTCCGGGGCGATAACAGCTGCCTTCCAGAAGTTTCGAGCGAGAGACCCCCGTGAACCGCATCTTCTCCGGCATGCAGCCGACCCGGCAGCTTCACCTCGGCAACTATCTGGGGGCGCTGCGGAACTGGGTCGAACTGCAAAACACGTACGAATGCATCTTCTGCGTCGTCGACCTGCACGCGCTGACCATCGACCAGGACCCGGAGGTTCTGCGCAACAACATCCGCGAGGTCACCGCGGCCTACATCGCCGCCGGCATCGACCCGGAGAAGAACATCCTCTTCAACCAGTCCTTCGTCTCGGCCCATTCGGAGCTGGGCTGGATTCTCTCCTGCCACACGCCGCTCGGCTGGCTGAACCGCATGACGCAGTTCAAGGAGAAGGCCGGCAAGCAGAAGGACATGGCGAATCTCGGCCTTTACTCCTACCCGGTGCTGATGGCCGCGGACATCCTGCTGTACAAGGCCACCCACGTTCCGGTGGGCGAGGACCAGAAGCAGCATCTGGAGCTGGCCCGCGACATCGCCGGGGCCTTCAACCGCCGCTACGACACCGAGTTCTTCCCCCTGCCCGAGCCGCAGATCCTGGGCGAGGCGACGCGTGTGATGAGCCTGCGCGACGGCACCAAGAAGATGAGCAAGTCGGACGAGTCCGAATATTCGCGCATCAACATGACCGACGACGCCGACACCATCGCGACGAAGGTCCGCAAGGCCAAGACCGATCCGGAGCCGCTGCCGGACAATGTGGCCGACCTGGAGAAGCGTCCGGAGGCCGACAACCTCGTGACCATCTACGCCGCCCTGTCCGGCCAGACGCGCGAGCAGACGGTGCAGCAGTTCGCGGGCGCCCAGTTCTCCGGCTTCAAGGCCGCGCTGGTCGATCTGTCGGTCGCCAAGCTGGCCCCGATGACCACCCGCATGAAGGAGCTGCTGGGCGACAAGGCGGAGATCGACCGCCTGCTTCGCCGGGGCGGCGAGCGCGCGGCGGCCATCGCGGAGAAGAACCTGAACGACGTGAAGGACATCATCGGCCTTCTGCGTCCCTGAACCCCCGAGGCTGATCCTCCTGACCGAAAGGCGTCCACCGTGACGGCTCCCATCCTGCTCACCGGCTTCCAGCCCTTCGGGGATCACGCCGTCAACCCGACGGCGCTCCTCATGGAGCGGCTGGCCGGCGAGCCGGGAGTCGTCACCGCGGTTCTGCCCGTCGAATACGACGCCTGCGGCGAAGCCTTCGCCGCCCTGCTGGAGGAACACCAGCCCGCCGCCGCCCTGTGCTTCGGGCTGGCCGCCGGTTCCGAGTACATCAAGATCGAGCGGCTGGCCTGGAACCGGGACGAGAGCGAGCAGGCCGACAACGCGGGCGTGGTGCGCATCGACGACGCCATCGTGCCGGACGGGCCGACCGCCTACGGCTCCACCCTGCCGGTCCCCACGCTGGTCCGCGAACTGGCCATCGCCGGCCTGCCCGTGACCTTCAGCGACCACGCCGGCGGCTTCGTCTGCAACCACCTGTTCTACCGTGCCCGTCATATGATCGAGACGGCGGATCTCGACATCCCCATGGGCTTCATCCATCTGCCGCCGCTGCCGGAACAGCTCGCCGGCAAGCTGGGCCGGTCCGGCCTGACGCTGGACCAGCAGGAACGGGCCGTGCGCACGCTGGTCGGGCTGCTGCGGCGGGGGCTGGGGATCGCCGCGTGATCCATCAGGGATGCTGCGCCAGCCGCTCCATCTCCTTGGCCCAGCCCGCGTAGTTCTTGTGGAAATCGGCCAGCGCCGGATCGTTCCGGGTGCGCTCGGCCATGGTCTGCATCAGCGGGGCCTGCGCCGCCGCCAGTTCCCGCGCGTCGATCCGCCGGGTCGCGGTCAGGAAGGACGACAGGCTGGTGACCAGCTTTCCCCCCGCCGGGGCCGCCGCCATCTTCGCCAGATCGTTGACGATCCAGGGCATGTATTTCAGCACATAGTCCGCGTAGGTCCGCATGACCGGCGCCTGTTCCAGCAGGTCGGCGCGCTCCCGGTCGAAGTCCTCGCGGTCGAGAATCGCGTGGTTGCGGTAGACGACCGGCGCTTCGGCTGAAACGTCGCACCGCCAGCCCTTGCGCGGGATGAGCAGGTCGGCCTGATCCTTTTCCTCGCGGTAGGGGTAGAAGGGCATGGTCCGGCAGCGCGACGGCTTGTCCGCGTGGACGCCGCAGAGATTGTCCGCCCGCAGTTCCGGACAGGGAAAATGATTGGGCAGATAGGCGGTGGGCTGGATCAGCACCGCCACCGTCTTGCGGTTGGGCAGACGCACCGTCGTGCCCAGCCGGGAGGTGAGATCGTAGGATTTCGCGTTGGACCGCACCACCGTCCACACCAGCGCCAGCGGGAAGCGGACGGCGTGGGCCACCGCGTCCTTCAGGGTCAGCGGCAGCAGCCCGTGGCAGCATTTTCCGCAGGCGGTGCAGGCGAAGCGCGGTTCCATGGCCGGGGTCCCCGTCCGGTCCCTACCGGCCGCAGCAGGCCTTGAACTTCTTCCCCGATCCGCAGGGGCAGGGCTCGTTGCGGCCCACCTTCACGACCCGGCGCGGCTCGCCCTTCGGGTTCACCTCGCCCGCGCTGTAGAGCCACTGGCCGTCCTCGCGGCGGAAGGACGCCCGCTCGTGGTGGCGCATGTCCTGGCCGTCGCGGCGGAAATGGATCAGGAACTCGACGGTGCCCTGGTCGCCCTCCTCGGTGGCGCGCAGCACGTCCAGGCGCTGCCAGTCGCACTCGTCGGCCACCCGCTCCGCCTCGGCGCGGTTGAAGTCGTCGCGGATCTCCGGCGCGTGGGTGCGTTCCACATGGTCGAGGTCGTGGCGGACGAAGGCGGTGTAGCGCGACCGCATCAGCGCCTCCGCCGTCGGGGCCGGCGCGCCCGCCAGGATCGGGCCGCAGCACGACTCGAAGGAAAGGCCGGAACAGCAGGGGCAGGGCGAGGAGGTCATAACGCGCGGGTCCGTCGGTGTTGTCCGGGGCTGGTTTGGCAGGACAGGCCCGCCCCGGTCAAGCGCCTCCGAAGGACAGGCCGGACGCCATCACGCCGTACGGGCGCGGCGCGGTTCGGACGGGGTATTGACGGCAGGACTCACGATGGCGCGCAGTTCGTCGAGGAACGCGCGGCCGGTGTCGGTGAGCGTGACGATCTTGCGGCGGCGTTCGCGCGGGTCTTCCTGGGCCTGGACGAGGTCGAGTCCGGCCTTCCCGAAGCTGTGCCAGCGGCTGAGCGCGGCCACGTTGCGCGACGCGGAGGATTGGGCGATGCCCAGGCGTTCCGCAAGCTCGCCGATGGAAATCCCTTCGTTCCGCGCGATCGTCATGAAGGACAGCGCATATTGGATCGGCAGGTCGGGATCGAGCTTGCGAAACGCCTCCAGCACATGGACGACGGTGGTCACCTCGTCAGGGCGAACATGGGCCGGCATCAGCGACCCTCCCGGAGCGAGGCCCCCATCGGGCCGGTGTGTAGATGATGTTCAGGCGTCCAAGCCATATCACGAATTCCCCGTTATCCCGCCGGGCGTCGAAAAAACGATCCGGAGAGGCCCAATGGGCGTGCTCAACGAAGACAGAACGGCCGCAAAACCCCAAAAAGACACACATGGCTTCCTCTCGATATCCGGAATTCGCGTTCCAATGCGCAGGGTTGAAGAAGGGAGCCGGTAGCTCGCTTGGCCGGATGGCTGGACCAATCGCCATGTCGGCGATTCGGGGTGGTGGGTACGACGGCTTTCATCGTGGTCTCCGTGGGTTGAAGGAAAGCGCGGTCCTGTTGGGAACCGCAGGATCGGGTATCGCCTGTCAGCGATACGCTTGCAACGTCAAAAATGACCGGGCATCCGAAAGGTTCCGCTCCCGGATGTGTTGGGCTGAAAAGAATCCCGTTTCGGTTCCGTCCAGCCCGATATCGCGCCGCAGACGGCCGTTCAGCGTCTCCACTCCGGCGTCTTCGCCTTCGGCATCCAGCCACCGCCGCAGCAGGGCGTTCCACAGGGTCTGCATGGCTCCTCTCCTTTTTGCAGGAAAGCAATAAATCCGTTATCGGATATTTTCCGTCAAGGCCGGCGCAAGGATGTGTGCCCGCGACACGCTTACTGTTGCGCAATGGTCACGGCTGAAGGGCCGGCGTCCATCGTCTTGCCCTGGACAAGCCCGCCCCGCTGGGTCAAAGAGAATGCATCAAAGGTGGTGGGCTTGCGCCCGTTCCGCCTTCCGCTGCCCCTTCCGCAGTCAGGACGATCGACCCGCGTGACAAGACGCGCCCATCATCGGTGGTTCGGGACCCTCGCCGCCGCCCTGCTGGCGGTAACGCTGGCCCCGCAGCCGGCGCAGGCGGAGCCCCGCTTCGTCCCCGGCCCCTGCTGGTTCTCCGTGCCGGAGGGAGAGGCCGCGCTGTGCGGAACCGTCGGCGTGCCCGACCGGCGCGACCGCCCGGCGACGCGGGCCTTCCGCCTGCCGGTCGTCGTGCTGCTGTCCACCGCCAGGCAACCCTCTCCCGATCCGGTCCTGTTCCTGGAGGGCGGCCCCGGCGCCTCCCCCTTCGGCAGCGGCGAGGCGGTGGAGGAGCGGATGGAGGTCTGGTGGTCCCTGACCGCCGGACTCCGCCGGACCCGCAACGTGGTGCTGTTCGACCCGCGCGGCGCCGGACGGGCGGAACCGGACACCGACTGCCCGGAACTGGACGTGCTGGGCGCCGCGCCGCGTCCCCGCCCGGTGTCGCGGGAACGCCGCGCCGCGATGGAGCGGACGGCCATTGTCGCCTGCCGCGACCGCTTCACCGCCGCCGGGCTGGACGGCGCCATGTTCACCACCCCCACCGCCGCCGACGACGCCATGGACATCGCCGCGGCGCTGGGTGCGCAGCGGATCAATCTGTTCGCCGTGTCCTACGGCACGCGGGTGGCTCTGGAAATCCTGCGACGCCACGGCGGGCGGGTGCGCACGGCGGTGCTCGATTCCATCTATCCGCCCGACGTGAACGCGACGGAGGAGGCGCCCTGGCTGGCCCACCGGGCCTTCCGGCGGCTGTTCGACGACTGCGCGGCCAACCGCGCCTGCCGCGCCGCCTATCCGGACCTGGAGCGCCATCTTTTGGAACTGGTGGAGCGGCTGGGCAAGACCCCGGTGGACGTGCCCGTCGGCGATCCGGCGATTCCGCGCTGGATACGGCTGGACAGCGCCGCCGCCCTGTCGGCCCTGCTGGAAGCCATGGCCGAGGGGGAGAGCGTTCCCCGCCTGCCTGCCCTGATCGAACGGGCGTGGCGCGGGCGCTACGACCGGCTGTCCGACTGGGTGCCCGTCCCCTGGTTGGGCGATCCTGACTCGGCGGAGGGCATGGCCTTCTCCATCGAATGCCGCGAGACGGTGAATCCCGCCGACCCGCTGCGGCTGGCCGACAGCGCGCGCCGCTTCGCCCCCTATGGCGCCGTCATCGCCGACGACCCCGGCCGGCGCGTCTGCGCCCGATGGCCCGCCGCCGTGCAGGAGGTGTTCGAGCGGCTGCCGGTGGCCAGCCCGGTGCCGGTTCTGCTGCTGTCCGGCGCCTATGACCCGCTGACCCCGCCGGAATGGGCGGAGCGCGCCGCGGCGACCCTGCCGAAAAGCCGGCATCTGGTCTTCCGCAGCGCCGGCCATCTGGTCACCGCGTCGGACGACTGCGCCGTTGCCGCCGCGACCCAGTTCGTGGAGTCGGAAAGCCTGCCCGCCAACGCCTGCCCGGCGGCGGGGAAGCCGCCGGGGTTCGAGCCTCCATAAGCCCTCTAGGCGTTTTTTCCTACTTCAGCGCATCCAGCATGAAGGCCGGCAGGGCGAAGCTGGCGGCGTGGATGTCGGGCGTATAGTAGCGGGTGGCCAGCCCCGCCGCATCGAAGCGCGGACGGATCGCCTCCGCCGTCTGGCGGCGCAGCGCCGCGTCGTCGGTCGCCCAGCCGAAGGCCATGAAGCCCCCGTAATAGCTGGGCACCGGCGCCACGAAGAAGCCGGCGTCCTGGAACAGCCGGCCCAGCCGCCGGTGGCTGTCCTTCAGTTCGCCCGGCTGGAGGAAGGGCACGCCGTTCTGGGTGACCAGCACGCCGCCGGGCGTCAGCCGGGCCTTGCAGTCGGCGTAGAATTCCTCCGTGAAGAGGACGGCGCCCGGCCCGTGGGGATCGGTGGAATCGACGATGATGACGTCGAAACGCTCCGTGGTTTCCTTTACGAAGGCGCAGCCGTCGGCGATCACCAGATCGGTGCGCGGATCGTCGAAGGCACCGGCGCTGATGGACGGAAGGTGGGCGATGGACAGGTCCACCACGGACCGGTCGATCTCCACCATGGTCACCCGCTCCACCGCCTTGTGCTCCAGGCAGCGGCGCAGCATCCCGCCGTCGCCGCCGCCCACGATCAGCACGCGGCGGACGCGCCCATGCGCCAGGATCGGCACATGGGTCAGCATCTCGTGATAGACGAACTCGTCGCCCTCGGTGGTCTGGATGACGCCGTCCAGCGCCATCACGCGGCCCAGAACCGGGTTTTCGAAGATCACCAGATCCTGGAGGCCGGTGCGGTCGCGGTGCAGGACGCGGCCCATGCGCAGGCGCTGGGCCACGTCCGGATACAGCGTCTCGTCGTACCAGCCGTCTTCGGAAGCGCCGCCGGTCATGACTCGGTTTCGCCGCGCAGCAGCTCGTCGCACTTCACGCCGGTCGGCTTGAAGGCGCGCTCCAGCACCGGGATGGCCTTCATGGGCTGGGCGTCGCCGCACATGAAGATGTCCAGCGCGGCGTACCCGCGTTCCGGCCAGGTGTGGATGCTGATGTGCGATTCGGCCAGCACCGCCACGCCGGAGATGCCGCCGTTCGGCGTGAAATGGTGCAGGTGGATGTGGAGGAGCGTCGCCCCCGCCACCTCGACCGACTCGATCAGGGTGGAGCGGACATGGTCCAGCTCGTCAAGACGCTCCGCACCCCACAGATCGACGATCAGGTGCGTGCCGGCGCAGACCTTGCCATCGCGGACGATGAAATGGTCCTTCCGGTCGTCTTGGGATTCCTTCCAAGGACCAGTGGTGACGTTGGTCCGGTCGGAGTTGTGACCTTCCGCTTGGGCTTTCCTTGGATCGCTTCCCAAGTCCATCCCCAATTGGAAGAGAGAAGCGGTCTTCGCCATCGTTCTCCCCCATCAGCAGATGTTCCGCGCAGCTGGCGCGGAGAAGCGCCGCATATGGGATAAATTGGCATGCGAATCAATAGAATTCTGCCCCCCGCGTCCCTTTATGCTTCGATCCAGCCCTCTGGTGTGGCGCACGGCGTGCGCGCATAATTGGTTTTCCTTTTTCCTCCGGACCTTCTCCGCGCCGCCCCGTCCCGAAGGTCCCGTTCCGGAGTCCGGTGCCCATGACCCGCAAACCGCTGATCGGCGTTCCCGCCTGCACCCGCATGATGGGCGAGCATCCCTTCCACGTCGTCGGCGACAAATATGTGCGCGCGGTGTCGGACGGGGCCGGCGGCATGCCGCTGCTGATCCCGGCGCTGGGGACGGCGCTGGACATGGACGACGTGGCCGGGCAGCTCGATGGGCTGCTGGTCACCGGAAGTCCGTCGAACGTGGAGCCGCACCGCTACGGCGGATCGCCCAGCGAGCCGGGCACCCTGCACGATCCGGAGCGCGACGACACCACCCTGCCGCTGATCCGCGCCGCTCTGGAGTTGGGCGTGCCGCTGCTGGGCATCTGCCGGGGCTTCCAGGAGCTGAACGTGGCGCTGGGCGGCACGCTGCACCAGCGGGTGCATGAGGTGCCGGGCTATTCCAACCACCGGGAGGACAAGGAAGCGCCGCTTGCCGTTCAGTACGGGCCGGCGCACAGCGTCCGGCTGACCCCCGGCGGCGTGCTGGAAGCGTTGGCCGGCGGGGCCGCGGAGGTGACCGTGAACTCCCTGCACGGGCAGGGGATCGACCGGCTGGCCGACGGGCTGGCCGTGGAGGCGATGGCGGAGGATGGGCTGGTCGAGGCGGTCCGGGTGGCGGGAGCGCCGGCCTTCGCGCTGGCCGTTCAGTGGCACCCGGAATGGCGGTTCTGGGAAAACCCGCTGTCGGCGGCGATCCTGCGCGCCTTCGGAAGCGCCGCCGCCGAGCGGGCACGGCGGCGCCATTCCTGAAAGATGGTTTCAGGACAATAGATCAAGTCAATGATCGGCAGGTGCCGCGTGCCCGTGAATTGGGCACGCCCCCACCATCAGCCGGCGCGCGAGACGCGGCGCAGGAAGTCGATGAGCTGCGCCTGCTCTTCCGCCGAGAGATCCTTCACCATGGCCTTGTCGTGGGCCTGGATGCGCGGAATCAGCTCATCCAGCAGCTTCTCCCCTTCCGGGGACAGGCGGAGCGCGTAGGAGCGGCGATCGTTGGGCGAGGGCGCCCGGATGACCAGCCCGCGCGACTCGAGCCGGTCGATGACCGCGACCATGGTCGAACGGTCGATGCCCACCGCCGAGCCCAGATCGGACTGCGACAGGCCCTCGTTCTCCTTGATCATGATCAGCACGCCGAACTGGCCCGGCGTCATGTCGTGGGGCGCCACGGCGTTCTGGAAGCTCTGGAAAACGGCCACCTGCGCCTTGCGCAGGTTGTAGCCGACCAGCTCCGGCAGGGGGCCGAGAGCCATCTTTCCGGTCTTGCTGGGACGCTGGCGGGTGCGCCGGTCCGAGGGGGTGGGACGGTCGGTGTCGGTCAACGGGAAAGCCATCGTTTATTGACTTGTCTATAGGCCGTGTAAAATGCAGGCAGGTGCTTCTTTTGTCAGCAAGAACAACGCAATCCATTTCGAATGCATAGCAGCCATTCCCGCTGCGCATTGGTTGCTCCTGAAAGCGGCTCCACCTCTACCCCTACGAAGTGATCGCGCCCCTGATACCCGGCCCCCCGGAGACAGGCATGCCGGCGCGGTTGCCCGTCGACGGTTCATTCCCCTGCCGCAGGCGGGCTCCGACAACGGAGCTTCCGACGCCCGGTCCCCCCCAGACCGGGCGTCATCGTGCAAAAGCCCCGGCCCAACGGCTGGGGCTTTTTTCCGGTGCTCTTTCCGGTAGGGTGGTTGCCCGAACCGCACCCCATCCGAAAGAAAGGCGCGCCATGGCCTACGCCGTTCCCCTGTGGCCCCAGCCCACCGTTCCGGTCGCCGGCGGCGATCCGTTCCCGGTCCGCCGCATCTACTGCGTCGGCCGCAACTACGCCGCCCACGCGCGCGAGATGGGGGCCGATCCGGACCGCGAGCCGCCCTTCTTCTTCATGAAGCCCGCCGACGCCATCGTCGCCGACGGCACCGCCATCCCCTACCCGCCCAAGACCGCCAACCTGCACCATGAGATCGAGCTGGTCGTGGCCATCGGCACCGGCGGGCGGGACATCCCGGTGGAAAGCGCGCTGGACCATGTCTACGGCTACGCCGTGGGGCTGGACATGACCCGCCGCGACCTTCAGAACGCGGCGAAGAAGGAAGGCAAGCCCTGGGACATGGGCAAGGGCTTCGACCGGTCCGCCCCCTGCGGCACGCTGCGCTGCGCCGCCGACATCGGCCATCCCGGCAAGGGCGCCGTGACGCTGTCCGTCAACGGCGCGCTGCGCCAGAAGGGCGACCTGTCCGACCTGATCTGGTCCGTGTCCGAAACGATCTCCTATCTGTCGGGATTGGTGGAGCTTCAGCCAGGCGACCTGATCTACACCGGCACGCCGGAGGGCGTCGGCCCCGTCGTGACCGGCGACCGGCTGGAGGGGGCCGTCGAGGGCGTCGGCACCATCGCCGTCACCATTGCCTGAAGCCGGAGAGACGGACCACCGGACGATGCGCATCGCCACCTGGAACATCAACTCCGTCCGCATGCGGATGGACCTGCTGCTGCGCCTCATCGACGAGACGCAGCCGGACGTCATCTGCCTTCAGGAAACCAAGGTCGTGGACGCGGACTTCCCCATGGCCCCGCTGGCCGAAAAGGGATACGTCCACGCCCACATCCACGGGATGAAGAGCTATAACGGCGTCGCCATCCTGTCGAAGCTGCCCTTCGCGTCGCGCGACGTGCAGCACTGGTGCGGCAAGCAGGACTGCCGCCACGTCTTCGCCGAACTGCCGGGCGGGATCGAACTGCACAGCGTCTACATCCCGGCGGGCGGAGACATTCCAGACCCCGAACAGAACGACAAGTTCGCACACAAGCTTCAGTTCGTTGACGAAATGACCGAGTGGTGGACGACCCGGCGCAGCCCGGACCGCCGCATGGTCATGGTGGGCGACCTGAACATCGCGCCGCTGGAGAACGACGTCTGGAGCCACAAGGAGCTTCTGAAGGTCGTCTCGCACACCCCGGTGGAGGTGGCCAAGCTGACGGCGATGCAGGCATCCATCGGCTGGGTGGACGCGGTGCGCCATTTCGTTCCGCCCACGGAAAAGCTCTACACCTGGTGGAGCTACCGCGCGAAGGACTGGGCGGCCTCCGACCGGGGCCGGAGGTTGGACCACATCTGGGTCACCCCGCCGCTGAAGGACGCGCTGAAGGGCCACCGCATCCTGCGCGAAGCCCGCGGCTGGGAGCCGAAGCCGTCCGACCATGTTCCGGTGATGGTGGATCTGGACGTGTGATGGGGCGGGAATAGAAGGCAGTGTTCACCACAGAGACACGGAGACACAGGGGGGTTCCAAGAAGCAACTCTCTGTGATTTTCTTCGTGTCTTTGTGGTTCATCCCTTACATTTCGACCAGCGGCACATTCATTGCCACCACCACCGGCGTCCCGTCGTCCGCGACCCGGAAGCGATGGGCGCAGCCGTCGGTCAGGCGGTGGACGGGTTTGCCGACCATGTCCCAACCGGTCGCCAGCGCGTAGAGCGCCCGTATCACCCCGTTGTGGGCCACCGCCCCGGTCGGCACACCCCGCGCGCCCACCTCCGCCAGCCAGGGGATCAGCCGCTTCTGCACGTCGCGCGGGCTTTCCCCGCCCGGCGCCCGGAAGTCGAGGCCGAGTTGCTCGCGGTCCGCGGTCAGGGCGCCGCTGGCCCGCAGTTCCTCCAGCAGACGGCCTTCCCACTCTCCCCAACTCATCTCCACCAGACGGGGTTCCGGCGCGGGGTCGAGGCCGAGCAGCCGGGCCGTCTCCCAGGCCCGCCGCTTCGGGCTGGCGACCCAGCGGTAGTTCCGGACGTCTTCCGGCAACCGCCAGCGCGCGACTCGGACGCGGCCCTCGTCGGACAGCGGCTCGTCGATGCCGCCCTGGAGACGGTGCGCGGCGTTCCATGCGGTCGGCCCATGGCGCAGGATGATGAGGTCGGTCATGGGCTCCCCTTCCGCACGGCCCGCCGGACCACCGCGTCCAGCAGGCCCACCGCGATGGACAAATCATGCTCCGCGGCGGCGGTGCGGCGCGCGGCCTCCCCGAAACGGCGCAGCGTGCCGGGGTCGTCGAGCAGCGTTCCGACCGCGGCGGCGAAGGCGTCCGCGTCGCCCACCGGAGGCAGCAGGCCGGTCACCCCGTCCCGCACCACGTCCGGCACCCCGCCTGTGCGTCCCGCCACCACCGGCAGTCCGGCGGCCTGGGCCTCCAGCAGGGCCATCCCGTAGGCTTCGTTCACCGCCGGCCAGACCATCAGGTCGGCGGCGGCGTAGAGGGCGGCGAGGCCGGACGGGTCCTGCTGGCCGAGGAACCTTACCCCCTCCCTTGCGAAGCTCTCGCGCAAACCAAAGGTTTGCGCTGACGCGGCAGGGGGGGCAACGGGG
>JAEYPE010000272.1 GCA_023411035.1 Pseudomonadota bacterium
TCCCTGCCGGGCGGCGAGGCCATCGGCGCGGGCCGGGTCCATCAGCCGGGCGATCGCCGCCATGCCGCCGCGCGACAGGGCGCCCGCCGCGAGCAGCGCGGGGATCACCAAGCGCGGCTCCGCCAGCGCCGCCAGCGCCGAGGCGCGGAGGGCCACCGAGAAGACGATGGCGAGCACGCCGTAGCTGCCGACCCGGCTGTCCCGCATGATCTCCAGCTTGCGGCCCCGGTCGCGCCCGCCGCCGAAGCCGTCCGCGACGTCCGCCGCCCCGTCCTCGTGCAGGGCGCCGGTGATCCAGACCATCGCCCCCAGCGCCAGCAGCGCCGCCGGCAGCGGCGGCAGGTGAGCCAGCGCGGCCAGCCCGTAGACGGCGCCGCCGAACAGCCCCACCCCGGCACCCACCAGGGGGAACCAGCCCATGGCGCGGGCGTGGGCGTCCTCGGCCAGCGGGCCGGACAGGCGCAGCGGCAGCCGCGTCAGGAAGACGACGGCCAAGGCCAGATCGGCGGGCCAGCGGCGGATGGGCAGGGCGGTTTGCTCAAGCATCGTCTTTGGGAGTACGGCAACCTCATGCCCGCCGCAACGGATAACAGACCGGACGAGAGGCGCTTTGACAGCGGCCCGCGAATGGTCCAAGGTCGCGCCGCTTTTTTCACCGCATCCTCTGCCGTCAGCGCCAGGACCCTTCGCCATGAGCAACACGCAGCCCGCCATCACCTTCGAGGAAATCCGCGCGCTGGTGCGCAACCTGCCGGGGCCGGACCTCGACGCCGGCACGGCGGCCCTCCAGCGCGAACGGCAGCTCACCAAGCCGGCGGGCTCGCTCGGCCGGCTGGAGGAGATCGCGCAGTGGATGGCGACCTGGCAGGGCCAGCACCCGGCTGAGGTGCGCCGCCCGCGCGTCGCCGTCTTCGCGGGCAACCACGGCGTTGCCGCCCGCGGCGTGTCGGCCTACCCGGCGGAGGTGACGGCCCAGATGGTCCAGAACTTCCAGAACGGCGGCGCCGCCGTGAACCAACTCTGCGAGGTGGCCGACGCCGACCTGCGCGTCTACGAGCTGGACCTGGAAACCCCCACCGCCGATTTCACCGAAAGGCCGGCGATGGGCGAGGAGGACTGCTGTCAGGCCATGGCCTACGGCATGATGGCCGTGGAGACGGGCGTCCAGCTTCTGGCGCTGGGCGAGATGGGCATCGGCAACTCCACCGCTGCGGCGGCGATCTGCAACGCCCTGTTCGGCGGGGAGGCGAAGGATTGGACGGGCCGCGGCACCGGGGTGGACGACGAGGGGCTGGCCCGCAAGGTCGCCGCCGTGAACGCCGGTCTGGCCGCCAACCCGCAGGCCAAGGACGATCCGTTCGAGGCGCTGCGCTGCTTCGGCGGCTATGAGCTTGCGGCCATCGCCGGCGCCATCCTGGCCGCCCGCATGGCGCGGGTGCCGGTGCTGCTGGACGGCTACGCCTGCACGGCGGCGGCGGCGGTGCTGTTCAAGGCCGACCGCCGGGCGCTGGACCATTGCATGGTCGCCCACCGTTCCGTCGAGCCGGGCCACGACCGCCTGCTGGCCGCCATCGGCAAGGAGCCGCTGCTCGACCTCGGGATGCGGCTGGGCGAGGGTTCGGGGGCCGCGCTGGCGATCAACATCGTGAAGTCGGCCTGCGCCTGCCACGCCGGCATGGCGACCTTCGCCGACGCCGGCGTCAGCACCCGCGGGGTGTGAGGGGCGGGCGTTCAAGGCACACGTGCCCCCACCCTAACCCTCCCCCGCTAACGCAGGGGAGGGGACTGCCGCCGCTTCGCGTATATCTCCCTCCCCTGCGAAGCGGGGGAGGGTCGGGGTGGGGGCAAGAATGCCCGCTACAGCAGCCCGTCGGCGAAATCGGTGATGAGGGCGGACAGGAACAGGTCGAGCATGACCAGAGCCACCGCCGCGATGCCGGAAATGTCCAGCGCCGTGCGCATGACGAACCACTGGTAGGTCAGCATCGCCAGCATCACGCCGAACACCAGCCCTTCGGAAATCGGGCCGGGCAACAGGCCGGTGGCGGCCAGGATTACCACCGGCAGATAGACGGTCATCTGCACCACCGACGACCAGTTGTAGGCGCACAGGAAGTCGACGTAGCGGGCCTGCCGGTCAAGCATCCCGCTCACCCCGTGCATGACCACCGGGAAGGCCGTCCAGCTGATGACGTAGGCGATGGCCTCCACCACCACGATCTGGAGCAGCGGCGTGTCCGGCACCTGTCCCCACAGCCGGATCGCCAACAGCAGCGTCCAGGCCGGGGCGACGATCACCGCGGCGTAGAAGGACTTCCACGCGCCTTCGGGCGTGCGGTCCAGGTGCTGCAATCCGGTGGGGTCGAACCGCGCCAGACGATAGGCGCCGAAGACGGAATTGGCGACGTCCCGGGCGGTCAGCGGCATGTTGCGGTCACCGGAGGGTGGTGGGAGCGGTCGGAGGGAACCTTGAGTCAACCGATCCGGGCGTCAACCGATCCGGTCGAAGACGTTCCGCAGAACCTCGCCGTATATGTCGGTCAGGCGCGTCAGGTCGTCCAGCGTGGTGTGCTCGTCCACCTTGTGCATCGTCTGCCCGACGAGGCCGAACTCCACCACCGGGCAGAAATTCTTGATGAAGCGGGCGTCCGACGTGCCGCCGGTCGTCGAATATTCGGGGCGCCGCCCGGTGACGCGCTCCGCCGCCTCGGCCACCAGCTCGGTCAGCGGGCCGGGCGGGGTCAGGAAGCTGTCGCCCGACAGGAAGTAATCGAGATCATAGGCGCCGCCCACCCGGTCGAACCGCTCGCGCAGCCACGCCACCAGCGTGTCGGCGCTGTGCAGGTCGTTGAAGCGGATGTTCAGCGTCGCCTTGCCCAGCGCCGGGATGACGTTGTGCGCCGGGTTGCCCACGTCGATGGTGGTCAGCTCCAGGTTCGACGGCTGGAAATGCGGGGTGCCGGCGTCCAGTGGCTCCGCCGTGACGGCGGCCAGCATGCGGGCCAGCCGGGGCAGCGGGTTATCGGCCAGATGCGGGTAGGCGACATGCCCCTGCGCGCCGTAGACGGTCAGGAAGGCGGTCAGGCTGCCGCGCCGCCCGATCTTGATCATGTCGCCGAGCGCCTTGGGGTTGGTCGGTTCCCCGACCACGCAGGCGTCGAGCTTTTCGCCCCTGGCCTGCATCCAGTCCAGCACCTTGCGGGTGCCGTTGATGGCGACCCCTTCCTCGTCCCCGGTGATGAGCAGGCTGATGGAGCCCTTCGGCTGGCCGCCCGTCTCTTTGGCGGTCTTCACATGGCGGGCCGCGGCGGCGACGAAGGCGGCGACCGCCCCCTTCATGTCCACCGCACCCCGGCCATAGAGGCGCCCGTTGTGGATCTCCGCCGCGAAGGGGTCGATGGACCAGCCCTTCAACTCGCCGGGGGGCACCACGTCGGTGTGCCCGGCGAAGCAGAAGTTCGGCCCCTCCGTGCCCAGCCGGGCGTAGAGGTTGTCCACCGGCGCCGTGCCCTCCTCCTCGAACCGCAGGCGGTGGCAGGCGAAGCCCAACGGCTTCAGCGCCGCCTCCAGCACGCCCAGAGCGCCGCCGTCCTCGGGCGTCACGCTGGGGCAGCGGATCAGGGCCTGCGCGACCGCGACGGGATCGCAGGGATCGAAGGAAAGGGCCGCGGCGTCGGTGGTCATCGTGTCGTCTTCCCCCGCGTCAGTCGCGCAGCAGATCGTTGATGGAGGTCTTGGCGCGGGTCTGTTCGTCCACGCGCTTCACGATGACGGCGCAGTAGAGGCCCGGACCCGGCGTGCCGTCCGGCAGCGGCTTGCCCGGCAGGGTGCCGGGAACCACGACGGAGTAGGCCGGGACGCGGCCCACGAAGACCTCGCCGGTGTTGCGGTCGATGATCTTGGTGGAGGCGCTGATGAAGACGCCCATGGACAGCACGGCGCCGCGCTCCACGATCACGCCCTCGACCACCTCGGAGCGGGCGCCGATGAAGCAGTCGTCCTCGATGATGACGGGGTTGGCCTGGAGCGGCTCCAGAACGCCGCCGATGCCGACGCCGCCCGACAGATGGACGTTCTTGCCGATCTGCGCGCAGGAGCCGACGGTGACCCAGGTGTCCACCATCGTGCCGCTGTCGACGTAGGCGCCGACGTTGACGAAGCTGGGCATCAGGATGACGTTCGGGGCGATGTGGGCGGAGCGGCGGACGATGGCGCCCGGCAC
>JAEYPE010000023.1 GCA_023411035.1 Pseudomonadota bacterium
GGTGGAGGAACGGCCAAGGCGATGCCCTGCTCTCGGCGGTCACCGTCTCGACCGATGCCACGTCGCTGTCCGACGTGGGGAGTGCCTACATCACCACGGCGACGGGCGGGACGCTGTCGGGTGCAGCGGCCGGCAACTACACGCTCAGCCATGTCGGCGGTTCCTTCTCGGTGACTCCGGCGACGCTGACGGTGACGGCGGACAACGGCACGATGGTCTACGGCAACGCCGTGCCGTCGCTGGGCTACAGCGTGGCGGGGTGGAGGAACGGCCAGGGTGCGGCCCTGATCTCTGGAATCGGCGTCTCCACCGCCGTCACGTCGCTGTCGAATGCCGGAGCCTATGCCAGCACGGTTACAGGCGGTGTTCTGTCCGGAGCGGCGGTGGGCAACTACATACTCAGCCATGTGGCCGGCACTGTCACAGTGACCCCGGCGGCGCTGACCGTGACGGCTTCCAACGGCATGATGGTCTACGGCGACGCCGTGCCGTCGCTGGGCTACGGCGTGTCGGGGTGGAGAAACGGCCAGAGCGACGCCCTGCTGTCCGATATTACTGTCTCCACCAACGCCACCGCGCTGTCGAACGTCGGGGCCTACGCCAGCATGGCGACAGGCGGGACGCTGTCGGGCGCGGCGACCGGCAATTACACGATCCGTTACGTCAACGGTGCCATCTCGGTGATCCCGGCGCCGCTGACCGTGACCGCTGCCAACGGCACGATGGTCCTTGGCGACAGCGTGCCGTCGCTGGGCTACAGCGTGTCGGGCTGGAAGAATGGTCAAGGCGACGCCCTGCTGTCCGGCGTCGGCGTTTCCACCAACGCCACATCGCTGTCGGGCGTCGGACGATACGTCAGCACGGCGACAGGCGGTGTTCTGTCAGGCGCCGCGGCAGGGAACTACACGCTTCGCTATGTCGATGGCAACCTGGTGATCGGCCAACGCCCGCCGGTGGCCGTCGTTGACGACCCGTCCCGCCCGGCCGGCACCGCCAATCCGCCGTCCACCGATCGTCCAACCGCGAGTGATCCGCGCGTCAAGCCGGGCGTACCGGTGGAGTTGCCTCCGCCGTCCGGGATCGCCGCCTTCCGGCCCGCGCGTCTCATCGAACTGGTCGCGCCGTCTCCGGCTGCGCCCCCCGTTGCAGGCCGCTCGGGAAGCGACGCCGGATCGCCGGGCCTCGCATTGGAAAAGGATGAGGACAGCGACGGAGCCCAGGACGACTGCGGCGCGGCGGGCGGCGGAGGCTGCGCATCCCTTCCCCATCCCGCCAACCGGGTTCTGGGAACCTTCCTGAGCGTGAAAACCCCGTGATGCCGTCAAACCCTTTCCGCTTTCCCATCCAAGCCTTCGCCCTGGGTGTCCTGGTCCTGTCGGGGAGCGGCGCGCTCGCGCAGTCCGTGCCGGTCGAACGGAACCCGCCACCGGAGCAGGCGACCCCGTCCTCCACGATCATGGTCGACCCCGGCAGCCGCGCGGCGGCGGACCCGACGCCGCTTGGCGTCTCGCTGCGCGCCTTCCGCCTGATCGGCCGCGATGCCACCGCCCCGCTCCCCGAGGGGGACGAGGTCGTCATCGGCCGGATCGGCTTGGGAGGCGTGGAGCCCGATCCGGCCTTGCGGAGCAAGTTGCGCACGGCACTCGCCGGCTTCATCGGCCAGCCGCTGTCCATGGCGCTGATCGCCGACGCGCAAGCGGCCGTCGCCGAGGTCTATCGGGACGTCGGCTACCCGTTCGTCTCGGTCAGCGTTCCCCCGCAGGAAATTTCGGCCGGCATCCTCAGCTTGCAGGTGATCGAGTTCGCATTGGGCCGGGTCTCCATCCAGGGGGAAGAGGATGAGCCCGGCGCTTCCATCGCGGAGCGGATTCGCGGCGCCGAGGGTGAGCGGATCGAGGCGGCGCGGATCGACGAGGATTTGCGCTGGCTCAACCGCTATCCCTACCGCCGGGTGCAGGGCGTCTTTTCGCCCAGCGACGGTTTCGGCCGGTCCGACCTGACGCTGGAGTTGACCCGGCAGAAGCCCTGGCAAGTCTTTGCCGGCTATTCCAACACCGGCACGATCGAGACCGACCGCAACCGCTTTTTCGTCGGCGGCGGGTTCGGCCTTGCCGGGCTCAACCATGCCTACGGCTCCTGGCAGACGACCGGGTCGCGCGACCTGTTCTCCGATGCCGGGCGCCTGTTTCCGGGTGACGGCGACCGCGCACGCTATCTCAGCCATTCGGCCCGCTTCGTCCTGCCGACCGGCGATCGCCAGGCGATCGAGATCAGCCCGAACTTCGTGGCGACGCGTCAGAAACAGGATCCCTTCACCGCCGACAACACCTTCTTTGAGTTGCCGGTCTACTACCGGTCCGCCCTTTCCGACCTTCTTCCGGGCGTCCACTTCGGCGACGTCCAGGCCGGGATCGAGCTCAAGAGGCTGGAGCGGCGGGTCGCGTTCCAGGATGTGTGGCTGGGCCGGGCACGCGTGGACCTCTTCCAGATCGGTCTCGGCTGGGACCGGAGCTGGAGCGACCGTCTGGGGACGACGGCGATCGGTCTGACCGGCAAAGCCAATCCCGGCGGCGTCATGGCCGGCAACGACGATCGGGACTGGAGCGCTTTCTCGAACGGCCGTATGCGGCGTCTGGACTACGCGTACATGACCGGGTTGGCGAGCCGCAGCACGGACCTCGGCGACGGTTTCAGTCTGGTCACCGAGTTGACGGTCCAATTCGCCGGGCGGGCGCTGCCCGATACGGAGCAGATCGCGCTCGGTGGTCTCTACGCGGTGCGCGGTTACGACCTTGGGGACGGTGTGGCCGATCGCGGCCTTATCCTGCGCAACGATCTGCGTTTGCCCGGCTTCCCGCTGATCCGGGACGATGCCGTACAACCATTCGCCTTCCTGGACGGCGCCGTCGGAACCGACTTCGGAGGGCACCGCACGCTCTCCCTCGCGGGGACCGGCCTTGGTCTCGACTACCGCTTCGCCGGTCATCTGACGATGGGGCTGACCGCGGGCGTCGCGCTGCTTGACGAGGACAAGCGGCGTGCCGGCGATCTCGACCTGAGGGTCCGGATCTCCACCATCTACTGAACCCATGCAACCCCCTTGAGAAGACCACCGATGACTGCAATCATGACCCGCCCGAGTGTTGCCCTGCTGACGCTGATGCTTTGCGTTGCCGCCGGTGCCGCGACGGCGCAGCCGCCGGCACCGAACCGGACGACGGCCAACTACGACGATTGGATCGTGCGCTGCGAGATGGGGCGCGACGGTGCCAAGGACACGAAGGTCTGCGAGAGCGTCCAGACGGTTGGCGGGCCGGATGGGCGCATCATCGCGCAGGCGGTGATTGGCCGGCCGGCGGGCGCCGCCAGCGACAAGATTCTCGTCGAGCTTCCGGCCGGCGTGTGGCTGCCTGATGGGGCGACCATTCGCATTGGTGACAAACCGGCTGTATCGCTCGCCTTCCGCCGGTGCCTGCAATCCTGCTACGCCGATGCGGATCTCTCCAAGCAGAGCTTGGATGCCCTGGCGACGGCGACCCAGCCGATCAGCCTGGGCTTTTCCGAAGGTCCCGGCAAGGCGGTGACCCTGCCGCTGTCCGCCAAGGGCCTGCGCAACGCCTACGCGGCCAGCGCAGGAAAGCAGGGTGGCTGAAGCGATATGGTGAACGATCCTTGGGACTTTCGGGATCTCTCGAGAGCATGCAGAAGTGTGGGGCGCTCAGGCGGCTTTCACGGTGATCGGGGCTGAAGAGGCGTTGACGGCCATAGCCGGGTACCACGCCGTGAAGTTGTCGCGCAGGGTGCCGTCGAGGGTCCGGGTGCGGATTTGCACCAGCCGATGGGCACCGAGCTTTGTCCATTGCATCTGCTGCTTCTTGGCAAAGCGCTTGTCGACCACGACGTTGACGGTGGACTCCACGAAGGCGGTGGAGATCGGTTCGTCGTTGCGCCGCCGCTCGCCGTAGTGCGGGATGATGGAGCGGTTGTTCCGGATGTAGGTGGCGAACTCGGTCGCTGCCCTGGCGAAACGGGCCAGGTTGGGGTAGCCGCTCTCCAACTCGGCGAGATCCTCGGCCAAATCCTCGATCCGGATCAGCGCCTCGCTGGCGTCGCCGTGCCACAGCCGCCACTTGATGCGCTCCAGGCGGGTCTGGATCGCCTCCGCCTCCTTGGCGTTGTGATGCGCCAGGCCTTTGGCGTACCGCCCGAGCACCGTCAGTGGCATCGTAACGTGAAACCAGTCAAGGTAATGCTCGGTGCAAGGTGCATAGCCGTCCACCAGGGCATGGAGATTGTCACCGCCGTCGGTCAGGAAGACCAGATCCTGGTTCATCTGCAGGCCCTGGTTGCGCAACACCTCGAAAATCCGGCGCCGGGGCCGGTCGTCGACCGTGTGGACGCCGCCGAAATAGCGCTCGCCCCGATCGGCGGGCACCGACTTGCCGACGATCACCTCGAAGCTGTTCTTCTTGTCGTCCCACCTGTCCCACGGAGCCGGACGACACGATCGGCATTGGCGGTACCTCGAACCGGCAGATTGCCCAGGAGTTGGAACTGAACGAAGACGACGTGCAGGCGATGACCGAACGCTTGCGCACCGGCCTCGTCGCCAGACCCCGGCGGCGCCGGCTGAAGGGCGAGCGTGGCCGCGGCACCCTGGAGAAGGAGAAGCCGCCGATCCTCGGTCTGATCCAGCGCGGCGGCAAATCTTTGGGCAGGTGGCGCCACTGACAGCCGGTTTCCAGGACGTAGAGCACGCTGTTCAGGACCGCCCGCACATCGACGCTGCGCCGCCGCCCACCGCGACGGCCCGGCGGGATCAGCGGTTCGATCACCGCTCATTCCTCGTCGCTCAGATCGCTCGGGTAACGCAGCTCGGCGCGACCATGACGGGTGCGGGTTTCCGCCTTCCACATCTCTGGCCTCCTCTGGGGGAAGCCCCTTGAATCACAACTGATTCATTTGAATCGACAAGTTCGTGGACGGGCTCTGAACCGCGTGATTGTTCGAGGGACAGACCAAGCATCGGTCCGTCTGCGTGGCCCTCAGTGCATCAACAGGGGGGATCGGGCCATCACCGCGCCGCGACCCCGCGGTCGCCGCGGGCGGTGCCACGCCGCTCTATTCTTGATCTGGCCTTCGGTGATACTGTTAAGAGGGAATGAAGTCCGAAAGGTTCCTAGAGTGATCAAGAAATGTGCAGTATCCGTGCCCGCCGACACTGCCGTTGTAACAAACGAAGTCAGAAAAGCGTCTCATAGCGCATTTGATAATGCGCAGGGGCAGCTTTTCGGTATCATCATGACCGCGTTCGGGATTTCCATACTGCATGCCGCCGGATTGATCACCGGACAGGCGGCGGGGCTGTCCTTCGTCATCGCCTATGCCACGGGTCTGGATTTCGGCCCGGTGTTCTTCGTGGTGAACCTGCCCTTCTACGCGCTGGCGCTGGCGCGCATCGGCTGGCGCTTCACCGCGCGGTCGCTTCTGGCGGTGACGGGCATTTCGGTCCTGACCACGCTTGCGCCGCAGGCGGTCCATTACGACGTGCTGCACCCCTATGCGGCGGCGGTGCTGGCGGGCTTCTGCATCGGGATCGGGGTCATCGGCCTGTTCCGCCACGGTTCCAGCGGCGGCGGGGTGGGCATCCTCGCCTACTACATCCAGGAGAAGACGGGGTTCCGCGCCGGCTGGCTCCAGGCCATGTTCGACGTGGTGATCTTCTCGATGGCGGCCTTCGTGATCGACGGGAAGGCGGTCCTGGCCTCCATACTGGGGGCGGCGGTGCTGAACGCCTTCATCGCCTTCAACCACCGGACGGACTGGTACGTGGCCCGCTGACGGAGGGGAGGCTGCGCCATGCGCCGGCCCTCCGGGCCGCGAAGGCTATTCCCCCGCCGCGGCCTTCAGCAGGGTGATGCTGATCCGCCGGTTCTGCGGGGCCAGCGGGTTGGCGGCGTCGAGATGGTCGAGGTCGGCGCGCCCCTCCACCCGGACGATCCGCCGGGCCGGCACGCCCGCGGCGATCAGTTCGCGGCGGGCGGCGTTGGCGCGGTCGCTGGACAGTTCCCAGTTGCCGTACTTCGCCCCCTCCGCATAGCCCAGCGCGTCGGTGTGGCCGGTGATGCTGAGGCGGTTCGGCGCCGACGCGACGGCGGCGGCGACCAGCCGCATCAGCCGGCGCCCCTGCTCGTTCATCTGGGCGGAACCGACATTGTACATCGACACCTTCGCCTGATCGGTGAGCTGCACGCGCAGGCCCACGGGCGTCTGCTGGATGACCACGCTGTTGGCGAGCGACCCCAGCTCCGGCATCGTCTCCAGCGCCGTGCGCAGATCACGCTCGGCCTTCTCCAGCCCCTGCTGCTCGGTCAGCGCGGCGGTCTGGCGGTCGAGCAGGGCTTCCAGCTCCGCCCGCGCGTCGCGCTCGGCCTGGGTCTTGCCGCCGGGCGGGTGGGGCATGGAGTCCTTGCGCCCGGCGGGTTCGCGGTCGCTGTCGCCCAGCGAGGCCACGACGGGCGGGGCGGCGACGGGCACGCTGTGCTCCCCCGGCGCGTTGGGGGTGGACAGCGATCCGGTCTGATCCACCGCGCGTCCGGCCAGCATGCCGTCCGCGCCCGAGTTGGACTGGGACAGGGCCACCGGGTTGAAATAGTCGGCGATGCCCTTGCGCTGTTCCACCGTGGTGACATTCATCAGCCACATAATCAGGAAGAAGGTCATCATCGCCGTCACGAAGTCGGCGTAGGCCAGCTTCCAGGCACTGTTGTGCTCCTCCTCCTCCTCGCCGTAGCGGCGCTTGACGATGATCGTCGGTTCGATGCGCTTGCGGGGCATGGCGGGGCCTCCCTCAGGCGCTCAGACCGGCCTCGCGGGCCTTCGCCTGCGAGGAGAGGGTGGTGGCGACCTCGACTTCGGCGAGGCTCGGCTGCGTGTCGGCGAACAGCACCTTGCGGGCGAACTCCGCGCAGACCTGCGGAGGGCTGCCGCGCAGATAGGCGCCCAGCCCGGCGCGCACGCAGATGAACAGCGTCAGCTCCGCCTCGCGGCGCTGGCGGGCGGCGGCGGCGATCGGGCCGACCAGACCGTAGGACAGCAGCACGCCCAGGAAGGTGCCGGTCAAGGCGCCGCCGATCATGCGGCCCAGCACCTCCGGCGGTTCGCTGATGGCGCTCATGGCGTTGATGACGCCCAGCACGGCGGCGACGATGCCCAGCGCCGGCAGCGCGTCGGCCAGGTTCTGCAACGCCTTCGGCACCTGGTTCAGTTCCCGCCCGATGGTTTCGATCTCCTCGCTCATCAGCGCTTCCAGGTCGTGCGGGTTGTCCTGGCCCAGGGAGATCAGACGCAGATAGTCGCACAGGAAGGTGACGCAGCGCGGCTGGCGGAAGACCGACGGGTACTGGGCGAAGATCGGGCTGTCCTCCGGCTTGTCGATGTCGCTTTCGATGTTCGACACGCCCTTCGACTTGGCCTGCCGCAGCAGGGCGTAGAGCAGGGCGATCAGCTCCAGATAATCGTCCTTGCTGGTGCGCCGCCCGCGCGCCACGGCGCCGATGGTGCGCATGGTGCCGCGCAGCACCGGCATGGAGTTGGCGATGACGTAGCCGCCGACCCCGGCGCCGACGATGATGATGATCTCCACCGGCTGCCACAGCACGGCCATCCGCCCGCCCATGGCGGCGAAGCCGCCGAGCACGCTCAGGAAGACCGCGACGATTCCGAACAGCAAACGCATGATGTTAGTCCTCCGGCTCGGCCGAATAAGGGGTTCGGGCTCAGGGAGCCGTTTTCTGGGGCTGGGGCCTTCAGGGCGCCGTCCACCGGCGCACCATGCCGGCCAGTGCGTCGGCGGCGGCGAGCTGGCCGGTGACCGCGGCGCTGGACAGCGGCTTGCCCGCCGGGTCCGGCGGAACGGCCAGCGCGTCGAGCAGCCCGGCCCAGCGGGTGCCGTACAGCGCCTTGCCGTGGCGTTCCGCGGCGGCGGTCACCGCCGCGTCGTCGCCGGCCCGGAAGGCGGCCAGTGCGTAATGGGCGATGTCGTCGGGCGCGGGGGCATCCGATCCGCCAATCAGTTCGGCGTAGGCGGCGCGCGCCGCCGGCCATTCGCCGGCCCGGAACAGGCTTTCCGCCCGGATGCGCGCGGCCTCGGGGCCGGTCAGGCCGCGCAGCGCGTCGAAGGCGCGCATCGCCTCGCCCTCCGCGGCGAAGGCTTCGGCGCGCAGCAGGGCGCGCCGCTCGGCCATTCGAGCGTCGGTGGCCCGCGCTTCCGTCGCGGGGCCGGCGGTGTGGTCCAGAACGGCCAGCGCCTCCGCCCCGCGCCCGGCGTCCAGGAGCACACGGGCCAGTTCCAGCCCGATCTCGCTGCGCTGCGT
>JAEYPE010000109.1 GCA_023411035.1 Pseudomonadota bacterium
GCTTCGGCCTGTCGCAGCGCGGTTTCCGTGCCGGCCAGTTTCGCCTCCTCCGCGGCCAGCGCCTCGGCGGCGCGGCGGCGGGCACGGTCGGCGTCGGCGATGCGGCCCAGCAGCTCCTGCCGGTCCGCGGCGATCTGTGCCGGGCGGCCGTCCAGGGCGGACAGCTCGGCCTCCGCCGCGCCAGCACGCTCCTTCAGCTCGGCCACGCGCCCACCGGCGCCCTGCGAACGGGTGCCCCAGGACGCTTTCTCCTGCTCGATGGCGGCGAGACGCTGGCGGCGGGCCTGTGCCTCGCGGGTCAGCCGGTCCAGCGCGTTCTGCCTCTCCGCCAGCGTGGTGCGGCGCGCCGCCAGGGTGGCGCGGCGGTCGTTGACGGCGTCGCGGCCTTCCCGCGGGTCGGGCAGGGCGTCCAGCAACTCCCGCGCTTCCTCCAGCGCCGCTTCGGCCTCCTGCCGGTCGGCATCCAGGCGGGCGATGCCCTCCACCAGCGCCGCCAGCTTCGAGGCGGCGGCGTCGGCCTCGCGGGCCAGCTTGGCGTGACGGTCGCGGGCGGCGGTCACGCCGGCGAACGCCTCGCGCACGGCGTCGCGGGCGCGGCGGTCGGCCTGGGCGGCCTCCTCCACGGCGCGCCTGGCGTCCTCCAGGGCATCGCGGGCGAGGTCCAGCCGCTCGTCGGCGAGGTCCAACTCGCCGCGCAGTTCGTTCAGGCGGTTGCGCTGCTTCAGACGGACGGCGGCGGCGGTCGGCGCGCCGGCCTGCACGGTCAGCCCGTCCCAACGCCAAGCTCCGCCGTCCCGGCTGACCAGAATCTGGCCGGGGGCGAGGTCGGCGGCCAGGGCTACCCCCGCCGTGTCGTCCTCGACCACGCCGATGTGCGCCAGGGCGCGGGCGGCGGCCTCCGGCCCCTGGACGCGGGCGGCCAGCGGGTCGGCCCCGGCGGGCAGCGCGGCTGAGGAGGGGTAGGGCGGCAGCCGGCGCCAGTGGACTGGGGCGGCCTCGTCCAGCGGGGCGGTCAGGGCGTCGCCCAGCGCCGCCGCCAGGGCGCCCTCATAGCCGGGGGCGACCGTCACCGCGTCCACCAGCGGCGGGAACAGGTCGCCCGCCCCGGCGGACAGAAGCTCGGCCAGCGCCTTTTCTTCCGCCTTCAGCTTGGCGCGGGCGGATTCGGCGGCTTGCAGCGCCTCGCGGGCGCGGGCCTGGGCGGGTTCGGCGTCGGATTTGGCGCGTTCGGCCTGCTCGGCGGATTCGCGGGCCTCCTCCAGCCGCTGTTCGGCCAGTTCGACGGCCAGTTCCGATTCCGCCACGTCGGCGCGGGCGGCGATCTCGCGTTCCAGCGTATCGCGCTGCGCCTGTTGTTCGGCGATGCGCCGTGCGAGCCCGGCGGCGCGCGTTTCAAAATCAGCGACCTGCCGCTGGGTGGCGGCGCGGCGGGCCTCGTCGGAGGCGGTCTGTTCGGTCAGCCGGGTCAACTCGCGGTCGAGCGTATCCACCGCCTCCCGCGCGTCGGCCAGCGCCTCGCGCGCGGCCTCCTCCAGCATCTCCTCGTCGGCCTGGGCTTCCAGAAGGCGGTCGCGCTCGGCCTCCAGCCGGGCCAGCGCGTCCCCGGCGTCGGCGGCCAGCGCCTCCTCGCGGCCAAGGTCCCCGGCGATCTGCTGAAGGCGGGAAAGCAGGGCGCGCTGCTGCTCGGCGACGCGCTTCTCCTCGGCGTCGAGCTGCTCCCTGGCGATGACCAGCCGTTGCAGGGCCGCGGCGGATGCCGCTTCCGCCTGACGCTTTTCCGGCAGTCCGGCGGCGTCGTCGGTGCGGCGGGTGGTCAGGCGGGTGACCGCCAGCATCAGGTCGCGCACCGCGCCTTCGGCCTTGGCGAAGGCGTCGCGGGCGCGCGCCAGTTCGCCTTCGTGGGCGATCCAGCGCAGATGCCAGAGCACCGCCTCGGCCTTGCGGATCTGTTCGGAGAGGTTGCGGTAGCGGGCGGCCTGCCGCGCCTGCTTCTTCAAACTCTGAAGCTGGGTGTCCATGGCCCCGATCACGTCGTCGAGGCGCATGAGGTTGGTTTCCGCCGCCCGCAGCCGCAGCTCCGCCTCGTGCCGGCGGGAGTGCAGGCCGGTGATGCCCGCCGCCTCCTCCAGCAGCATGCGGCGGTCCTGCGGCTTGGCGTTGATGATCTGTCCGACCTTGCCCTGGCTGACCAGCGCCGGGGAGTGGGCGCCGGACGCGTTATCGGCGAAGAGGAGCTGGACGTCGCGGGCGCGCACCAGCTTGCCGTTGATGCGGTAGTCGGAGCCGTTGCCGCGCTCGATCCGCCGCGTCACCTCCAACTCGTCATGCTCGTTGAAGCCGGCGGGGGCGGTGCGCGTGCGGTTGTCGATGAGAAGCGCGACCTCGCCCAGATTGCGCGCCGGACGGTTGGCCGTTCCGCCGAAGATGACGTCGTCCATGTCGTCGCCGCGCATCTTCTTGGCGGAGGTTTCCCCCATCACCCAGCGCAGCGCCTCCACCAGATTCGACTTGCCGCAGCCGTTGGGGCCGACGATGCCGGTCA
>JAEYPE010000168.1 GCA_023411035.1 Pseudomonadota bacterium
GACTGCGGCGCCTGTGTGATGGCCTGGATCAGTCCCGTGTCCTGCTGGGGGAAAAAGCCCTTGGGAACCAGGATGTACAGCAGCACCGTCAGCGCGAAGGTGGCCAGGGCCACCAGCAGCGTCAACGGCTGGTGCCGCAGCACCTTCTGCAGCATGCGGTCGTAGGCGGCAATGTTGCGGTCGATAAAGGCGCCGGTGACCTGGTGAAAGCGCCCGTGCTTCTGCTCGGACTCGGCGCGCAGCAGTCGCGCGCACATCATCGGCGTCAGCGTCAGCGACACCACCAGCGAAATCAGGATCGACACCGCCAGCGTGATGGCGAACTCGCGGAACAGCCGCCCCACCACCTCGGTCATGAACAGCAGCGGAATCAGCACCGCGATCAGCGAGACGGTCAGCGACACGATGGTGAAGCCGATCTGTTTCGACCCCTTCAGGGCGGCCTGGAGCGGCGTCTCCCCGCGCTCCACATGGCGGGCGATGTTCTCGATCATCACGATGGCGTCGTCCACGACGAAGCCGGTGGCGACCGTCAGCGCCATCAGCGACAGGTTGTTCAGGCTGAATCCCGCCAGATACATCACCGCGAAGGTGCCGACCAGCGACAGCGGCACCGACAGGCTGGGGATCACCGTCGCCGGGATGTTGCGCAGGAACAGGAAGATCACCAGCACCACAAGCCCCATGGCGACCATCATCTCCATCTGCACGTCCTCGACGGAGGCGCGGATGGTGACGGTGCGGTCGGTCAGCACGGCGACGTCGACGGAGCCGGGCAGGGCGGCGGTCAGGTTCGGCAGCATCTCCTTCACCCGGTCCACCACATCGATCACGTTGGCGCCGGGCTGGCGCTGGATGTTCAGGAGGATGGCGGGCGTGTCGTTCATCCAGGCGCCCAGCCGGGTGTTCTCCGCGCTGTCCAGCACCTCCGCCACGTCGGACAGGCGGACCGGGGCGCCGTTGCGGTAGGCGATGACCAGATTCTTGTATTCCTCCGCCCGGCGGATCTGGTCGTTGGCGTTGATGGTGTAGTTACGGGTTGGCCCGTCGATGGTGCCCTTTGGCGAGTTGACGTTGGCCGTGTTGATGGTGCTGCGCAGGTCGTCGATGTTCAGCCCATAGGCGGCCAGCGCCTGGACGTTGGCGCGGATGCGCACCGCGGGCCGGTGCCCGCCGCTGAGGCTGACCAGACCGACGCCGGGAAGCTGCGACAGCTTCTGGGCGAATCGGCTGTCCGCCAGATCCTGCACCTGGGTCAGCGGCAGCGTCTTGGAGGTCAGCGCCAGCGTCAGGATGGGCGCGTCCGCCGGATTGACCTTGGCGTAGATGGGCGGGGCGGGCAGGTCGGACGGCAGCAGGTTCCCGGCGGCGTTGATGGCCGCCTGCACCCCCTGCTCCGCGATGTCGATGCTGAGATCCAGCCCGAACTGGAGCGTTATGACCGACGCCCCGGCGGCGCTGACCGACGACATCTGCACCAGCCCCGGCATCTGGCCGAGCTGGCGTTCCAACGGGGCGGTGACGGAGGAGGTCATCACCTCCGGGCTGGCGCCGGGGAAGAAGGTCTGGACCTGGATGGTCGGGTATTCCACCGCCGGCAGAGCCGACAGCGGCAGGAAGCGGTAGGACACCGCCCCCACCAGCAGGATCGCCAGCATCAGGAGCGATGTGGCGACCGGGCGGACGACGAAGGGGTGGGAGATGTTCATGGGCGAAGTCCGCGGGGCTGCGCCGTCATCACGACGCGTTGCGCTGGGGGCGGCGGGGTTGCCGCGGTCCCTCGCTGGACGGGGCGGGGGCCGGCTGGGCCGAACCGTCGGTCGCCGCGACCTTGGCGCCCTCGCGCAGCCGGTCGGCGCCCTGCGTCACCACCGTCTCGCCGGGCCGCAGCCCCTTGGTGATGACGGTCTTCGCCCCGTCGCTGGGGCCGAGAGTCACCGGGCGGACCGAGGCCGTGCTGTCCTCGCGGTTCACCACATAGACATAGGTGCCGGGCGCGCCGCGCTGCACCGCGGCCACGGGAACCAGCGGCACGCCGGACAGCGTGTCCACCAGAAGCTGGACGTTGACGAACTGGTTGGGGAACAGCGACTGGTCGGCGTTGTCGAACTGGGCGCGCAACTTCACCGTGCCGGTGGTCACGTCGATCTGGTTGTCCACCGTCGTCAGCCGTCCGGTCGCCAGCACGCGGTCGCGCGTCCGGTCATAGGCGGTCACCGGCAGCTCGGCACCCTCGCGCAGCCGCTTCATGATGGCCGGGATGTTGTCCTCCGGCAGGGTGAACAGGACGGAGATGGGCTGCACCTGCGTGATGACGACGATGCCGCCGGCCTCGCCCGCCGTCACATAGTTGCCGGGATCGACCAGCCGCAGACCGGCGCGGCCCGACACCGGCGCGGTGATGCGGGTGTAGGACAGGTTCAGCTTGGCGTTTTCCACCGCCACCTGATCGGCCTTCACCGTGCCCTCATACTGCTGGACCAGCGATTCCTGGGTGTCGCGCTGCTGCTTGGCGATGGAATCCTGCTTCACCAGCAGGCGGTAGCGCTCCAGGTCCAGCCGGGCGTTCTTCAGGAGCGCCTGATCGCGCAGAAGCTGGGCCTCCGCCTGCTCGACGGCGAGCTGGAAGGGCCGCGGGTCCACCTCCGCCAGGAAGTCGCCCTTCTGTACGGTCTGCCCCTCGGTGAAGGCGACCTGGGTGAGCTGGCCGCCGACCTGCGGCCGCACCGTGACGGTGGCGAGCGAGGACACGGTGCCCAGCCCGTTCAGCCGGATCGGCATGTCGCCCATTTCCACCGTGGCGGTCACCACCGGCATCGCCGTGGCCATGCCGGGCCGGAACCCGCCGGGAGGACCGCCCGGCCCCGGTCCGCTGCGCATGGCGGTTTCCTGGGCCGGGCGGAAGGCGAACCACCACACCCCGCCGCCGATCAGCGACAGCACCACCAGCCACGCCACCACCCGGCCCAGAATCGACCGGCGCCGGGGGGTGTCCGTCCGCTGGGAAACGGTCCGCTGGGCATCTGTCCGCTGGCCGCCGCGGGCCTCCGGCGTTGCCGTGGCGGGGCTGTCCGGCGCGGGCGCGGGGGGTGGCTTGACGGGCGTATCCAAATCCATCGGGTCCTTCATCGCCTGCGGGCGTCATCGGGAGAGTCGCGTCGGGAACGGCGCCGGCGGCCCGGCTCCGGTCCCGGCGGGACGCTATCACGGCGCCGCGCGCGGATTATGTCCAGAAGGGGTTAGATTTGTAACGCTCGGTAACAAATTCGAGCGGTGCTTGAGATCCTTTCTCCCCTCCGGGGGGTGGGCTATGTCACGCCAGCCCCGTCACGAAGGCGGCGATGCGGCGGCAGGCTTCCGCAAGCTCGGCCTCGCCGACCGCGAAGGACAGGCGGACGCAGCCAGCCGCGGCGGAGCCGAAGGCGCCGGCGTCCAGCACCGACACGCCGGTCTCGCGGAACAGCCGCCACGCGAATTCCATGGTCGGCAGGCCGGTGCCGCGCACGTCCACCAGCATGAACATGCCCGCCTCCGGCTTCAGGCAGCGCAGGCCGGGCACGGAGCCGAGCGCGTCCAGCGCGATGTCGCGGCGGCGGCGGTAGCCATCGCGCATCGCCGCCACCGCCCCGTCCCCCTGCTCGACGGCGACCAGCGCCGCCTGCTGCACGAAACCCGGCAGGCCGTAGAGCATGCAGAGCGCCAGCGTGCCCATATGGGCGACCAGCGGGGCCGGGGCGACCACCCATCCGGCGCGCCAGCCGGTCATGGCGTGCGACTTGGACAGGCTGTTGATGGTCACCGTGCGCTCCGCCATGCCGGGCAGGGTTGCGATGCCGATGTGCGGACGGTCGAAGGTCAGGCTGGCGTAGACCTCGTCGGCAACCACCCACAGGTCGTGGCGGCGGGCGAGGTCGGCCACGGCCTCCAACTCCTCCGCCGACATCACGATGCCGGTGGGGTTGGCGGGGGTCGCCAGGAAGATGGCGCGGGTGCGCGGAGTGACGGCGGCGGCCAGCGCCGCCGGGTCCAGCCGCAGCGTGGCGGCGTCCGGAGCCACGGGGACCACCGTGGCGCCGGACGCGCGGACGCAGGCCTCGTAGGTCAGGTACATCGGCTCCGGCACCAGCACCTCGTCCCCCGCCTCGACGAGGCAGAGGGTGGCGTTGAACAGGCCGTTCTGCGCCCCGGCGCAGACGATGACATTTTCAGGCTCCGCCATCAGGCCGGTGCGGCGGGTGAAGTCGCGGGCCAGCGCCGCCCGCAGCTCCGGACGGCCCGGAATGGGCGTGTAGTGGGTGTCTCCGGCGTGCAGGGCGGCGATGGCGGCGTCGCGCACCGGGGCGGGCGTGTCGAAATCCGGGTCGCCGACGCTCAGCACGATCACATCCTCGCCGCGTCCCTTGGCGGCCCAGGCGGCGAAATGGATGTCCCAGGCCGCAACCCGGTCGCCGCGGATGCGGTCGGTGAGGGAAGAGAAACGCATCGGCGGAGGCTCCCTGAATGGCTTTCTCGTTGGCCGCAAAAAGATCCTGCGACAAGAGCCATCCATATGCACCAGGGTGGTGCCGGGACACAATCGGGCGTTCCGGAGCGGCGGCGCAGGGCGGCCATCCATGCTCATTAGGATAGCCTGATATGCCGGACGGGCAATTGCAGCGCTGTGAAACGGCGGCTTATGACGGACGCCAATGATAAGGCGAGGGAATCATTCGCCGCAGAATCCCGAGAATTCGCAAAGGAAACCCATGTACCGCGACCGTATTCGCCTGAAGTCCCTATGGGGAAAGGTGGTGACGCCGGAGGAAGCGGCCTTGCTGATCCGCGACGGCATGACCATCGGCATGAGCGGTTTTACCCGCGCCGGGGATGCCAAGGCCGTTCCCTTGGCGCTGGCCGAACGTGCCGCGACGGAACATTTGAAGGTTACGCTGATGACCGGCGCCTCGCTCGGCAACGACGTGGACCGGATTCTGACGGAAGCCGGGGTTCTGGCCCGCCGCCTGCCGTTCCAGGCCGACCCGGTGCTGCGCAAGGCCATCAACCGCGGCGAGGTGATGTTCGTCGATCAGCACCTGTCGGAAACGGTCGAGCTTCTGCGCTCCCGCCAGATGGGTCCGGTGGATGTGGCGGTGATCGAAGCCTGCGCGATCACGGAGACGGGCGGGATCGTCCCCACCACATCCATCGGCAATTCCGCGACCTTCGCCATCCTGGCGGAGAAGGTCATCATCGAGCTGAATCTGACCCAGCCGCTCGACCTGGAAGGGATGCACGACGTCTACATCCCGACGCGCCGCCCCTTCCGCGAGCCGATCCCGGTGGTGACCGCGGAAAGCCGCGCGGGCCTTCCCTACATCCCCATCGACCCGTCGAAGATCGCGGCCATCGTGGTGACGCGCAAGCAGGACAGCAGCGCCACCATCCTGCCCCCGGACGGCGAAACCAGGGACATCGCCGGTCACCTGACCGAGTTCCTGGAGCGCGAGGTGCGGCAGGGCCGGCTGGGCCGCTCGCTGAACCCGCTTCAGGCCGGCATCGGGACGATCGCGAACGCCGTGCTGCACGGCCTGATCGACGGCCCGTTCCATGATCTGACCATGTACAGCGAGGTCTTGCAGGACAGCACCTTCGAGCTGTTCGACGCGGGCAAGCTGAACTTCGCCTCCGGCTCCTCCATCACTCTGAGCGCCGGGAAATATGCGGAGGTTCTGCCGAAGATCGGGAGCTACAAGGGCCGTCTTCTGCTGCGCCCGCAGGAGATCTCCAACCATCCGGAGGTGATCCGCCGGCTGGGCGTGATCGGCATCAACACGGCGCTGGAGTGCGACATCTACGGCAACGTGAACTCCACCCACGTCAACGGCACGCAGATGATGAACGGCATCGGCGGCTCGGGCGACTTCGCGCGCAACGCGCACCTCGCCATCTTCGTCACGAAGTCTTTGGCGAAGGATGGAAAGATTTCCAGCGTCGTGCCGATGGTCACCCACACCGACCACAACGAGCATGACGTGGACGTTCTGGTGACGGAAACCGGTCTGGCCGACCTGCGCGGCCTCGCCCCGCGCGAGCGGGCGGAGACGATCATCCGCAACTGCGTCCACCCCAGCTACCGCGAACTGGCGGCGGACTATCACCGCCGTGCGCTCCAGCGCGGCGGCCACACGCCGCATCTGCTGGAGGAGGCTTTCTCCTGGCATCTGCGCCACCAGCAGACCGGCAGCATGCAGCCGGTCTGAGCCCTTTCCCGAAGGGGAAAGGGCTCAGCAGAGGGGATCGCGTGGCGGATCAGGGGCAGACGGCCTCGACGATCCGGCACACATCCCCCGCGGTCCGCGGGGTGAAGCGGGCCAGCAGGCCGCCGCGCAGTTCGGGCACGACCAGCGACACCGGCTGTTCGGCGGGAAGCGTCAGGTCGTGGTCAAGATCGCAGACGCTGACGTAATCCAGCCCGGCCAGGGCGACCAGCAGCGACTGCCGCCCCCGCTCGTCGACGGCGTGTGCGATGGCGCGCCCGTTGACGGCGGCGTAGGCGGCGGCCTGATCCCGTGTGTAGCGGGACACCGGCAGAACCCGCAGGGACGGGTGGCTGCGCAGGACCGTGGCGACGAGAACGTTGAGTCCGCTGGACAGGCTCGACATGGGTTCCGAAGGCTTCCGGCTGTGAACCGCCATGCTACCACGAAATCCGCCGGAAGGGCTCTCCCGCCCCCGCGCGACGCAAAAATGGTCACGCGGGGGCGGGAGCGTCCCGGCTTCGTCAGCCGGCCAGACGGTCCCAGCAGCCGTCCAGCGCGGGGGACAGCCTGTGCTTCATGATGCGCTGGCTGGGCGTGCGCTCGAACTCCTCGACCACCGCGATGTAGCGGGGGTTCTGATAGGGGGCGAGCTGTTGCCCGAGCCAGACGGACAGGGCCGGGATGTCCAGCGTGGCCCCGGCCTTCGGCTTCACGAACAGCTTGATGTCCTGCTCGCCCACGTCGGCGGCGACGCCGATGATGGCGCAGTCCTCGACGGAGGGATGGGTGGCCGCGACATGCTCCACCTCCCAGGCCGAGACGTTCTCGCCCTTGCAGCGCACGCTGTCGGTCATCCGGCCGTGGAACAGCAGCGTTCCGTTCCCGTCCAGCGACCCCAGGTCGCCGGTGTACAGGGCGCCGTCCCTCAACGCGCGGGCCGTCGCCTCCGGGTTGCGGAAGTAGCCGGCGAAGATGGCGCCGGGCCGGTCGGTGCGGACGACGATCTCGCCGCGCTCGCCCTTCGGCACGGGCTTGCCCTCGCCGTCCAGCAGTTCCACGGTGAACCAGGGCATCGGACGGCCCACCGCGCCCACCACGTCCTCGTCGTTGCAGGTGGTGATGCTGGACGCCTCGGTCATGCCGTAGCATTCGCGGATCTGGACGCCGAACCGCTCCTCGAACGGCGTCCAGGTTTCCTTGGGGCAGCCGCCGCCCCAGGCGATGCGCACGGGATGGTCGCGGTCGCGCGGCGAGACGGGCTGCTTCAGCAGGATTTGCAGGATGCCGCCCAGATAGTGGATGTGGGTGGCCCCATACTCCCGCACCTGATCCCAGAAGCGGCTGGCGCTGAAGCGGTCGACCATGGCGAGCGACACGGTGCGGATCAGCGGCATGACGATCATCTGCGCGCCGCCGATGTGGTACAGCGGCTCCCACACGAACAGCACGTCGCCGTCGCGGGCGGCGGAGACGCGGGCCACCGCCTCGCCGGCCAGCCGCATCATGCGGTGGGACACCAGCACGCCCTTGGGCCGCCCGGTGGTGCCGGAGGTGTACATGATGGCGAAGGTGTCGTCGGGGGCGGGCGGCGCCTCCTCGAAGGCGGCACCGGACTCCAGCAGGGTCTCCAGCCGCAGCGCCGCCGCCGGGTCGCCCTGGACGATCACCGGCGTGCCGGCGGGCACCGCTCCCGTCTCCGCGATCACCGGCAGGAACTCGGCCTCGGCGATGACGGCGCCGGGCTCCGAATGCTCCAGGATGTAGCGCAGGCCCTCGCCGCGCTGCTGGGCGTTGATCGGCACCCAGACCAGCCCCGCCTTGGCGAGGCCGAACAGGGTGGACAGCACCAGCGGGCTGTTGCGCAGCATCAGCGCCACGCGGTCGCCGGGCTTCAGCCCCAGGCGCCGCAGCTCCGCCGCCATGCTGTCGGATTGGCGGTCGAGCGTGGCGAAGCTCAGCGCCTCGCCGTTGAAGCGGGCGAACAGGCGGGCGCGTCCGGTCCGGGCCGCCTGTGTGAACAGGCGGACGAACCCTTCTTCGAAATCGGACATGATGCGTGGTCTCGAATGCGTTTGGTCGGTTGGTTACGGCCGAAAGGGCTTGCTGCGATCACCGCGCCGGACGGCGCAGCCATTCCGCCATCAGCAGCAGGGCCATCACGATCGCGAAGACCACGACGGACACGGCGGCCAGCGTCGGGTTCAACTGAAGGATCATGTCGTCCCACATCTGCTTCGGAAGCGTGGTCTTGACGCCGCCGCTGACGAAGATCGCCACGGTCAGCTCGTCGAAGGAGGTGATGAAGGCGAACAGGAACGCCGCCACCAGACCGCCGCGGATCAGCGGCACGGTGACCAGCATCAGCGTCTTGAAGCGGTTCGCCCCAAGCGTCGCCGCCGCCTGGTCCAGCCGCCAGTCATGCCCCTTCACCACCGCGGAAATGGCGACGAAGGCGAATGGCAGGGCCAGCACCGTATGCCCGATGATCAGGCCGAGGTCGGTGGCCACCAGCCCGATCTGGGCGAACAGGTAGAACAGCCCGACCGCGATGACGATGCGCGGCACGATCATCGGCGCCAGGAAGAAGGCGAAGATCGCCCCGCGCCAGCGGGAGGAGGAGCGGGCCAGCGCCAGCGCCGCCAGACCGGCCACCAGCGTCGCCAGGATCGCCGTGGCGAAGGCCACCGCGAAGGACCGGATCGTCGCCGACACCCAAAGGTCGGAGGTGAAATAGACCCGGAACCACTCCAGCCCATAGCCCGGCGGCGGGAAATCCAGGAAGGGCGAGGTGGTGAAGGCGATGGGCACGACGACCAGCGCCGGGGCGACCAGGAACACGATCACCGCGGCGGAATAGAGCGGCAGCAGCCGGTCCATCATCTTCGGCCCCAGCACGCGCCCCACCGGGCCGCCCAGCGACGACGACGCCTTGGCGAGCGCCGACAGCAGCTTCATCCCGGCGCCGCGCAGGCGGCCTTGCCCGCCGCCGGTCCGGCCGGAGGTCTCGCCCGACAGGGAGGACAGGCCGAACAGCCGGTCGTAGACCCAGCAGGTGACCAGCGCGGCGACCAGCATGAAGGTGGCCAGCGCGCCCGCGAAGGCCCAATTCAGCATCTCCTGGATCTGGGTGATGATGAGCTGCGCCAGCATGGTCTGCTGCGGTCCGCCAAGCAGCGCCGGCACGATGAAGAAGCCCAGCGAGGAGATGAAGGTCAGCAGCCCCGCTGCGGCCACGCCGGGCAGCGAAAGCTGGAAGTAAACCAGCCAGAAGGCGTTGGCCGGCGGCGCGCCCAGCGTCTCCGCCGCCTGGACCAGCCGGCGGTCGATGGTGGTCATCACCGGCAGCATGGTCAGCACGGCCAGCGGCAGCATGGCGTGGACCATGCCGGCCATCACGCCGAACTCGTTGTGCAGCAGCGGCAGGGGGGGCATCCCCGTGCCGGACAGGATCTGGTTGATGACGCCGGTCCGCCCCAGGATGACCATCCAGGCGAAGGTCTTCACCAGATAGCTGGTCCAGAAGGGCACCATCACCGCCAGGATCGCCAGCCCGCGCTGGCGCTCCGGCAACTGCGCCAGCCAGTAGGCCAGCGGATAGCCGAACAGAAGCGACAGCAGGGCGGTCAGCCCGGCGATGCGGAAAGTGCTCATCAGGACGCGGAAATAGACGTCCGTGGCGACGATGCGGGCGTAATGGTCGCCGGTCCAGGCCGAGGTTTCCAGATCCTGGACGCTGAGGCCGAGCAGCCGCAGCACCGGGAACAGGAAGAACACCGCCAGGAAGGCGAGGCCGGGGGCGGCCAGCCACAGCGGGCCGAAGCGCAGCTTCCGCCGCGCCGTGGCGAAGGCTCCGTCATGATGCAGGGTGACGGTGCTCATGACACCAGAACTCCGGCTTCGGCGCGCCAGCGCACCGCGACCACCTCGCCCAGCCGCGGCGGGGCGAGGCCGCGGCGCAGGCGGACGGTGATCGTCTCCTCGCCGCCCAGCGCCACCAGCACGCGGGTTTCGGAGCCGGCATAGACGGTGTCCACCACCTCGCCCCGCACCTCGTTGTCGCCCTCGCCGTCGATGTCGAGCTGCTCGGGCCGGACCACCAGCGCGGCGCTGTCCTGGCTGTCCGGCGTGTCGGCGGACAGGCGGAAGCTGCCGTTGCCGGTGACCAGCATGGGCGATCCGGTCCCGTCGCGCCGGACCTTCCCGCGGAAGATGTTCGACACGCCGATGAAGTCCGCGGCGAAGGCGGTCTTCGGGCGGGCGTAGATGTCGTGCGGGGTGCCGAGCTGCTCGATGCGCGCGTGGTTCATCAGGCAGATGCGGTCCGACATGGCCAGGGCTTCCTCCTGGTCATGGGTGACGTAGATGATCGTCGCGCCCGTCTCGCGGTGCAGGCGCTTGATCTCGTACTGCATGTGCTCGCGCAGCTTCTTGTCGAGCGCCCCCAGCGGCTCGTCCATCAGGATGACCGAAGGCTGGTAGACGAAGCAGCGCGCCAGGGCGACGCGCTGCTGCTGCCCGCCGGACAGCTCCTTGGGGAAGCGCCCGGCGAGATGGCCGAGATGGACCATCTCCAGCGCCTCCTTCACGCGCCGCTCCAGGTCCGCCGGGGCGACGCCGCGCATGCGCAGGGGAAAGCCGATGTTCTCCGCCACCGTCAGGTGCGGGAACAGGGCGTAATGCTGGAAGACGAGGCCGATGTCCCGCTTGTGCACGGGGGTGCGGGTCTCGTCCTGTCCGTCGATCAGGATGCGCCCGCCGCTGGGCTCCACCAGCCCGCAGATCATCTGCAGCAGCGTGGTCTTGCCGGAGCCGGACGGGCCGAGCAGCGTCAGGAACTCGCCCACCGGAACCTCCAGGCGGGTGGGTTCCAGAGCGGTGATGGAGCCGTACCGTTTGGTCAGGCCATCGACCAGCAGCTTCGGCTTGGCGGCGGCCCCGGCCTGGACGGGCGCTGTGCGCGCCTGTGCGAGCGGTGAGAGCATGGCGGCGGGTCTCCTTTCCGTCGGGGCGGCTTAGCCGAGAATCCAGGCGTTGAAACGCTCGTTCATCTTCGACCGGTTGGCCCCCCACCAATCCTCCTTGGCGATGGTCATCACCTTCAGATTGTCTTCATAGGTGGGCAGAGCCTGGGCGCGCTCCTTCGGGATGCTCTTGTAGGCGTCGAGGTTGGTCGGGCCGTAGGCCAGCACCTCGGTGAAGGTCGCCTGACGGGCCGGGTCGGCGCAGAACTTGATGAACTGGCGGGCGGCGTCGGCGCGCGGGTTGCCGCGCGGGATGCCCCAGCCTTCGATCGAATAGAGCCCCTGGTTCCAGCCGATCTTCACCGGGGCGCCGCCGTCGATCACCGCCTGGGCGCGGGCGTTCCACAGGGCGATCATGTCCACCTCGCCGCTCTGGATGAGCTGGCTGGACTGGGCGCCGCCGGTCCACCAGACGGCGATGTGCGGCTTGATGCGGTCCAGCGCCTTGAAGGCGCGGTCGACGTCCAGCGGATAGAGCTGGTCGAGCGGAACGCCATCGGCCAGCAGCGCCTGCTCCAGCGTGTCGATGGGGTTCTTGCGCAGCGAGCGGCGGCCCGGAAACTTCTCGACGTTCCAGAAATCGGCCCAGTTCTGCGGCGCGTTGGACGCGAACTTGTCCGTGCGGTAGCCGAGGATGGTCGAATAGACGTCGGTGCCCATCCAATGGCTGGTCAGCGAATCCGGCATCAGGCCGGGCACGTCCACCGCCGTGAAGTTCAGCGGCTCCAGCAGGTTCTGCTTCATCAGGATGTCGCGGGCCGACAGGGTCAGCGTGCAGACGTCCCAGGTGTAGGACTTGGTTTCCACGATGGCCTTGAACTGGGCGGTCGGCTCGGCCTCGCGGGCGACGTTGACGACCTTGATGCCGGTGGCCTTCTCGAACGGATCGTAGAACGCCTTGCGGAAGGCCGGGCTGTAGGGGCCGCCGGGATCGGCGACGGTGATCTGGGTCGCGGCGAAGGCCGGGCGGAGCAGCCCGGCGGGCAGGGTGGCGCCCAGCGCGACACCGGCGGCTCCCTTCATCAGGCTGCGGCGGTCCATGGAGAAGCCGGAGGCCTTACGCATGTGAAACTCCCTGTTCTTTGGCCGGGGTGTCTCTTCTTATCCCGGCGGGTGGGCGGGCCTTGCGGCACGGTTGGGCGGTTCGTTGCGCCCCTGGAATAATGTCTGGGAATTAAGCCGCGATTACGCGCGCTTCGCGGCGCGCTTGGCGAGGAACTCCTCCATCATCCGGGCCGGTTCGCCGGATGCGTAGGCCTCGCGCTGGATGCGCACCCCGGCGGCCAGGGCATCGCGGAAGCCGGCCTCGGTCATCTCGCGGAAGCGCTGCTTGTCCAGCCGCATGGCGACCGGCGGCTTGGCGGCCAGTTCCTCGGCCAGGGCCAGGGATTCCGCCATCACGCGGTCCTGCGGGACGATGCGGTTGATGAGCCCGATGCGGTGGCATTCCTCCGCGTCCATCAGCCGGCCCGACAGGGTCAGGTCGATGGTGCGGGCCAGGCCGATCATCTCCTTCATGATCCAGGGACCGGTGGTGCTGGCGATGCCGGAGTTGATTTCCGGCTGGCCCATGCGCACCCCGGCATGGCCGATGCGGAAGTCGCCCAGCAGAGCCACCTGGAAGGCGGAGCCGGCGGCGACGCCGTTCAGCGCGACGATCAACGGCTTCGAGAGGGTGCGCATGCGGTGGTACAGCCGCTCCCACTCCGCCACCCATTCCTCGGCGCGGTCGGCATCGAAGGTCTTGGTTTCGTTCAGGTCCTGTCCGGCGCCGAAAGCGCGGTCGCCCGCCCCGGTGAGGATGATCGCGCGGACGCCGTCCTGCTCCTCGAACTGCTCAAAGGCGACGATCAGCTCGTCGCGCATCGCGGCGTTCCAGGCGTTCAGGATCTCCGGGCGGTTCAGCGTGATGATGCCGACCGGGCCCCGAACCTCGGTGAGGATGAATTTGAACACAGCTTCACTCCTGTAAGCGGGTCTTCCGCGCGCCTCGCGGGCGTTCCGGCGCCCCTTCGGGCGGCGCGTCGTATTGCAATACAATACTTGATATTGAATAGCTTGGCTTGCTTTGATAGACCTGTCAACGGTATCTCTCACGCACCAACTTCAGGACCGATCGCCATGGCTCCGCGCCGTCCGTCTTCCCGACTGTCCGACACGGAAACCGCCGCCAGCGACGCGCCCGCTGGTGACACCCCGGTCAAGGGGGAGGGCGCCGCCCGGACGGGCGATCCCCTGATGGTCATGTCCGTGGAAAAGGCGTTCCGTGTGCTGAACGCGTTCGATACCGCGCGCCCGGCCATGAGCCTGACCCAGATCGCCTCGATCGTCGGCCTGGACAAAAGCGCGGCACAGCGCTTCACCCATACGTTGGAAAAGTTGGGCTATCTGCGGAAGGACCCGGAAACGAAGCGGTTTGAGCTGACGGTCAAGACGCTGGACCTCGGCCATCACTACATGCGCGGCAACGGGCTGCTCGAACGCTCTATGCCGTACCTGATGCACCTCAGCAAAACGACCGAGGAAACCATCAACCTGACGGAGCTGGACGACACGGAGATCGTCTTCGTCTCGCGCTTCATGAGCCGCCATGTGCTGAACACGGACGTCGTCATCGGCATGCGGATGCCGGCCTATTGCACGGCGCCGGGCGTGGCGATGCTGTCGCGGATGCCGATGGAGGAGGTCTGCGACCGGCTCGACCGCATGGACCTGCATCCCTACACGCCGAACACCACCTGGCGGCGGGAGGACCTGCTGGCGAAGATCGAGCGGAGCGCCGGTCTCGGCTACGCCACTGCCTTCGAGGAATATTACCACGGCGACCTGTCGGTCGCGGCGGCCATCGTCAACCCGGCGGGGGCGCCTATCGGTGCCATCAACATCGCCGTTTCACGCTCCCGCTTTACCCCGCAGGAGGCGGAAGAGCGCTTCGCCCCCTTGGTCGTCGCGGCCGCCGCCTCGATCTCCACCATCGGGCGCCCGCCTCCGCCGAGAAAAAACGCACCGCGGTGAAAAAAAGCGCTTGCCGGGCTCGGCCAACCCGCCTATAACCCGCCTCCCACGACGCCGGGGCCGCTGCAGAGCGGAACGGCGGCAGGGAAACGGAAGAAGAGACGAA
>JAEYPE010000189.1 GCA_023411035.1 Pseudomonadota bacterium
CCGCAGACGGTGTGGACCGACCTTTTTGTCTGGGTCGAACGGCTGGTGGAAGGCGACCGCGGCGAGCGCATCCGGCTGGACCAGGGCCAGTGGACCGCCCGGAAGATCGGGCGCAAGGCGCTGAAGAACCTGATCTGGCTGCTAATCGCCCTGGTGACCGGCGGCGCCTGGATCTTCTACTTCACCGACGCGCCGACCCTGTTGGGCGAGCTGCTGCGCTTCGAGGCGTCGGCGACCGCCCTGGGCTTCATCGGCCTGTTCACCGCCACCACCTACCTTCTCGCCGGCTTCGCGCGGGAGCAGGTCTGCACCTACATGTGCCCATGGCCGCGCTTCCAGTCGGCGATGATCGACGAGGACAGCCTTGTCGTCACCTACCAGGATTGGCGCGGCGAGGGCCGCAGCCTGATGCGCAAGTCGCAGAGCTGGGAGGAGCGCAAGGCCGAAGGGTTGGGCGACTGCATCGACTGCTTCAACTGCGTCCAGGTCTGCCCCGCCGGCATCGACATCCGCGACGGGCTTCAGATGCAGTGCATCGGTTGCGGCCTGTGCATCGACGCCTGCGACGAGATCATGGCCAAGGTCGGGCGCCCGGCGGGCCTCATCAAGTTCGACACCCAGACCAACCAGGTGGCCATCGCCACCACCGGCAAGCCCGTGCCCTACCGCGTGGTGCGCCCGCGCACGATCCTCTATTCGCTGATGATGCTGGTGATCGCTGGGGGCATCGCCATCGGCCTGATGCTGAAGCCGGGGTTGGACATCAGTGTTCTGCGCGACCGCGCCCCGCTGTTCGTGGCGCTGTCCGACGGGTCGGTGCGCAACGCCTACACCTTCAAGATCTCCAACATGACCCGCGACCCGCGGTCCTACACGTTGGCCGTAGTGGGGTTGAAGGAGGCCGGCCTGTCCGTGGCCGGCGAAGGCCAGGAGGAACAGGCCGGCACCCAGAGCCTGACCGCGGGTCCGGACATGGTGGCGACCTACAGAATTTTCGTGACCGTGCCCCGCGCCGGTTTGCAAGGCGCCACCCAGCCCCTTACTTTCAGGCTAACCTCGGCGGATGGTGAGGTGGCGACCTATGACTCCGTCTTCATGGGACCGGCCAACTGATCCCGACCGGCCCCTTGCGCTGAATTCTCTGAAGGTCAAGACGACGATGACGCTGTCCACCGACGCCGGAAACCGCCGTACCCCTCCCCAACGGAAGGGCCGCCAGCCCGGCTGGTACATCCCCTGGATCTTCGTGGCTGGGTTCGCCATCGTGATCGCGGTCAACGGCGTGATGCTGCACTTCGCCTTTTCGAGCTGGACCGGCGTGCAGACCGAACAGCACTTCCTGAAGGGTCTGAAGTACAACCAGGATCTGGCCGGCGCCCGCGCCCAGGCCGAGCGCGGCTGGAAGGTGACGACGGAATTCACCGGCACCGATCCGCAGAAGGGCATCCTCGCGCTGACGCTGACCGACAAGGACGGCAACCTGCTGAAGGGCGCCGAGGTAAAGGTCGCCTTTATCCGCCCGACCAGCGAGGGCCATGACCTGCGGATGGATCTGCCCTATCTGGGCGAAGGCCGCTTTGCGGCTCCGGTGACCCTGCCGCTGGCCGGCCAGTGGGACCTGCGCGTGGAGATCCACCACGCCACCGGCGACTATCAGGACGAACAGCGCATCTTCGTCAAGTAAGCGCCCGGCAATCAAGCCTAAGCCAAACAAGCATACGGGTTCAGTGACATGACCGTCTGCCTCCACTGCGGGCAGGAGCATCCCGAGGGCACCGGCACCACCGCCTCCGATGGCGCCGGTCCCTTCTGCTGCACCGGCTGTGCGGCGGCCTACGATCTCGTCCGCGGGCTCGGGCTGGAACGCTATTACGAGCGGCGCTGCGTCGATCCCGCCGCCCGGCCCTTGCGTCCGGACGGGGAGGCGCCGCCGCTGGACTACGCTCCCCACGCCAAACAGGTCGGGGACGGCACCGCATCGCTGCACCTGATGGTGGACGGGCTGCAATGCGCCGCCTGCGTCTGGCTGATCGAAACGGCGCTGGCCCGCCAGCCGGGGGTGACGCACGCGCGGCTGAACATGACCACGCGCCGCCTGTCGGTGACATGGCGCGAGGCCGAGACCGACGCCAACACCGTCGTGGACACCATCGCCCGCATCGGCTACCGCGCCGTGCCCTTCGATCCGGAACGGCTGGGCGACGCTCAAGCGAAGACGGAGAAGGAGCTTCTGCGCTCGCTGGCCGTCGCCGGCTTCGGCGCCAGCAACGTGATGCTGCTGTCGGTGTCGGTCTGGGCCGGGCACGCCACCGGCATGGGCACCGCCACGCGCGACCTGATGCATTGGCTGTCGGCGCTGATCTGCATGCCGGCCATCGCCTACGCCGTGCGCCCCTTCGCGCGCTCCGCCTTCCAGGCGCTGCGGCGCGGACGGACGAACATGGACGTGCCGATCACCATCGGCGTCCTGCTCGCCACCGGCATGAGTCTGTTCGAGACGATCAACAGCGGCCACCACGCCTATTTCGACGGCGCGATGATGCTGCTGTTCTTCCTGCTGATCGGGCGCTACCTGGACCAGCGGGCGCGGGGCCGGGCGCGGTCGGCGGCGGAACAGCTTCTCGGCCTGCACGCCACCTCCGTGACGGTGCTGACCGAGGACGGGCGCAGCGCCATCGTCCCGCCGGATCAGGTCCGTCCCGGCTCCACCGTGCTGGTGGCGGTGGGCGAGCGCGTCGCGGTGGACGGCACGGTGTCGGACGGCGTTTCCGACCTCGACACCGGCCTGATCACCGGCGAGACGGTGCCGGGCAGCGTGCGCCCCGGCGACCGTGTGTTCGCCGGCATGCTGAACCTCACCGCCCCCCTGCGCGTGACCGTCACGGCGGTGGGGGAGGGCACGCTGCTGGCCGAGATCGTCCGGCTGATGGAGGTGGCGGAGCAGGGCCGCGCCAAATACGTCGCCATCGCCGACCGGGTGTCGCGCCATTACGCCCCGGTCGTCCATGTGACGGCGCTGGGCACCTTCCTGGGCTGGCTGCTGCTGGGCGGACTTCCCTGGCAGGACGCGCTGATGAACGCGGTCGCCGTGTTGATCATCACCTGCCCCTGCGCGCTGGCTCTGGCCGTGCCGGTGGTGCAGGTGATCGCCAGCGGGCGGCTGATGCGGCAGGGCATCCTGCTGAAGACCGCCACGGCGCTGGAGCGTCTGGCCGTCATCGACACGGTGGTCTTCGACAAGACCGGCACCCTGACCGAGGGGCGCCCCGTCCCGCAGCTGGACGGTGTGGCGGAGGACGACCTGCGCCTTGCCGCTTCGCTCGCCGGGGCCAGCCGCCATCCGCTGGCCCGCGCCCTGACCCGCGCCCTGCCCAACCTTCCCGTCGCCGCCGGCGTGCGGGAGGTTCCCGGCGCCGGCCTCGCGCTGGATGGCCCCGAGGGGGAAATCCGGCTGGGCAGCCGCGGCTTCACCGGCGCGCCGGACGCGGCGGAGGACGCCGCGGGGCCTGAACTGTGGCTGGCCCGCCCCGGCGCCGCGCCGGTCCGCATTACCTTCCTCGACGCGCCGCGCGCCGACGCGGCGGCGGTGGTGCGGGGCCTGAAGGCGCGGGGCCTGGACGTGCGGCTTCTGTCCGGCGACCGCCGGGGGGCCGTGGCCGCCGTGGCCGCGCAACTGGGCATCGAGGACTGGCGCGCCGGCCAGACGCCCGCCGACAAGACCGCCGTTCTGGACGGGCTCGCCGCCGAGGGCCGCAAGGTGCTGATGGTCGGCGACGGGCTGAACGACGCCCCGGCGCTGGCCGCGGCGAGCGTGTCGATGTCGCCGTCCACCGCGGTGGACGTCAGCCAGACCGCCGCCGACGTGGTGTTCCAGGGCCGCCGCCTGCGCCCCATCCTGGAGGCGTTCGAGGTGTCCCGCCGCTCCGGGCGGCTGGTGCGGCAGAATTTCGCCATCGCGCTGATCTACAACCTGATTGCGGTGCCGGTGGCCATCTCCGGGATGCTGACGCCGCTGCTGGCCGCGCTGGCCATGTCCTCCTCCTCCCTGATCGTTATCGCCAACGCCCTGCGGCTCAGCCGCAGCGCGGTGACCAAGGACCTGACCGATGACCGAGCTTCTCTATCTGATCGCGATCGCGCTGAGCCTGGGGCTGATGGGCCTGGGGGCGTTCCTGTGGGCTCTGAAGTCCGGGCAGTTTGACGATCTGGACGGGGCGGCCCACCGCATCCTGTTCGACGACGAGCCGCCGCGCCCGAACGCCGAACCGTCGGCGCCGCCGAAGGGACGCTGATCGCCCTCCCGCAGATTGGCCGGTTCCATGGCAATTCGGCAACGGTCTGTGCGAGCACCGTTGCGAAGCGGACCGATTATGACGATTATGGCGACGATGTACGGCTAAGGGCTGGGTCCATGCCATGCCACCCTTTGACATGGGACGCGCCCGCGAAAAGGGCGCGGCGAATGAGATGAATCCCTGCGGGGCCTGTCCCGTGCGCAGCCTGACCGTCTGTGCCGCTCTGGACCCCGAGGAACTGCGCCGACTCGCCGACATCCTCCAGACCGCCCGCGTCGAAGCCGGCCAGACCCTGTTCAGCGAAGGCGACGCGGCCGACGCGCTGTACAACGTCACCGCCGGCACCGTGAAGCTGTACAAACTGCTGCCGGACGGGCGCCGCCAGATCACCGGTTTCCTCGTCACCGGCGACTTCCTGGGGCTGGCGGTCAACGACAGCTACGCCTACACCGCGGAAACGGTCACCACGGCGACGCTCTGCCGCTTCCCGCGCAAGAAGATCGACGCGCTGATGGACGAGTTTCCGAAGATGCAGCGCCGTCTCTTCTCCATGGCCTCGAACGAGCTGGCGGCGGCGCAGGACCAGATGCTCCTGCTCGGCCGCAAGACGGCGAAGGAGAAGATCTGCTCCTTCCTGCTGATGCTGTCCCAGCGCGCCGCCCGGCGCGGGCATAAGGAAAATCCCGTCTATGTGCCGATGAGCCGGGCCGACATCGCCGATTACCTGGGCCTGACCACCGAGACGGTCAGCCGCACCTTCACGCAGTTGAAGACCGCCGGGGTCATCTCGCTTCAGGAAGGCAACAAGGTGCTGATCAGCGACATGGACGCCATCTACGACATGGCCGAGGGCTGCTGAGGGTCCTTACGGACACGAAATGATAGACAGGTCATTTTTCGTGGTCTGATATGTCGTGTTACGGTCAAAATTCGCATCTTTCGTGCGATCCGGCTCTGGCGGGAGGCGCCCGTGCGGGCTAACATCCCTCGCCCGATCGGCCGGCACCAAGCCCAACAATGACGACCGGCCCAAAGAAGAACGGCTGCGACAGCCTACCCTCAGGAACCGAACCCCGATGACCGAACCCGATACCAAGCGCGTCACAGACGAAGAAGCCCTTCTGCTGCACTCCTCCGGGCGTCCGGGCAAGCTGGAGATCACCCCCACCAAGCCGCTGACGACCCAGCGCGACCTGTCGCTGGCCTATTCGCCGGGCGTGGCGGTTCCCTGCCTGCGCATCGCGGAAGACCCCAGCACGGCCTATGACTACACGGCCAAGGGCAACATCGTCGCCGTCATCTCCAACGGCACGGCGGTGCTGGGTCTGGGTGACCTGGGGGCACTCGCCTCCAAGCCGGTGATGGAGGGCAAGGCGGTTCTCTTCAAGCGCTTCGCCGACGTGGACGGCATCGACCTGGAGGTCGACACCCGCGACGTGGACGAGTTCGTGAACTGCGTCCGCTTCCTGGGGCCGAGCTTCGGCGGCATCAACCTGGAGGACATCAAGGCGCCGGACTGCTTCATCATCGAGGAGCGCCTGCGCGAGTTGCTGGACATCCCCGTCTTCCACGACGACCAGCACGGCACCGCCATCATCGCCGCCGCCGGCCTGATCAACGCCTGCGACATCACCGGGCGGAACATCAAGGACGTGAAGCTGGTGGTCAACGGCGCCGGTGCGGCGGGCATCGCCTGCGCCGAACTGTTCACCACCGTCGGCGTGCCGCGCGAGAACATCACGCTGTGCGACACCAAGGGCATCGTCTATCGCGGCCGCACCGACGGCATGAACCAGTGGAAGTCGTCCTTCGCGGTGGAAACGGACAAGCGCACGCTTCAGGAGGCGGTCGCCGGTGCGGACGTGTTCGTCGGCCTGTCGGCCAAGGGCGCGATGACGCCGGAGATGGTCAAGTCCATGGCGGACAAGCCGATCATCTTCGCGCTTGCCAACCCCGATCCGGAAATCACGCCGGAGGAGGTGAAGGCCGTCCGCTCCGACGCCATCGTGGCGACGGGCCGCTCCGACTATCCCAACCAGGTCAACAACGTCCTGGGCTTCCCCTACCTGTTCCGCGGCGCGCTGGACGTGCGGGCCACCACCATCAACGAGACGATGAAGGTGGCCGCCGCCAAGGCGCTGGCCGCCCTGGCGCGCGAGGACGTGCCGGACGAGGTGGATGCCGCCTATTCGGGCCGCCGGCTGCGCTACGGGCCGGAATACATCATCCCGGTGCCCTTCGACCCGCGCCTGATCGTGACGGTTCCCGCCGCGGTGGCCCAGGCCGCCATGGAAACCGGCGTGGCGCGCAAGCCCATCGTCGATCTGGCGGGCTACCGGAATTCGTTGCGCACCCGTCTCGATCCCACGGCGGACAGCCTCCAGCTCATCCTTGAGAAGGTGAAGGCCAACCCGCGCCGCGTCGTCTTCGCCGAGGGCGAGGAGGAGCGGACGATCCGTGCGGCACTCGCCTACCGCGCCGCCGGCTTCGGCACGCCGGTGCTGATCGGGCGTGAGGAGGTCATCAAGGAGCAGCTCGCCGCGATGGGCCAGCCCGGCGTGTCGCTGGAAATCCACAACGCCCGCATCTCCGACGCCAACCGCCGCTACAGCGACTATCTGTACCGCCGGATGCAGCGCAAGGGCGCCCTGTTGCGCGATTGCCAGCGCATGGTGAACCAGGACCGCAACGTCTTCGCCGCCCTGATGGTGGCGCAGGGCGACGCCCACGCCATGGTCACCGGCCTGACCCGCACCTTCGGCGTCGCCTTCGAGGAGATCCGCCGCGTCATCGACGCCAAGGCGAACGAGCCGGTCTTCGGCCTGCATGTCTTCCTGACGCGCAACCGTACGGTGCTGATCGCCGACACGACGGTGCATGTCCGCCCGAACGGCCAGACGCTGGCCGACATCGCCATCGGCGCGGCGGCCAAGGCGCGCCAGATGGGGCACGAGCCGCGGGTGGCGCTGCTGTCCTTCTCCAACTTCGGCCAGAACCCGCACCCGCACGCGGACCCGCTGCGCGAGGCCATTTCCATCCTCGACAGCCGCCGCGTCGATTTCGAGTATGACGGGGAGATGTCGGCGGACGTGGCGCTGGACTACGAGCTGATGAAGCGGGTCTACCCGTTCTGCCGCCTGTCCGGCCCGGCCAACGTGCTGATCATGCCCGGCCTGCATTCGGCCAACATCACGGCGAAGCTGCTGAACAAGATGGCCGGCGGCCAGATGATCGGCCCGCTGCTGATCGGCTTGGACAAGCCGGCGCAGATCGTCACCATGGGCGCCTCGGTCAACGATCTGGTCACCGCGGCGGCGCTGGCGGCCCACGACTCGCTGCCCTGGTAACACGGGGGGAGCGCTCTACGGACGACGCGCGGGCCGGGCGATGACCCCGGCCCGCGCGTTAATCTTTTGTGACGCCCGCTCACCGGCTTGCGGGATGGTGTAAAAGCGAGGTTTCGCCCCCGAACCCACCTCCCTTGCCGTCCGTCCGACGCACGGAAAGCGCCGATCATGACCTCCAAGCCGATGCCGCCCCTCCGGTTGATCCTCGCCGCCGCGCTGGTGCTGGCGCCGCTGCTGCCCGCCCTGTGGTGGCTGTGGCGGCAGGGGGCGGCCGGGCCGCTGGCGGCGGTGCTGGGCGGGCTGGCCGGGCTGGGCGGGGTGGCGCTGATGTTCCGGGTCTATTACCGCGACCTGCGGACGGTGGCCGAGCACGCCGCCCGGCTCGCCGCCGGTCCGGCGGAACCGGTCCCGCCCTTGCCCGTCACGGCCTCCGGCCCGGTGCGGGAGGCGGCGGCGGCGGCGGTGCGGCTGCGCCGGGTCATGGGTGCCCGCACCGAACAGGCGCTGGCCCAGCTCGAAGCCAACGAGGCCATCATCGAGGCGCTCCACGACCCGCTGGTTCTGGTGGGAGCGGAGCGGCAGGTGACGCGGGCCAACCAGGCGGCGCGCACTCTGTTCGGCGACCGCATCCTGGACCGCGACCTTGCGGCCTCGCTGCGCAATCCGGCGGTGCTGGAGGCGGTGGACGCGGTGCTGGGCGGTGCGGCCTCCCGCATCCTCGACTTCAGCCTGCCGGTGCCGGTGGAGCGCATGTTCGAGGTGCGGGTGAAGCCCTTCCTGCGGCGTACCCCCCGCCCGGTCCCCGACGAGGATGGGTTGCTTTCCCCCGCCGGGGCGCCGCCGGAGCGGCTGGTCATCCTGACGCTGCACGACATCACGGCGCTGCGCCGGTCGGAGCAGATGCGCGCCGACTTCATCGCCAACGCCAGCCACGAGCTGCGCACGCCGCTCTCCTCCCTGCTGGGCTTCATCGAGACGCTGCGCGGCCCCGCCCGCGACGATCTGGAGGCGCACGAGCGCTTCCTGTCGATCATGCAGGATCAGGCCAGCCGCATGGCCCGCCTCGTCAACGACCTGCTGTCGCTGTCGCGGATCGAACTGGACGAGCATATGCCGCCCGCCGGGCGGGTCGATGTTCTGGACGCTCTGGACGGGGTGATGGCGGCGCTGGAGTTGAAGGCGGCAAGCCGCCGCATCCGCCTGACGCTGAAGGCTTCGGACGGCCTGCCGCCGGTGGTGGGCGACGAGGACCAGCTCACCCAGGTCTTCCAGAACCTCGTCAGCAACGCGATCAAATACACGCGGGAAAACACGGACGTGACCATCGCCGTGTCGCTGGCCGACGGCATGGCGGTGGGCGTGTCCGGCGCCGCGGGGCGCGGCGGGCGGGGAGGGCCGATGGTGGCCGTCGCTGTGCGCGACCAGGGGGAGGGCATCGCCCGCACCCATCTGCCGCGCCTGACTGAACGCTTCTACCGCGTGGACGCCGCCCGGTCGCGGGCGATGGGCGGCACCGGGCTGGGGCTGGCCATCGTGAAACACATCGTGAACCGCCACCGCGGGCGCCTGACCATCGAAAGCGCGGTGGGGGTGGGCAGCACCTTCACCGTCTACCTGCCGGCGGTGCCCGAGGCCGTGCCCGAGGCGGCGGCGGAAACCGCCGTCACGAAACTGTCATAAAACCGTAATCGGCGCGTCGCGGACCCTCACTAGTGTCCGAGCCGCAAGCCGCACGCCCCTGGGGCAGCGGCACGGGGTTGGCCCATCGCGTCCCCCCGGGACAGAGGCAACCGGACCATCGGAGGGATCACCGTGAATTCCAAGAAGCTTGCCCTCGCCGCGGCGGCGGCCGTCGCCGTGACCGCCGCCTTCACGGGTGCCGTGAACGCCCAGTCGCGCGACCAGATCCGCGCCGTCGGCTCCTCGACCGTGTTCCCGTTCACCACGGCGGTTGCCGAAGCGTTCGGCAAGGGCGGCAAGTTCAAGACTCCGGTCGTCGAGTCGACCGGCACCGGCGGCGGCCTGAAGCTGTTCTGCGCGGGCGTCGGCCCGCAGCACCCGGACGTCGCCAACGCCTCGCGCCGCATCAAGAAGTCCGAGGTGGATCAGTGCGCCGCCAACGGCGTCACCCAGATCACCGAGCTGAAGATCGGCTACGACGGCATCGCGCTGGCCTATTCCAAGCAGGCCCCGCACACCGACCTGACCACCGAGATCCTGTGGAAGGCGCTGGCCAAGGAGGTGCCGGTGGACGGCAAGATGGTCGCCAACCCCTACAAGACGTGGTCGGACATCGACCCGAAGCTGCCGAACAAGGAGATCGAGGTCCTCGGCCCGCCCCCGACGTCCGGAACCCGTGACAGCTTCAACGAACTGGTGATGCTCGAAGGCTGCAAGAAGGTGGCCGAGGTGAAGACCATCGTCGCCGACGAGAAGGCCCGCGAGAAGGCTTGCCTGTCGATCCGCGAGGACGGCGGCTATGTCGAGGCCGGCGAGAACGACAACCTGATCGTCCAGAAGCTGACCGCCAACCCCGACGCCTTCGGCGTGTTCGGCTACAGCTTCTTCGACCAGAACCGCGACAAGCTCCAGACCGCCAAGATGGACGGCGTCGAGCTGAGCCCGGAGACGGTCGCCTCGGGCGAATATGAGGTCGCCCGCTCGCTCTACGTCTATGTGAAGAGCGCCCACGCCGGCGTGGTCCCCGGCATCCGCGAGTTCATCGCCGAATTCACCTCGGAGCGCGCGATGGGCGAGGACGGCTATCTGGCCGACAAGGGCCTCATCTCCCTGCCGAAGGCGGAGCGCGACGCGGCCCGCACCTCGGCGACGAACCTGGCCCCGCTTCAGCTCTGACCGGCTGACGGAACCGGCGGCTCTCCCTGTGAGGCCGCCGGTTCCCCCGTTTGTGGCAAGAGCCCGTTTTCAGCCCATTTCCGGCGGTTTCGCATGCAGCTCACGGTACTGCTCATCATTCTGGCCCTGCTCACAGTGATCGGTTACCGGATGGGCCGGTCGCGTGCCGTCGCCTCGGTCGGCGGCCGCATCGTCGAGCTTCATTCGGTCCCGTCCTACCACGGCTTCTACGTCGCCCTCTGGGCGGGGCTTCCGGCCCTGCTGCTCTTCGTGTTCTGGAGCGCGTCGGAAGGCTGGCTGGTCATGCAGATGGTCCTGTCCGGCCTGCCGGACCGGCTGGCCAACGGCGACGCCCAGTCGCTGGGCCTGCTGCGCGCCGACATCCTGAACCTCGCCCACGGCGTCAACACGGGCCGTGTGCCCGATCCGGCGGTGGCCGCGGCGGCGGAGCGCTATGTGCGGCTGCACGCGCTCGGCGACTGGAGCCTGCTGGTCATCGGCTGCTGCATCGCCATCGGCGGCCTGCTCCACGCCCGCCGACGGGTCCATCCCGATCTGCGCGCCCGCAACCGGGTGGAACGCGCGGTCAACGTCGCGCTGGTCGTCTGCTCGCTGGTCGCCATCCTGACCACCATCGGCATCGTGCTGTCTCTGTTGTTCGAGGCGATGCGCTTCTTCGCGGTGGTCAACCCGCTGGACTTCCTGTTCGGCACCCACTGGAGCCCGCAGATGGCCATGCGGGCCGATCAGGTGGGGTCCAGCGGGTCCTTCGGCGCGATCCCGCTGTTCGCCGGCACGCTGCTGATCACCGGCATCGCCATGGCGGTGGCGGTTCCGGTCGGGCTGATGTCGGCCATCTTCATGTCGGAATACGCCAGCCCGCGCCTGCGCACCTGGCTGAAGCCGATCCTGGAGGTGCTGGCCGGCATCCCGACCGTGGTCTACGGCTTCTTCGCCGCGCTGACCATGGCGCCCTTCGTGCGCGGCCTGGGGCAGAGCGTCGGGCTGGACGTCAGCTCCGAATCGGCGCTGGCGGCGGGCTTCGTGATGGGGGTGATGATCATTCCCTTCGTCAGTTCCCTGTCGGACGACGTCATCAACGCCGTGCCGCAATCCTTGCGCGACGGCTCCTACGGGCTGGGCGCCACCAAGTCGGAAACGATCCGGCTGGTCGTGCTGCCCGCCGCCCTGCCGGGCATCGTCGCCGCCGTCATGCTGGCGGTCAGCCGGGCCATCGGCGAGACGATGATCGTCACCATGGCCGCCGGCCTCACCGCCAACCTGACCGCCAACCCGCTGGACGCCGTGACCACCGTTACGACCCAGATCGCCACGCTGCTGGTCGGCGACCAGGAGTTCGACAGCCCCAAGACGCTGTCGGCCTTCGGGCTGGGGCTCGTGCTGTTCGCCGTGACCCTCACCCTCAACATGGTCGCCCTCCGGGTGGTCCAGAAGTATCGAGAGAAATATGACTGACCTCGTGGAACAGGATACGCGGGCCATGTCGGTCGCCGTCACCAAGTCGCGCTACCAGAGCGAGGAGTTCTCCGCCCGCCTGCGCCGCCGCTACGCCGCGGAGCGCCGGTTCCGGATCGCGGGAATGATCGCCGTCGGGATCGCCTCGCTGATGCTGGTGGTGCTTCTGGGCTCCATCGTGAGCAAGGGCTACACCGCCTTCTGGCAGGCGCAGATCCGGCTGGAGGTGACGCTGGACAAGCAACAGGTGGAGGAGCGGAACTACACCGCCATCCTGCGCCAGGCGCTCTACGCCCAGGTTCCCGCGGCCACCGACCGCGCCACCCGCCGGTCGCTGAACGACCTGCTGTCCTCCGGCGCACCGTACGAGCTGGAGGCGATGGTCAACGCCGACCCGTCCATCGTCGGCACCACGCGGACGGTCTGGGTCCGCGCCGACGACGAGATCGACCAGTTCATGAAGGGCTTCATCCGGCGCGACGTGCCGGAGAGCGAGCGCCGGCTGAACGACGTCAAGATCGCCGCCATCGACGCGCTGGCCGCCAACGGGTCCATCCGCAGCACCTTCAACACCACCCTGTTCACCGCGGGCGACAGCCGCGAGCCGGAACAGGCGGGCATCGGGGGCGCCATCGTCGGCTCCGCCCTGACGCTGGTGGTGACCATGCTGCTGGCGGTGCCGATCGGCGTCGCCGCCGCGGTCTATCTTGAGGAGTTCGCGCCGAAGAACCGCTGGACCGACCTGATCGAGGTGAACATCAACAACCTTGCCGCGGTGCCGTCGATCATCTTCGGCCTGCTGGGTCTGGCGGTGTTCCTCGGCTTCTTCGGGATGCCGCGCTCCGCCCCGCTGGTGGGCGGTCTGGTGATGGCGCTGATGACCCTGCCGGTCATCATCATCGCCTCGCGCGTCGCGCTGAAGGCGGTGCCGCCCTCGATCCGCGAGGCCGCTCTCGGCGTCGGCGCCTCGCCGCTCCAGACGGTGACGCACCATGTCCTGCCGCTGGCCCTGCCGGGCATCCTGACCGGCACCATCATCGGCATGGCCCGCGCGCTGGGCGAGACGGCGCCGCTGCTGATGATCGGCATGGTGGCCTTCATCGTGGACATTCCGGGCGGCCTGACGGACAGCGCCACCGCCCTGCCGGTGCAGATCTACATGTGGGCGGACAGCCCCGAGCGGGCCTTCACGGAACGTACGTCGGCGGCGATCCTGATCCTGCTCGCCTTCCTCATCCTGATGAACGGCCTGGCCGTCTTCCTGCGCAAGAAATTCGAGAGGCGTTGGTAACCCCCATGAGCGTCCAGACCCACATTCCGGCCACCGCTTCGGTTCCGCGTCCCGCCGCCCCCGCCGTCAAGATGGTCGCCCGCGACGTCAAGGTGTTCTACGGGGCCAAGCAGGCGCTGAAGGGCATCAACCTGGACATCCAGGAAAACCGCGTGATGGCCCTGATCGGCCCGTCCGGCTGCGGCAAGTCCACGTTCCTGCGCTGCCTGAACCGCATGAACGAGACCATCGAGAACTGCCGCGTCGAAGGGCTGATCGCGCTCGACGGCGAGGACGTCTACGGCAAGACCATCGACGCCGTGCAGCTCCGCGCCCGCGTCGGCATGGTCTTCCAGAAGCCCAACCCGTTCCCGAAGTCGATCTACGACAACATCGCCTACGGCCCGCGCATCCACGGCATCGCCAGCCACCGCGACGAGATGGACGAGATCGTCCAGACCTCGCTGAAGCGCGCCGGCCTGTGGAACGAGGTGAAGGACCGCCTGCGCGAGCCGGGCACCGGCCTGTCGGGCGGCCAGCAGCAGCGCCTGTGCATCGCCCGCGCCATCGCCGTCAGCCCCGAGGTGATCCTGATGGACGAGCCCTGCTCGGCGCTCGATCCCATCGCGACCGCCCACATCGAGGAGCTGATCGACGAGCTGCGCGAGAACTACACGATCGTCATCGTCACCCACAACATGCAGCAGGCGGCCCGCGTCTCGCAGAAGACCGCCTTCTTCCATCTGGGCGACATGGTGGAGTGCGACGACACCGAGGAAATCTTCACCAACCCGCGCGACGAGCGCACCCAGGGCTACATCACCGGCCGTTACGGCTGACAAACCTCCTTCCGCGACGGACGTGAAGCATGAACAGCGAACACATCGTGCGCGCCTTCGAGCACGAGCTCCAGCGCCTGTCCAACCTGATCACCCAGATGGGCGGCGTGGCCGAAGCGCAGGTCGACTCCGCCGTCAAGGCGGTGGCCCGCCGCGACGTCGAACTGGCCGCCCAGGTCATGGAAACGGACCAGCGCATCGACGCCTATGAACGCGACATCGACGCCGAGGCGGTCCGGCTGCTCGCCCTGCGCCAGCCGCTGGCCCAGGACCTGCGGGAGATCGTGTCGGCCCTGAAGATCGCCTCCGACCTGGAGCGGATCGGCGACTACGCCTCCAACATCGCCAAGCGCTCCCTGGCGCTGGCCCAGCTTCCGGCGGTGCGCCCGGCGGCGGCGATCCCGCGCATGGGAACGCTGGTCGAATCGATCATGAAGGACGTGCTCGACGCCTATATCGAGCGCGACGTGCGGCGCGCCATCGCCGCCTGGGAGCGCGACGAGGAACTGGACGATCTCTACACCAGCTTGTTCCGCGAGGTCCTGACCTACATGATGGAGGACCCGCGCAACATCACGCCCTGCACCCATCTGCTGTTCATGGCGAAGAATCTGGAGCGGATCGGCGACCACGCCACCAACATCGCGGAAACCATCCATTATCTGGTGGTGGGAACGACGCTGCGCGACCAGCGCCCGAAGAAGGACGCCAGCAGCTTCGCCGTGGTGGAGCCCAACGGGGACGGAGCGGAAGGCGCATGACCTCGGCCCTGAAGCCGCTCGTCCTCGTCGTCGAGGACGAAGCCGACATCGCCACCCTGCTCCGCTACAATCTGGAGAAGGAGGGCTTCCGCGTGAATGTCGCCGGCGACGGCGAGGAAGCCCTTCTGCTGGCCGGGGAGCAGACGCCGAACATCGTCCTTCTGGACTGGATGCTGCCGCTGATGTCGGGGATCGAGGTGTGCCGGCAAATGCGCCGCAACAACAAGATGCGCGACATCCCGATCATCATGCTGACCGCCCGCGGCGAGGAGTCGGACCGGGTGCGCGGCCTGAATTCCGGCGCCGACGACTACATCACCAAGCCCTTCTCACCCACCGAACTGGTGGCCCGGATGCGCGCCGTGCTGCGCCGCGCCGTCCCCGGCATGACGGACGAGACGCTTCAGTTCGCCGACGTGACCATGGATCTGGCCGCCCACCGGGTGCGCCGGAACGGACGCGACGTGCATCTGGGGCCGACGGAGTTCCGCCTGCTGCGCCATTTCATGCAGCATCCCGGCCGCGTCTTCTCGCGCGAGCAGCTTCTGGACCTGGTGTGGGGCCACGACGTCTATGTCGAGCCGCGCACCGTGGACGTGCACATCCGCCGACTGCGCAAGGCGATGAACGAAGAAACGGAAATGGACCTGATCCGCACGGTCCGCTCGGCGGGCTACGCGCTGGACAGCAAGTCGGTGTGAGGTTGGGGGAGAGGCCCTGACCTGACCGCGACCAGCTTCAGCCTTCCAGCAACCCCACCGCTTCCCGCAGGATCGCCACTTTCGGCCCGAACCGCTTCGCCCGGTCGCTCTCCTCGATGAAGCCGATCATCACGCGCAGGGCATGAGTCACCTGCGGGGCCAGATCCGGCTGCGCCTTCACATGGTGCGCCAGATGGGCCAGAGCGTCCCGGTAGGGCCGGCCCTCGAAGCCTTCCGCGGCGATCGCCTCGAACCGGTTGGCATGTTCGATCACCAGAGCATGGTCGGTCATCGCGCTCACACGAACAGGATGGCGCCCGTCTTCGGGGCGTCGTTCAGGAAGGTGACGACCCCGCCGGTCTTCACCGGCACGTCGGATCGCAGCGGGGCGCCGGCGGGCAGGCCGAGCGCGCGCAGGCCCATCTCGCAGGCCATGACCGTGACCTTCAGCATCACGCAGGCTTCCAGAAGCTCCTCGAACCCGGCCAGCCCGTTGGCGGTGAAGAAGGCGTCGCGCTCCGCCGGGCGGCTGCCGTCGTCGGCGGGGTCCAGCCGGTGCCAGCCGGGCGTGCCGTCCGCATCCCCGGCCAGCAGGGTGTTCAGCGCGCGGCCCGTGAAGAACAGCGTGACCTTGCGGTTGGTCGCCGCCGCGGCGCTGGCCATCACCAGGGCGTAGTGAACCCGGTCGAAGCCGCCCGCGAACAGGACGATGGACAGGCTCTCGGGACCTTCCATGGGTTAGGGGCCTCCCAATCGCCGCTCAATGGGCGGACAGGTCGTGGATGGTCGGGTGGGTGCCGCAGAGCGGGCAGTCCGGGTCGCGGCGCACCGTGATCCGCTGGAAGGAGGCGTGCAGCGTGTCCAGCATCATCAGGCTGCCCGACAGGCTTTCCCCGATGCCCATGATCTCCTTCAGCACCTCCGTCGCCTGGAGCGAACCGATGAAACCGGCCAGCGCGCCCAGCACGCCGCCTTCGGAGCAGGACGGCACCAGCCCGCGCGGCGGCGGCTCCGGGAACAGGCATCGGTAGCAGGGGTGCGGATCGCCCAGATGCGCCTTGAAGGTGGACACCTGCCCGTCGAAGCGCAGGATCGCCGCCGACACCAGCGTCTTCTTCGCGAAATAGCAGGCGTCGTTCAGCAGGAAGCGCGTGGCGAAATTGTCCGACCCGTCGGCCACGATGTCGTAGCGCCCGATCAGGTCCAGCGCGTTGTCCTTCGTCAGGCGGGTCTTGTGGGCCTCCACCGTCACGTCGGGATTCAGGGCGCGGATGCGGGCGGCGGCGCTCTCCACCTTCGGCAGGCCCAGCGAACTCTCGTCGTGGATCACCTGCCGTTGCAGGTTGGACAGGTCCACCGTGTCGTCATCGATGACGCCGATGGTGCCCACGCCCGCCGCGGCGAGGTAGAGCAGCAGCGGCGCGCCCAGTCCGCCGGCCCCGACGACCAGGACGCGGGCACGCAGAAGCGCCTCCTGTCCGATGCCGCCGACTTCCGGCAGGATGATGTGACGGGAATAGCGGTGAAGCTGGGTGTCGGTGAAGTCCATGGCCGGCAGAATAGCGCGGAACGCCCCGTCCCGCGCAAGCCCCCAGGTCATTCAGGCTGCGGTTTCAGGTGAGCAGGCTCATCTTGTAGGGGGTGCTTTTGGAGCTGCTGGACGACTTGGCCGAGTCCTCCGCCGCCCACTGCTTCAGCCGCGCCTCGCGCTCCCGCATGATCTTGTCGAACGGACGTTCTTCGGTTGATTCGACTGATTGGGCGACCTTCTGGATGAAGTTCAACTGATAGGGGATTTCGCCCACCACGTTCTTGGGCGGGACGATCACCAGCTCGTACTGGCCGGGTTCGATCTTGAAGCTGGACTTCTTCAGCATGTCCTCGCCCGCCTTCGTCGGGTCCATCGTGTCGCCGGAGGCCACGACCTTGCCCTCCTTGCTCATGACGGCCCAGCGCGTGTAGGGCAGGGACATGTTGCCGACGAACTCGCCGCCCTGGGCGACGGTCAGCGTGTGCTTCTGAACACCGGAGTCGTTGCCCACGACGGCGCGCGCGGTGCCCTTCATCTGGGCGCCGGTCCCCACCATCATGATGTTCTTGCGTTCGGTGATGTCCAGCGTGTACTCGCGGTTGTTCACGCCCTTTACGGCCTGGGAGATGACCGCCGTGTAGGTGCCGGGACCGAGCTTCGCGCTGGCTTCCGCCGCTTCGTGCTTCGCCTTCGCCTCGACGACCACCTTGTTGTTCTGGTCGACGATCTTGATGTTGGTGTTGGGGTCGGCGATCTTGAAATTGAATTCGCCGGCCTTCGACACCGTGAACTTGCGGTAGTCGGTGGACGCGAGTCTGGAGTCCAATTCGTTGGTGATGCCGCGGAACTGGAACCAGTTCATCGTCGAGGCATTCGGAACCGTGACGCCCATGGTGGCCTCCCCCGCTTGTCCTGTGCCGTCAGGCGATGTCGCAGCGAACCAGACCGGGATGTCTGCCCAGACCGACGCTCGCAACGGCGGAACCACGCCGGCACATGTCCCGGCGCAGACACTCCAAATTAATAAAATCCAATCTTTCTGTCAAATCGGCGCCCCCTGACGCGGGGCGGGTACAAAGATCGGACGGTCCCCACTCTACATCAGGATGCGGGCGCGCGCAATATTCGCTGCCCGGTTGCGCATGAGAGGGCAGGGGGCCCTCTCCCGCGCCGGCAAGCGGGCGCGGGAGAGGGGAGGCCACCCTTACTCCAGCCCTTCGAACAGGGCGGTGGAGAGATAGCGCTCGGCGAAGGACGGCAGGATCACGACGATCAGCTTGCCCTCGTTCTCCGGGCGGGAACCGATCTCCAGCGCCGCGGCCAGCGCCGCGCCCGAGGAGATGCCGACCGGGATGCCTTCCAGCTTCGCCACCTTGCGGGCCGTTTCGAAGGCGCGCTGGTTGGAGATGCGGACGACCTCGTCGATCAGATCCTTGTTCAGAACGTCCGGCACGAAGCCGGCGCCGATGCCCTGGATCTTGTGCGGGCCGGGCATGCCGCCGGACAGGACGGGGCTGTCCTCCGGCTCCACCGCGATGGCGCGGAAACCGGGCTTGCGGGCCTTCAGAACCTCCGACACGCCGGTCAGCGTGCCCCCGGTGCCGACGCCGGAAATCAGGATGTCGGCCTGACCGTCGGTGTCCTTCCAGATCTCCTCCGCCGTGGTGTTGCGGTGGATTTCCGGGTTGGCGGCGTTCTTGAACTGCTGGAGCATGAAGGCGTTCGGATCGGTCGCGACGATCTCGTCGGCCCGGCGGATGGCGCCCTTCATGCCTTCCGCCGCCGGGGTCAGCACCAGTTCGGCGCCCAGCAGCTTCAGCATCTTGCGGCGCTCGACCGACATGCTTTCCGGCATGGTCAGGATCAGCCGGTAGCCCTTGGCGGCGGCGACGAAGGCCAGCGCGATGCCGGTGTTGCCCGACGTCGGCTCGACCAGCGTGGTGCGGCCCGGCTCGATGGTGCCGGCGCGCTCCGCCGCGTCGATCATGGCAAAGCCGATCCGGTCCTTCACGCTGGCCAGCGGGTTGAAGAACTCCAGCTTGCCGACGATCTGGGCCTTGGCGCCGGCATCCTCGGCCAGCCGCTTGACGCGCACCAGCGGCGTGGCGCCGACGGTGTCGAGAATGCTGTCGTAGATTTTACCGCGAAACTCGGAACCCGGCATTTTTCACTCCTCCGGTATGTGGTATATTCCCACTTCCTACATCATGTGTAGAATTTAACTGCTTTCTGAGTGGGATTAAATCGTAAAATCAATCCGGTCTTCGGTTTCGCTCTCCACGCCGGCGGTGCGGGCACGCAGGCAGAGGTCCTCGATGGTGATGTCGTCGAGCTTCTTCATGCATTCCTCCTGAAGCTCGGTCCACAGCGGGCGCACCACCTTGTGCCCCAGGATGGAGCCCGCCGGCTCCTCGATGGGGTCGGTCGCCGTCTCCATGGAGCGGACGACCTTCACGATTTCGCCGAGCGTGATCCGCCGGCGTTCGCGGGCCAACCGGTAGCCGCCGCGCGGCCCCCGCACGCCGGCCAGAACGCCGTCGCGGACGAGCTGCTGGAGAACCTGCTCCAGATAGCGCTTGGGGATGCCCTGGCGGCGGGTGATCTCGCCGGACTGCACGGGTTCCGTGCCGGCGTTGTAGGCGATGTCCAGCACCGCCTCGATCGCGAACATCAGCTTCTTGGAGATTCGGAGCATCATTTCGAATCCTGCGCAGAAGAGGTTGTGCCGAACTGCCCGGTGGAGCCGAACCCCCCGGCCCCGCGGGCGCTGTCGGGGAGGGTGGCCGACTCGGCCCAGGCGGCGCGCTCGTACCGGGCGATCACGAGCTGGGCGACGCGCTGTCCGCGTTCCACCGTGAAGGGCTGGTCGCCGTGATTGATGAGGATCACGCCCACCTCGCCGCGGTAATCGGCGTCGATGGTGCCCGGGCTGTTCAGCACCGTGACCCCGTGCTTCAGCGCCAGGCCGGAGCGCGGCCGCACCTGCGCCTCGTATCCGGCGGGCAGGGCGATGGCGATGCCCGTGGGGATCAGCGCGCGGCGGCCCGGCTCCAGCAGGACCGGCTCCGCCACCGCGGCCACGAGGTCCACCCCCGCCGCATGCTCCGTCGCGTAGGCCGGCAGTTCCAGTCCCTCGGCGTGGGGCAGCCGGACCACCGGAACGGGAATGGCCGGAACGGGGTCGGACGGCAGGGGAATCGCGGATACCGTTGCGCTCACGTAATGGTCTCCTGGGGCGTCGGGTTGATGGGAGGCGTATGGAAATGCTGGGCGATGGCGTCGGCCAGACGGGCGGCCACGGCGTCCTTGCCCATGGTGGGCCAGTCCTCCACGCCGCCCGCGCGGATCAGGTGGACGGTGTTGTCGGCCCCGCCGAAAGTGGTGGTGCCCGGCGAGACGTCGTTGGCGACGATCCAGTCGCAGCCCTTGCGGATGCGCTTGGCGACCGCGTAATCCACCACGTTGCCGGTTTCCGCGGCGAAACCGACGACCAGCGCCGGGCGCCGGGACCCCGCCTTGGCCAGCGTCGCCAGGATGTCGGGATTTTCGGTCAGGGTCAGGCTGGGCGGGCCGCCGCCGTCCTTCTTCAGCTTGCGGTTCGATTCGCCGGCCACGCGCCAGTCGGCGACGGCGGCGGCGCAGACCGCGATGTCCACGGGCAGGGCCGATTCACAGGCCGCCAGCATCTCCCGCGCCGTCTCGATGGGCCGCACGGTGCAGCCGGGCGGATCGGGCAGGCGGGTCGGGCCGGTGACCAGCGTCACCTCCGCCCCCAGCCGCCGCAGCGCCTCGGCGATGGCGTGGCCCTGCTTCCCGGAGGAGCGGTTGGCGATGTAGCGCACCGGGTCGATGGGCTCCACCGTCGGGCCGCTGGTGACCAGGGCGCGCTTGCCGGCCAGCGGCTTGGGCGCGTCCTGCTCCTCGAAATGGGCGGCGATGGCCTGGACGATCTCCATCGGCTCCGCCATGCGGCCGAATCCGTACTCGCCGCAGGCCATTTCGCCCTTGTTCGGGCCGATCCGGCGCACGCCGCGCTTCTCCAGCAGGGCCACATTGTCGCGGGTGGCCGGATGCTCCCACATGCGGACGTTCATGGCCGGGGCGACCAGCACCGGCTTGTCGGTGGCCAGCAGCACGGTGGCGGCCAGATCGTCGGCCATGCCGGCGGCCATGCGGGCCAGCAGGTTGGCGGTGGCCGGGGCGACGACCAGCAGATCGGCGTCGCGCGAAAGCTGGATGTGCCCCATCTCCGATTCGTCGGTCAGGGACCACAAATCCTGGTAGACGGTGTCCTCCGTCAGCGCCTGCACGGACAGGGGGGTGACGAACTGCGCCCCCGCCCGGGTCAGGACCGCGCGCACGCGGGCGCCCCGCTCCTTCAGGCGGCGGATCAGTTCCAGACTCTTGTAGGCCGCGATGCCGCCCGCGATGACGAGCAGGATGCGCTTGCCGGACAGCACGGATGTTTCGGCCACTGGGATTCCGCCGCTCCCTGCGATGAATTTTGTAGAATTTAATTATTCCATCACGGCACCGGGTACAAGTGTCCATCGCGCCTCCTCACAGCGATTTCGGTGTGAAATGCATTCGGTGGCAGGGGATGTAAAACCGTGAGCGTGATATTTCATTGCGCAATCGTATTCCAGGTCTTTCGCCCGTGGCCTGTCATCGCGTAGAGTGCATTTTTAAGGATTTGCTGATAACCAGTTGAATCCGACCGCCTTCGCCGCGATTTTCTTTAGAATCCATACGGTCCATGCCCGCGCGCTCCACGCCAATCCTGCTTGTCGAAGACACGCCGTCGCTGGCCCGTGTTTATGCGGAGTTCCTGAAGAAGGATTGCGCCGCGGTCACCACGGTGGAGACCGGGGCGGAGGCGCTGGAGCAGCTTGCCGACGGCGCGCCGCGAATCGTGCTGCTCGACCTCCAGCTTCCCGACATGCACGGGATGGAGGTGCTGAAGCGGATCAGCGCCCAGGCGCTGCCCTGCGCGGTCATCATCATCACCGCCCACGGGTCGGTCGGCGTGGCGGTGGAGGCGATGCGCTACGGCGCCTACGATTTCCTGGTGAAACCCTTCTCGGCGGAGCGGCTGACCGTCACCGTGCGTAACGCCATGGAGCGGCTGCGCCTCGCCCAACTCGTGGACAGCTTCGAAAAGGATCTGGGGCGCAGCCGCTATCACGGCTTCCTCGGCTCCTCGCTGGCGATGCAGGCGGTCTACCGGATCATCGACAGCGCCGCCTCCTCCCGCGCGACGGTCTTCATCACCGGCGAATCGGGAACCGGCAAGGAGATCTGCGCCGAGGCCATCCACCGGCAAAGCCCGCGGGCCGACCGCCCCTTCATCGCCATCAACTGCGGGGCCATCCCCAAGGACCTGATGGAAAGCGAGATCTTCGGCCACATGAAGGGTTCCTTCACCGGGGCGGTGGCCGACCGCGAGGGCGCGGCGGCGCGGGCCAACGGCGGCACCCTGTTCCTGGACGAGATCTGCGAGCTGGCACCCGACCTGCAGACCAAGCTGCTGCGCTTCATCCAGACCGGCACCTTCACGCCCGTCGGCGGCAGCAAGCTGGAGAAGGTGGACCTGCGCATCATCTGCGCCACCAACCGCGACCCCCTGCGCGAGGTGGAGGAGGGGCGCTTCCGCGAGGACCTCTATTACCGCCTGCACGTCATCCCCATCCATCTGCCGCCCCTGCGGGAGCGCGAGGACGACGTTCTGGAGATCTCCCGCCAGTTCCTGACCGACTATGCGCGGGAGGAGGGCAAGGGATTCGTCCGCTTCTCCCCGGCGGCGGAGCAGGCGCTGCGCGGCTACCACTGGCCGGGCAACGTGCGGCAGGTGCAGAACGTGGTCCGCAACATCGTGGTGCTGCACGACGGCGACACGGTGACGCCGGCCATGCTGCCGGTCCCGCCCGGCACCCCGCCCGGTACCCCGCCTGGGGCCGCCGCTCCGCTTCCGGCGAACGGCGGCAACGGGCATGGAAGCGCCCATCCCGGTGGCCACAACCCGGCGCATCATCACGGCCCGGCGGCTCCCGCGCCGTCCCCCAAGACGGTGAAACCGCTGTGGGAGGTGGAGCGCGACGCCATCGAGGAGGCCATCGCCGCCTGCGACGGCAACATCCCCCGCGCCGCGGCCCTGCTGGAGATCAGCGCCTCCACCGTCTACCGCAAGCGCCTCGCCTGGCAGGCCGAAGGCAAGCTCTGATGCCGGGCCGGCCTGCCGGTTCCATTCCCCGCGCCGCCGGTCACGCCGAAACATAGGCCGAAGCATAGGCTTCGTGTGCGTTCAACTCACGCAAGACCATCGAAAGTCTTGCCGTGCCGGGTCCTGCCGCCATCGGCTTATTTCAAAATGACCGCTTCGGCCACATTGGGCATATGCCGTGAAGCCGCCTTGCCGGTCATGGTGCCGTCCGGCTAGCCTCCCCTCGCGTTGCTTTGCTTGCGCTTCCGCGTGGCGTCCACCGGACCGCCGCATAAGACCGCCACATAAGATCAACGTCCTTCGCCGGACCCCAGCGCCCCGCGGCGCGGACCGGCGGCGGACCCCCGACCGAGGAGCAGGAGTTCGCTTATGGCCACCGGCACCGTCAAATGGTTCAACACCACCAAGGGATATGGCTTCATCGCGCCGGAGGCCGGCGCCAAGGACGTATTCGTGCACATCACGGCCGTGCAGAAGTCGGGCCTTCATGCCCTGTCCGAGGGCCAGCGCGTCCAGTTCGAGGTGGCGCGCGGCAACAACGGCAAGGACGCCGCGGTCAACATCAGCGTGATGGATTGAAGCAACGTCATGGAGTGACATAGCCGCGCGTCCGGTAGGCCTCCACGGCTTCCCGGGTGAGGCGGGGGATGTCGCGGCACAGCGACGTCACCTCGCCCACCGCGTTGCTCCGGCAGGCCAGCTCCAGCGCGCGGGCCGCCGCCGACAGATCGCGGGCGCCGAAGGTCCCCGCGGTGCTCTTCAGCGTGTGGGCCTCCCTCGCCAATCCGGCCAGATCGGCCGTGGCCGCATCCGCACCGCCGCGGGCGATCCGCTCGGCCCGTTCCAAAGTCTCTTCCACGAACTGGTGGATGACGTCGGCCAGCAGGTCCGCGTCCAGATCCTGGGCGAGTTGGTGCAGAACCTCCAGGTCCAGCACGTCTTTCCGGCCCGGGGTGGCGGTTTCCTCCGGAGCGGCGTCCATCCAGCGGGCCACCGTCTCCAGCAATTGCCGACGGTCGATGGGCTTGGCGACATGGCCGTTCATACCGGCGTCCAGACAGCGTTGGCGGTCGCTGTCCATGGTGTCGGCGGTCATGGCGATGACCGGAACGGTTCCGATGGGGGACGGCAGATCGCGCAGCCGGCGGGTGGCGGTCAGCCCGTCCATTTCCGGCATGGCGAGGTCCATCAGGACCAGCCCATAGGGCGACCGCCCGCAGGCCGCGGCTTCCAGCACCTCCAGCGCTTCCCGACCGTTGTTGGCGATATCGACCCGATGGCCGGCACCGCGCAGCAGAAGGGCGGCGATCATCTGGTTCGTCGGGCTGTCCTCGACCAGCAGAATCCGCCGGCCTGTTCCGGTGGCGGGCGTGGGATGCTCCTGCGGCGGGACCTGCTGCGGCGGTTCCGGCTCTGTGATGTCCGACTTGGTGGTCTCCGCGTCGCGGGCCTCCGCCTGGGCGTGCGGGGGCGCTTCCCGCTCGCGCGTCGCCGCAAGGGCCGCAACCACGCCGGCCAGTTCGGTCACCAGAAGCGGCCAGATCAGGCCGCCCGTCTCGCGTTCCGGCAAATGTTGGAGCGTGTGCAGCAGGCTCGCCAGCAGAAGGACCAGCGCGGCCAGGGTGAGCACGCTCCGATGGCGCGGCCAGCGGTGGGGGAACGGCATTCGGCGCTCCGCATGGGACGACGCACGAAATTACGGCTTTTGCGCCTCCGGGGCAACGAATCCAGGGGCATTGCGCAGCCGCTCCATGGCGCGGCGCCGGCCCAGCAGGCCGTGGCGCGGCCCGAACAGAACGGCAAGCGCCAGGATCAGGCCCGACGCCACGGCGATCATGCCCGCGGCGTTCAGCGAGTGGGACGCGCCCAGCATCATCGGGCCGAAGGCGGCGGCGCCATAGCCGGCCAGCGCCGCCAGCACCCCCAGCGCGACGCTGAGCAGGATCTGCGCGGCCAGCCGGTCGGTCAGCAGGCGCGCCGCGGCGGGCGGGGCGATCAGCATGGCGATGACCAGGATGGAGCCCACCGCCTCGAAGGCGGCGATGGCCGTGGCCGCCACCAGAAGCACCACCCCGTAATGGAACAGCCCCGCCGGTATCCCCAGCGTGGAGGCCAGCGCCGGGTCGAAGGTGGTGATCTTCAGCTCCTTGTAGAACAGCCCGACCAGCGCCACGCAGAGCGCGAAGACGGCGGCGAGCGTCAGCACCTCGCGCGGCAGGGCGGCCCACACCGCCGGGTCGCGCAGCGAGGCCCAGCCCTTGGGGGCCAGCCACAGGATGGTTTCCAACTGGCCGTAGAGCACGCAGTCGGCGTCCAGATCGACGCCCCCGGCGGACGCCTGCTCGATCATCACCACACCGGCGGCGAACATCACCGTGAAGACCACCCCCATGGCGGCGCCGGATTCCAGCCGGCCCAGCCGCCGCACCGCCTCGATCAGCAGGCCCGCCAGAGCGGCGGCGGCCAGCGCGCCCAGCATCATCGGCAGCGTCTCCCGCGTGCCGGCCACCAGAAAGCCGCCGACGATGCCGGGAAGGATGGCGTGGCTGACCGCGTCGCCCATCATCCCCTGGCGCCGCAGCACCAGGAAATTCCCGACCAGCGCGCAGGCGGCGCAGGCCAGGACCGCGGCCATCAGGGCGGGGGCGTCGATCTGAAGGAATTCCTGGGCGCTCAGCGTCATGACGGGGTGCTCCGCTCCTCCAGCAGCCGGACCATGTCGCCGGGCAGGACCGCGTCGATGGGGTCCACTCCCCAATTGGCGTGGGCGGGCAGCAGGGCCGGATAGTCGGTCAGGAAACGCTCCCACAGCCGCCGGTCGCGCTCCGCGGTCCGGGCGGCGGCCTGCCCGGCGGGGGTGAGGGCGCCGTTGCGGGTGTAGCCGCGCAGGCGCAGCCAGAGCGCCGGGGCGCCTTCCACCGGCCTGCCGGCCATCCGATCGGTCAGGGCGCGCCGTTCCGCGAAGGTCAGGCGCAGCCGCCCCTGGCGCAGCGCGGCGGCGACCAGCCCGCGGGCCGGCGCGAACAGGAAGCTGAGCAGGAAGAAGCCCCCCGCCACCAGCACGATCACCGCCCCCGCCGGCAGCTTGGGCAGCAGGGCCGACAGGGCGGCGCCCAGCCAGCCGGACAGGGCGCCGATCACCGCGGCGGCGACCGTCAGGGCGGGCAGCCGGTCAGTCCAGAAGCGCGCGGCGGCGGGCGGGATGATGAGAAGCGCCACGACCAGGATCAGCCCCACCGTCTGAAGCCCGATCACCGTCACGAAGGTCGCCAGACCCATCAGCACGAGGTCGAGCGCCCCCACCGGCCAGCCCTGCACGGCGGCGAAGCCGGGGTCGAAGGCCAGCACCCGCAGTTCCTTGAACAGCAGGGCGACGGCCAGCGCGGCCCCGGCGGCCAGCAGGCCGATGGCGATGGCCTCGCCCTGCGCCATGGCGGCGGTCTGGCCCAGGATGAAGGTCTTCAGCCCGGCCTGCCCGCCCAGCTCCATAGTCTGGATGACGCTGAGCAGCACGACCCCCAGCCCGAAAAAGACCGACAGCACCGCCCCGATGGCCGAATCCTCGGTCAGCCGGGTGAAGCGGGAGAGAAACTGCATGGTCAGCAGCCCGATCACCGCGCTGACCACCGCCCCGGCCAGCAGCAGCGGCAGCGACCGCTCCGGCAGGCCCAACGCCGCCCCAAACAGGAAGGCGACGGCGATGCCGGGCAGGGTGGCGTGGCTCAGCGCGTCGCTGACCAGCGCGCGGCGGCGCAGCAGCAGGAAGGTGCCGACCGTCCCGCCCGCCAGCCCCAGCGCGGCGGTCCCGGCGACGACCACGGCGCTGTTGAAGCCGGATTGGAAGGTCAGGATGCGCAGAGCCTCGTCGATCATGAGGCCGCTCCCTCCACCGCCCCTTCCGCTGCCGCCGGGGCCGGCATGGGCCGCCCGCCGTAGGTGCGGGACAGCAGGTCGGGAGTCATCACCCGCCCGACCGGCCCCTGGGCGACCACGCGGGTGTTGAGGAGCAGGGCGTGGTCGAAATAGTCGCTGACCGTCTGGAGATCGTGATGGACGCAGATTACCGTCCGTCCGGCGGCGTCCAGGTCGCGCAGCACCTGAAGCACCGCGCGCTCCGTCGCCGCGTCCACCCCGGCGAAGGGCTCGTCCATGAAGTAGAGCCGCGCCTCCTGCGCCAGCGCGCGGGCCAGGAAGACGCGCTGCTGCTGCCCGCCGGACAATTGCCCGATCTGGCGCTTGGCGAAGTCGGCCATGCCCACCCGCTCCAGCGCATGCAACGCCGCCTCCCTATGGGCGCGGGTGACCGGGCGGAACCAGCCGATCTTCCCGTAACGGCCCATCGCCACCACGTCGAGCGCCGAGACGGGGAAATCCCAATCCACGCTTTCCCGCTGCGGCACATAGCCGATCAGGCGGCGCTGCTTGGCGATGGGGCGCCCGAACACCTCCACCGTCCCCGACACGCTTGGAACCAGCCCCAGACATGCCTTGATGAGGGTCGATTTGCCCGCCCCGTTCGGCCCGACGACGGCGATCAGCCCGCCGGGCGGGGCGGCGTAGTCCACGTTCCACAGCACCGGCCTGCGGTGATAGGCGACGGTCAGGCCGCGGATCTCCAGGGGCGGCGGTCCGATGGGCGTGGCCTCATCGGGGGCGGTGCGGCTGCCGGGGGTGCGCCAGAGATATTGCATGGTCCGTTCCTCCTCCGTCCGGTCAGCGCTGCGCCAGGGCGAGCTTGCCCTGAAAGCCGCCGGCCGGGGCGTCGCCGCCCAGCGCGCGGGCGATGGTCGTCACGTTGTGGTCGATCATGCCGATGTACGTGCCCTCATAGCTGCCGGGCGCCCCCATGGCGTCGGAGAACAGGGCACCGCCCAGCGTCACCTGCCGGCCCCGCGCCGCGGCCCCTTCGACCAGGGCGCGGACGTTGCGGTCGGACACGCTGGTTTCCGGGAAGACCGCCGGAACCCCGCGGTCGGCCAGCAGGGCGGCCAATTCCTCGATGATCCGCAGCCCGGCCTCGGATTCCGTGCTGATGCCCTGGATGCCCCGCACCTCGATCCCATAGGCGCGGCCCAGATAGTTGAAGGCGTCGTGCGCCGTCACCAGGACGCGGGCCTTTTCGGGGATGGAGGACAGGATGCGCCGTGCGTACGTGTCGAGCCGCGCCAGCGCCGCCCCGTACGTGTCGGCATTGCGGGCGTACGTCTCCGCCCCGGCGGGGTCCAGCCTGGTCAGCCCGTCCCGTATGGCGGGCAGGGTCTGCGCCCAGATCCCCACATCCATCCAGATGTGCGGATCATGGGCGCCCTCGAACTCCGGCGGGCTGAGCAGCCGGTCCTTCGGCACCGCGTCGCCGAGCGCCACGACCGGCTTGCCGGACTCGCGCAGCCGGTCGAAGGCGCCGGTCATCTTGCCTTCCAGATGCAGGCCGCTGATGAACACCGCGTCCGCCCGCAGCAGCCGCACCGTGTCGGAGCGGGTGGGCTTGAACAGGTGCGGATCGACCCCTTCGCCCATCAGCGCCTCCACCTCCGCCCGATCGCCGGCCACCGCCCGCACCAGGTCGGCGACCATGCCGGTGGTGGCGACGATCAGGGGGCGCTTGTCGTCGGCGCGCGCCGCTCCCGGCAAGAGGAGGGCGGCGGCCAGACCGAGGATGGCGATAAACTTCGTCAGGCTCTTCGTTGCGCAGGTGTTTGAACATATGTTCATATTCATTGGTCCCGACAAAGATCGCCAAGGATAGGGACGATAGGTCAAGTAAACGGGGTGGAGTGCATTTGCGTTCCACTGGATATATGAAGCGCCCGTCACCGGTTGCAAGGCGGCGGAGAGCGACTCCACGCCTTAACGGACGGGGTGGTGTGCGCTATACTGATGGCATGATCGTTCTCTTTACGGATTTCGGGCTTTCCGGCCCCTACACCGGGCAGATGAAGGCGGTGCTGGCGCGGATGGCGCCGAGCCTGCCGGTCATCGACCTGTTCGCCGACGCCCCCGCCTTCGACCCGCAGCTTTCGGCCTATCTGCTGGCCGCCTACGCTCCGGAGTTTCCGGCGGACAGCGTCTTCCTCTGCGTGGTGGACCCCGGCGTCGGCACCGACCGCCGCCCGCTGGTGGTGGAGGCCGACGGGCGCCGCTTCGTCGGGCCGGACAACGGGCTGTTCGAACTGGTGCGGCGGCGGGCGGAGTCGGTGCGGGCCTGGACCATCGGCTGGCGGCCCGAACGGCTGTCGGCCAGCTTCCACGGGCGGGACCTGTTCGCCCCGGTGGCGGCCAGCCTCGCCATGGGGACCCCGGTCGCGCTGGAGCCCGCCGATCCGGCCTCCATCGCGCGGCCCGACTGGCCGGACGATCTGGCGCGGGTCGTCTATGTGGACGTCTACGGCAGCGCCATGACCGGCCTGCGCGCCGACAGGCTGCCGGAAGACGCGGTGCTGCGGGCCGGTGGGCGGACGGTGCGCCGTGGCCGGACCTTCGCCGACGTTCCGGTGGGGGAGGCGCTGTGGTACGCGAATTCCAGCGGTCTGGCGGAAATCGCCGTCAACCGGGGCCGCGCCGACCGCGACGCCAGCTTTTCCATGGGCGGGCTTTCCGTCGGGATGCCGGTGGAGGTTTTATAAGGCCAGCCTCTCCAGGCAGCGGTCGAGCAGGGCCAGATCCACGGGGCGGGTCAGCAGGGTGACGGGGCTGTTGTCCGGCTGGGCGTCCGGCTGGCTGACGATCAGGATGATCCGGGTGAGGGGATAGAGCATGCAGGCCAGCGCCGCGGCCCGGTCTCCCTCGTCTTCCGGCAGATGGCGGCGCAGCAGGGCGACGGCGGGGTCTTCCGCCCCGATGATGTTCAGCGCCTCGAACCCGCTGCACACCTTGGACACGGTGAAGCCGCGGGCGGTCAGATGACCGGCCAATTCATCCCGCTGGCCGGGATCGTCGTCCGCGACGACGGCGCGGAGGCCCCCCCTGTGGTGGGGCGGGCGGATGTCGGCGTCGATGGAAAAGCCGGCCGTCATGGGGGGCATCGCCACGGACTCCCGTTGAACCTGGAGGGCTTTGTACGCCACCCCGGCGCCAGTTGCAAATCGCTGCCGGATACAACCCGTAAACCGGTCAGCGGATCTTCACGACGCTGGGGCGGTCGACGATGGACAGCATCGGCAGGTCGCTGGGCCGGTTGCCGTAGCCCCAGGTTTCGCCGAAGGGGCCGTTGGCGGCGATCCAGCCGCGCACCCGCTCCGCCTTGTCCAGCCGGACGCAGTTGCCGGTGCACAGCCGCCCGGTGAGGGCGCCGTCCTCCACCTCCATCCCGGTGGCCAGCAGGTCGTCGATCTCCAGCCCGCGCAGCAGGGCCGGCATGTAGATGTCCAGCGCCCCGGTCGCCACGACCACGCGGCGCCCCTCGCGCCGGTGCATCTTCAGGGTTTCCACCAGAGGGGCGTGCCAGCGGATGCGGTGGACCAGCCGCTCCGCGGCGGCCAGCGCGTCGGCCACCGCAACGCCGCGCAGCGTCCGGCGCAGCAGGATGGTCTTGACCGACCCCGGAAAATCCACCCCCGGCCCGCGCCCGCGCGCGTGGCGGTGCAGGCCCGAGCGCAGGGCGTCCAGAAAGGCCAGCCGGGCGCGGTTGCGCCCGATCACCTCGCCGATGAACATCAGCAGGCTGTCGCCGTGGATCAGCGTCCCGTCGAAATCGAAGAAGGCCACCCCCGGCGCGATGGATGCCAGGGGGCGGGAGGCCGAATGGTCGGGAACGGGAGTGGCGCTGCTCTGCATGCGCCCTTATCCGGCGGAACGCGCCGAATCACAAGGCAATTGAGTGGAAGGCCGGTGGCCGGGCGACTCAGTGCAGCGACGGGCTGGGAGAATCGTCCGCCTCCTCCGCCTCGATCGTCAGTTCCCCAACGGCCAGTTCCCCGGCGCATTCCTCCAGCCCCGCCTTCACGGCGATCAGGAGGTTGATGATCTCCCCGTTGTCCTGCTCCAGGATGCGCAGGCGCTCCTCCAGCTTGTCCAGACGGCGGGTGACGCTGTCGGTCAGCCGGTCGAGGCGGGCGAGAACCGGGTCGTTGTTCGTATCGTCCATGGCGGCGGTCGGTCCCGTCGATGAGTCATGTGCGATCCTGAAACTAGGACCGCGAACCGCCTCTGGACAGACCCGCGCCCGGTGCAACCCGCAATCGATGGCACAACCGTCTGGATGGTGCCCGGTGAATCCAAAGGACTCAAGCCCGGGCACGGCCGGGCGTCATTCCTCCTCCGATGTGGTGGCGCGGCGGCGCAGTGGAACACCATACAGTTCGAGCCTATGGCCGAGCAGTTCATAGCCGAGTTCGCGGGCTATGACTTCCTTCAGCCGTTCGAGGTCTTCATTCTGGAACTCCACCACCTTTCCGGATTCGAGGTCGATCAGGTGATGGTGGTGCTCCGACCCGGCTTCCTCATAGCGGGCGCGCCCGTCGCCGAAGTCCAGCCGGTCGATGACGTTCGCATCCTCGAACAGGCGCATCGTCCGATAGACGGTGGCGATGGAAATGCGCGGATCGATCGAGGATGCCCGGCGGTGTACCTCTTCCACGTCGGGATGGTCGGCGGCCTCCGACAGCACGCGCGAAATCACACGGCGCTGATCGGTCATCTTCAGCCCTTTTTCGATGCAGAGCTGTTCGAGGCGCGAAGGCATGGAAGTCCCCTTGTTGTCGTCTCACTGACGCGCACGATCCGGCCCGTTCGGCCCGGTCCGCGCGTTGGCCGCCGTCCCTCCCCGGCACGGCCACCCGAATGCCCGAGCACCATACTGTGATTCGGAACCATTCACAAACGCCGACGTTTGGTGTCGGCTTACGGAATGGGCGGACGCCATGCTGACCCTGGACATCCATCACACCACGATCTACCGCTATGCCAACCCGGTGACCTTCGGCAACCATCGCCTGATGTTCCGGCCCCGCGACAGCCACGATCTGCGGCTGGTCGAAACCGCGCTGGTCATCAGCCCGGCGCCGTCCTCCGTCCGGTGGCTCCACGACGTGTTCGGCAATTCCATCGCGGTGGCGAGCTTCGGCCAGCCGGCGACGGAACTGCGCTTCGAAAGCCGCATCCGGGTGGAGCACTACCCGATGGGCGAGTTGGATTTCCCCATCGAGGATTACGCCCGCTCCTATCCCTTCAGCTATTCCGCGGAGGAGGTGCCGGATCTGGCGCTGACCACCCAGCGGCACTATCCGGACCCGGACCATCTGGTGGACGAATGGGCGCGGCAGTTCGTGATGCTGGGCGAGGGCGTACCGCCCGACACGCAGGAGATGCTGGTGTCCATGACCCGCGGCATCAAGGAGACCTTCACCTATCAGGCCCGCGACCTGGAAGGCACGCGGAGCCCGGTGGAGACCCTGACGCTGAAGAGCGGCTCCTGCCGCGATTTCGCGCTGCTGATGATGGAGGCCGTGCGTTCGCTGGGTTTCGCGGCGCGCTTCGTGTCGGGTTATCTCTACGACCCCACGCGGGATGGGTCCGCGCAGAATGGGCCGGCGCAGGATGGAAAGGATGGCGCCATGACCGGCGGCGGGGCGACCCACGCCTGGGTGGAGATCTATCTGCCCGGCTGCGGCTGGGTGGAGTTCGATCCGACCAACGGCATCGTCGGCGGCAAGAACCTGATCCGCGTCGCCGTCGCCCGCGATCCGGCGCAGGCGGTGCCGCTCGGCGGGTCCTGGACCGGGGCGCCGGCGGATTTCCTTGGCATGACGGTGGATGTGCAGGTCACCGCGAACGGCGGAAACGGCGGGCAGGAGGTTGGCACGGTTTAGCGCGGCAACCAATTGCAAAGGAACATCTGGCAGGATGGGCGGTACAGTGGCTGTGCCGGTCCCGGACCGGCCGCCCCATTCGAAAGACGAGGCCACGCCCCCCGTGCTCCATCCCGATCCGACCAGTCCCGCCCAGGGCGGCGCGCCGGAAACGGAGCCCGCCGTTACCCTTGGGGTCACCGCCGCCCTTCTGGCCGCCCGCGTGCCGCCCGCCGGGCCGGACGCGCCCTGCCGGGAACTGCGGGACCGTCTGGCCGCCTGTCCCGGCCTCCCGGCGCTGGCCGTGGCGACGGAGAATGGGCGCGTGCTGGGTCTGGTGGACCGTTCCACGCTCGACCGCCTTGCCGATCCGGAGGTTCCGGCGCAGACGGTGATGGACCCGGCCCCCCTGCTGATCGACTCGAGCCTCCCGCTGGGCGGGATCGGGCGGCGGATTCTGCGGGACAAGCCCGGCGCGCTGGCCGCCGGTTTCGTGGTGGTGGAAGATGGGCGTTACCTCGGCGTCGGCTCGGGGCTGGACCTGCTGGCGCGGGCGGACGAGGAGGCCATGCTGCGGACCCGCCAGCTTGAGGAGGCGCGCCGCGCCGCGGAGCGTGCCGACCGGGCCAAGACCGCCTTCTTCGCCTGCATGAGCCACGAGATCCGCACCCCGCTGAACGCCATGATGGGCTTCGCGGAACTGCTGGAGAAGGAGGTTCTGGGGCCGATATCCAACCCGCTCTACCGCGACTATGCCCGCGACATCGCGGAAAGCGGGCGGTACCTGATCGATCTCATCAACGATCTGCTCGACCTGTCGAAGGCGGAGGCCGGGCGGTTGGAGCTGGCCGAATCCCTGGTGGATGTGCCGCGGGTCGCCGTGGGCAGCGTCCGCCTGCTGTCCGACCGCGCCGGGCGGGCCGGGGTGCGGATCGAAACGGACCTGCCGCCCATGCTGCCGGCCCTGCGCGCCGACGAGCGCAAGCTGCGGCAGATGCTGCTGAACCTGCTGTCCAACGCGGTGAAGTTCACGCCGCCCGAAGGGGCGGTCACGCTGTCCGGCGGCGTGGCGGAGGACGGGACGCTGCGCCTGTCGGTGCGGGACACCGGCATCGGCATGTCCGCCGACGAGCTGGAAAAGGCGCTGGAGCCCTGGGGCCAGATCGACAGCGCGCTGGGCCGCAACCACATCGGCACCGGCCTGGGCCTGCCCCTGACCAAGCGGTTGGTGGAACTGCACGGGGGCCGCCTGGACATCGACACCGCCCCCGTCCGCGGCACCACCATGACGCTGGTCTTCCCGGCGGAGCGGGTGGGGGGGTAATTCTGCCCCCTCCCGGACCGAGAGAGGGGGGTATCCGCTACCCCGGATTGCCGATCAGCCCGTGCTTCTTCAACAGCCCGCGAAGCTGGTGGTAGCCGAGCCCCAGCGCCTGGGCGGTCTGGCGCTGGTTGAAGCGGTTGCGCTCCAGTGCGGTCGTCAGCAATCCGGATTCGAAAAGCCGCACCTGCTCCTGAAAGTCTCCGGTGGGGACAGGCGGCGTCTCATCGGCAACCGGGGACGAGGTGGCGGGCGTCGGCGGGGCCGCCGGTCGCCAGGCGGAGGCGAAGGGGTCCAGCAGGATCTCCCTCACCGGCCCATCCGGGTCGGACGCGGCGACGGAGCGCTCCACCGCGTTGCGCAGTTCCCGCACATTGCCGGGCCAGCCATGGCTCAAAAGCTGCTCCAACGCCCGCGGGGTGAAGCCGGGGAACAGGGGCCGTTCCAATTCCCGCACCATGCCCAGGGCGAAATGCTCGGCGAGCAGGGGGATGTCCTCCCTCCGGGCGCGCAGCGGCGGCAGCGTCACCACGTCGAAGGCCAGCCGGTCCAGCAGGTCGGCGCGGAACAGACCCGCCTCGGCCAGCGCCGGAAGGTCGGCGTTGGTCGCCCCGATCACCCGCACATCGACGGTCTGGGTCCGCCCGCCGACCCGCTCGATCTCCCCATACTCCACGGCGCGCAGCAGCTTTTCCTGCACGGCGGGGCTGGCCGTGGCGATCTCGTCCAGGAACAGCGTGCCGCCATCGGCCTGCTCCACCCGCCCGATCTGCCGCCGGATGGCCCCGGTGAAGGCCCCGGCCTCGTGCCCGAACAGTTCGGAATCGAGAAGGCTTTCGGTCAGGGCGGCGCAGTTCACCTTCACGAAGGGGCGGTCCCAGCGGCGGGACAGATAGTGCAGGCGGGCGGCCGCCAGCTCCTTGCCGGTCCCGCGCTCCCCGATGACCAGAAGCGGGCGCTCCAGCGGGGCCACGCGGGAGATGTGGGCGAGGGCCGCATGAAAGGCCGGGGACTCCCCCAGGAGAGGGGGCGGGGTGGGCTGCATGGCGAAATCGGCGAAGGGTTTGCGTATTCCTTCATTCTATCGCCAAAAATGAAACATGCCAAGGCCGGAGCACGGCCGCCCAGTCCAAGCAATTCAAGGGTTTTCCGGCTTTGGCACGGCCATTGCTATGAAGAGGCCAAGGAAGGAGACCCGCATGAGTCACTACAGCGACTACCATCGCCGCTACGTCCGCGACGCCCGTCCGCTGGCCGCGCGCATCCGGACCTACCTCACCACCCGCCCGACCGAAAGCTGGGCGTTCTTCGTCGCCGGCCTTCTGGTGGCGATGATCCTCGGCTGATCCTCGGCTGATCGAACGCCCGCCCGACCAATAAGCGACCAACAACGGACACATCCCCATGAGCATTTTTTCGCGCCTGACGGACATCGTGCAGTCCAACCTCAACGCGCTGCTCGACCGCGCGGAAGACCCGGAAAAGCTGATCCGGCTCATCATCCAGGAGATGGAAGACACGCTGGTCGAGGTGCGGTCCTCCACGGTGAAGATCATCGCCGAGCGGAAGGAGATCGAGCGCCGCATCGCCGACCTGCACCGCGAGCGCGATTCCTGGGACCGCAAGGCCGAAACCGCCCTGACCCACGACCGCGAGGATCTCGCCAAGCAGGCGCTGATGGCCAAGTCCCGCGCTGCCGAGGAGGCCGAGGTCCTGGCCGCCCAACTGGCCCAGGTCGAGGAGGCCCTGTCCAAGTCCAACGAGGACATCGCCCGCCTTCAGGCCAAGCTGACCGACGCCAAGAACCGCGAAAAGGCGCTGGTCGCCCGCACCAAGACGGCGGCCAACCGCGTGCGCGTCCGCTCCACCCTGCATGACGAGCGGATCAACGACGCCTTCTCCCGCTTCGAGCAGGTAGAGCGCAACCTCGACGAGTTGGAAGGCCGCGTGGAAGCCTACGACGTGGGCCGCACCAAGACCCTGACCGAAGAGATCGCGGAACTGGAGGCCGACAAGAAGGTCCAGGACGAACTGGCCGCCCTGAAGGCCCGGGTCGCCGCGCGCCGGGGAAGTTGACCGCGCCCAATCGCTCCCCTCTATTGCCCCCTCTCCCCTCCGCTCACGCGCAAACGCGGTTTGCGCTGACGCGACAGGCGGACCTTCGGTCCGCCGAAAGCGGGGGAGGGGTGGCGAGGGCTAACTTCGGACAACAAGAAAGGCCGTCCCTTGATGAGCGGTTTCAGCTTCGTCCTCGCGGTGCTTTTCATGACCGTGGTGGCACCGCTTTGGATCATCTTCCACTACATCACCAAATGGCGCGGTCAGCGCGGGCTGTCGGCCCAGGACGAACGGCTGCTGGCCGAACTGTGGGACATCTCGAACCGGCTGGAGGGCCGCATCCACGCGCTGGAACGGGTGCTCGACGCGGAGTCCCCCAATTGGCGCGACAAGCTCTGACCCCGCGCTTCGACACGACCATTCCGACCTGACGGGAGCCCGACGATGGACCGTTCTTCGCCCTACGACTCGCCCAACCCGCACCGGCTCTACCGCGATCCGCAGCGTGGCGTGGTGGGGGGCGTGTGCGCCGGCATCGCCGATTACTTCGGCTTCCGGCCCGCGCTGGCGCGGCTGGCCGTGGTGCTGGGCCTGTTCTTCTTCATGCCATCGGTGATCCTCGCCTACGTGATCGCGGTGCTGGTCCTGCCGGTGAAACCGCCGGCGGTCTACCGCAACCCGGACGAGGAAGCTTTCTGGCGCGGCGTATCGATCAAGCCCGACCGCACGCTGGCGGGGTTGACGCAACGCTTCCGCGATTTTGAAAAGCGCGTCGGAAACCTGGAAGCGCACGTCGCTTCCAAAGAGTTCGAACTCAACCGCGCGATCCGGAATCTGGACCGCTGACGACACCCCCGGATCACGTCCGGGACAGGGCCGCGGCCCGACCGAGGCGCTGCAACAGGCAGCGCCGACAGGTCAGCGCCGGCGGCGGTTCCGGCTGCGCACGCGCACCGGCTTCATGGCCGGGCGGGCGGCAGCAAGACCGGCGAGGGCCGCAGCCATCGCCCCAACGAGCACGACCAGATCGAGATCCATCATGGCTCCTCCGCTTGACCGGATCAGAATGACGCAACTGTAAGGCACATGGTAGCGAAAAGAGGTGATGGCAACCGTCCGACCGGCAGGCTTCCGCCACCCGGGCTTCTCCAGACGATGAAGCCTATCCGTCCGGGGTATCAGGTGAAGGGCGGCTGTACTGAAAGAATGGATAAGCCCTTGTGCTCGTGATCGCTCGTGATCGCGGAAGGCGGGTCAGGGAAAGGCCGGCGTCTCCGTCCCGCCGGCCACGCACACACGGTTCCGCCCGGCCTGCTTGGCGTCATAGAGCGCGGCGTCGGCGCGGCGCAGGGTCAATTCGATGGACGGCTCCGCGCCGGTCCATTCGGCCACGCCCAGGCTGGCGGTGATGGGAATGGCCTGCCCATCGGTCACCACCGGGCTTCCGGCGATGGCGGCGCGGACCCGTTCGGCCACGATGAGCGCGCCGGCAAGGTCGGTCTCCGGCAGCAGGGCGACGAACTCCTCCCCGCCGAAGCGGGCGATCTGATCGGAGGTCCGCAGCGCCTCGCGGGCGCGGGCCACCGTCGTGCGCAGCGCCTCGTCCCCGGCGGCGTGGCCGTAGCCGTCGTTCACCGCCTTGAAGTTGTCGAGGTCGAGCAGGAAGACGCTCAGCCGCCGCTTGTGCCGCCGCGCCCGCCCCAACTCCGCGGCGGCGAGGTCCAGGAAATGGCGGCGGTTCCACACGGCGGTCAGCGGGTCGACGGTGGCCAGCCGCTCCAGCTTGGCGTTCGCCTCCTCCAGCGCGCGGGTGCGTTCGGCGACGCGGGCCTCCAGCGTCTCGTTGGCCTCGCGCAGCCGCTCGTACAGGCTGACGTTGGCGAAGCTGATGGCGATCTTGGAGGCGAACACCTCGACCAGCCCGCGGTCCACGTCGTCCAGCGGACGGTCGGTGTGAATCCAGGCCGCCACCTCGTGCCCGTCCGGGACGCGGATGAACAGGGTCGTCTCGTTGGGGCCGTAATGGCTCTGGCGGCTGCGGAAGGCTTCGGTGATGCGGTCGGCGAGGTCCGGGGGGATGACGGCCCCGGTCAGCCCCGCGGACTCGGCGTAGCAGCCGGCCCCGGCCAGCACGTAGAAGGCGCCGTCCGGCAGGGGGTGGCCGGTGGCGCCGCGCTGGGCGCACAGGATGGCGTCGGGCTTCACCCGCAGGAAAGCGGAAAGCTGGGTCAGCACCCCCGCCGCGAACTGCTGCATGGAGCGCAGCTCGAACAGGCGGTCGGTGGAAAGGATGATCTGCTGAAGCCCAAGGCGGTTGGTTTCCAGCGCCACGATGTCGGCGTAGGCGCGCAGGGCCGCGATGACGGAGGTGAACAGTTTCTTCGCCGTCAGCTCCGCCTTGGACTTGTAGTCGTTGATGTCGTAGGCGAGGACGACATCCTCCTCCGGCGCCTGGCCGGGCTGGCCGGTGCGCAGGATGATGCGGATGGCATGGTTGCTCAGATCCTCGCGGATGGTGCGGACCAGCCGCAACCCGGCGTCCTCCGTCTCCATCACCACGTCCAGCAGGATGATGGCGACGTTGGGGGTGCAGCCCAGGATGGCCGCGGCTTCGCCCGCCGAAAGGGCGCTGATGAGCGACAGACGGCGCCCCTTGTAGCGCAGCCCTCCCAACGCCAGCCGCGTAACTGCGTGGACTTCCGGATCGTCGTCCGCGATCAGCACGATCCACGGCTCCGCCCCGTCCTCGGGCGGTGGCGGCAGATCGTCGTCTGCGAACAGAAGGTCGGTTCCCATGCTGCGCGTTCCGCCCGTCCTGCCCGTTGTAGGCCAACAACCGGTTCCCCGGCGGTACCGGCCAGGGTTTGCCACGCGGATTGCTGTCATTCAGCCGTAACCGATACAACTTGACCTATGCAACGGGTTCATTGTCCTTACGGGGTGACTTTCTTCCTTCATCATCGGCTGGTCCATGGTGCTTCGTTTGACCACGATCAAAGCGGACACGGGCTGTAGGGGGCAGAGTGCGTTGAAACAGGGTGGCCGTGTGCCATCCTTCCGCAAGGCTGTGGAACGGGTGCTGGGATGTTGGATCGGCGGATGTTTCTCATGGCCATGGGGGCGAGCCTGACGGTGGGCGCCTTGGCCATCGCGGTGCGCAGCATGGTCGGCACGGCCCCCGCTTCGGCCTCATCGACCGTCGCGGCCAAACCGGAGGTGACGGTGTGGAAATCGCCCACCTGCGGCTGCTGCGGCGGTTGGGTGGACCATATGCGGGCCGCCGGCTTCCCGGTGACCGTGCATGACGTGGATGATGTGGGACCGGTGAAACTCCGGCTGGGGGTGCCCGCGCGACTTCAGTCCTGCCACACCGCCCTGGTCGACGGCTACGCCCTGGAAGGCCATGTGCCCGCCGACAGCGTGCAGCGGCTGCTGCGCGAACGCCCGGCGGCGGTTGGGCTCGCCGTTCCCGGCATGCCGCAAGGCTCGCCCGGCATGGAAACGGGGGTGAAGGACCCCTACGACGTCGTGCTGTTCAGCGCGGCGGGCGGCGACAGCGTTTACGAGCGGCGCTGACGCTTCGGGCCGGGGCTTTCGCGGTCGGGGTGCCGCCCTGGGGATAAGCCCGATATCCCCCGCCCATAAGGCTTGCGCTTCCGTTTCCTTCCTTCCAGCGGCTGATCGGTTCGGCGGAAAGGAGGCAAGCGGCGTGACCACGGCATTCGATCTCATGATCGTCGGCTGGCTGAACGGCTACAGCCGCGCCAGCATGGCGGCGGACAAGACCATCTATGTCATCGCCCAGAGCGACTTGCTGAAGGGCGGCGTGCTGATGGCCCTGCTGTGGTGGTGCTGGACCCGGCGCAGCGGGAGGCTGATCGGGCCGGACCTCTACGCCTTGCGGACCATCGTCGGCGCTCTTCTCGCCATAGCCATCGGGCGCGGGATGCAGAACTTCCTGCCGATGCGCCTGCGCCCGGTGCACGATCCGGACCTGGGCTTCATTGTCCCATATGATGTGAACGCCTGGGCGGTGGACGGCTGGAGTTCCTTCCCCAGCGACCACGCCGTGCTGTTCTTCGCGCTGGCCGCGGCCCTGTGGTGGTCGAACCGGCTGGTCGGGAGCTTCGCCTTTCTATGGACGCTGGTGGTGATCTGCCTGCCGCGCGTCTATTTGGGGCTTCACTTTCCCACGGATATCCTGGCGGGCGGGGTGGCCGGCGTCCTCGTCATGGGGGCGGCGCTGGCCGTGCCGGTGCCGTGCCGGCTGACCCGCCGCTTCCTTCATTGGCAAGAGGTGCGGCCGGGGATCGTCTACGCTCTGGCTTTTCTCGTGACCCTCCAGATGGCAACGCTCTTCGCCAACGTCCGGCGGCTGGTCGAAGGGGCGATGACCGTCCTTCTGGGCTCTTGATGCAGTGCAGCGGAAAAATTGCTCGCCGGTGAAAAAAGCGCTTGCCGGGCTCGGCCAACCCGCCTATAACCCGCCTCCCACGACGCCGGGGCCGCTGCAGAGCGGAGCGGCGGCAGGGAAACGGAAGAAGAGACGAAGTAACGTTCAGCCGGCGTGAAAACAAAGGCTTGACAGCGCAAGTCGAAGCTTCTAGATACAGCGCCCCGACGCGCCGCACCGGACACCGGTGGCGCAGCGCGGAACGGGCAGCGGTCCCTCAGCGGGCCGCGGGATCTTTGACAGAGTGGATACCGTGTTGTGAGAAGGGATGCGCAGGCGGCGGTTTTGGCCGTTGGCCGCGGACCGGTTCCGGAAGGGGACTGGCATCGCGGGTCGCTTGAGCATCTCGGTC
>JAEYPE010000199.1 GCA_023411035.1 Pseudomonadota bacterium
GAAACCATGAGCGGCATCGCACCGGCCAACGAACCCGCCATCACCGCTCTACCAGCCGCAAAGGCGGCCTGATCGACGACGCTCCTGACCACCTCCCAATTTCCACCACCTTGACGGACGTGACCTCGAATGGGTGGACTGGTTCAATCACCGGTGCTTGCTCGAACCCATCGGCAACATTCCTCCCGCCGAGGCCGAAGCACGCTACTATGCCCAAGCTGAGGACGTCGCCAGGGCGGCGTGACTCATGTGTGGACGACCGCTGCGGTGCAAGGGGAAAGTGGCGTGGTCAGCAATATGGTCAGGTGCGGTCATGTGTCCGGCCTCGAAGGATGCGGCACATAGGACCGCGGGCCATGATGAAATCCGCGGATCAGGTCCCTATCAACCAAGCGCGTTTCGCACGCATTGAGTCACCTGGGTTTTCCCAATCCTCGGCTCAAACCGTATCGCCATCACGTCTCTCGTCACCCTCGCACATCCTCGTCCTGGAAACTTGCCGAACCCTGTTCGGTCAACCCTGTTCGGTCAGTTCGCTGCCGGAACGGAGGAGGTCTTGCGGTACACCTCTCCTCGGGCCAGAACGGCCCAGGCGATGCGCGCCATTTTGTTGGCCAACGCCACGGTGACCAGCCGGGCCGGCTTTCGATCCAGGAGATTCTTCACCCAATCAGCGTCGCCCGGAGCCTTGGTGCGGGCATGACGGATGACGCAAGTGGCGCCGATGACCAGCAGGCGACGGATGGACCGGTCGCCGGTTTTGGTGATCTTGCCCAGCCGCTCTTTGCCGCCGCTGGAGTTCTGCCGGGGCACCAACCCCAACCATGCCGCCAGATGCCGACCACTTTTGAAGGCCGACGGATCGGTGACGGTGGCCGAGAGGACCGAGGCCGTGATTGGTCCGATGCCGGGGATCGTGGCCAGCCGCCGGCTTGCCTCGTTGTTCTTATGCCATCGAACGATCTGTTGCTCGATCACGGTGATCCGCTGGTCACATGTCTCGATCTGCCCGGCCAATTCCTGCAAGGCGGCACGGGCCAGTTCCGGGATATCCTGGTCATCCAGTCCGGCGATCAGCGCTGAAGCCTTTCGCCGTCCCTGCGCGGCAATGATGCCGAACTCCGCCAGATGTCCGCGAAGGCCGTTGATCAGCATGGTCCGCTGACGCACAAGCAGATCGCGTGTTCGGTGCAGCATCAAAACCGCCTGCTGCTCCTCACCCTTGACCGGAACGAAGGCCATGTGCGGCCGTGTCACGGCTTCGGCGATGGCGGCGGCATCGGTCGCGTCGTTCTTCTTGCCGTGCGCCACATAGGCCTTGACCCGAGCCGGCGGGATCAGGCGGACACGATGGCCGAACGCCAGGATCCGCCGCGCCCAATGATGCGCCGTGCCGCACGCCTCCATGCCGACCAGGCAGGGAGGCAGATCCCGGAAAAAGCTCTCCACGACATCGCGCCGGAGCTGACGGCGAACAACCACTCGGCCGGTTTCGTCAACCCCATGGACCTGAAAGACCTGCTTGGCAAGATCCAGACCGACAGTGACAATGCTCATGTGGACGGCCCCCCTGATGTGGCGTTCGACACCGACCACTTTATGGCCAGTTCAGGCCGGTGGGCAGCGGTCGTCCACACCATCAACCAAACCGGCCTCCGGAAAACTCGGCGCGGTTCAGTCGGGTCCTCGGTCACGTCTGACGCGCACTTCGAAACGCAGAATACGCCTCGGTGATCCACGCAAAACTTGGAAGAGCCTGCTTGGGCAGCAGGGTGTCGCTCACCTCAGCCGTGCCCAATGTTCCCCGATCCCCTGTCTGAAAACGTCAAGCCGATCGTTCACCGGCAGTGTCGTGATATTGACGCCGGTGATGTCAAATGGGAAGAATGCAAGGCTCTGCCGAATGTCGTCAATCGGCTTCAATCCACCGTCTGACGCTCGCAAAAGTGCTTCGGTCATCCAGGCGAGCAGTTCCGCATCGATCACTCGCAGGCGCGCAACGGGAACGTAGGTCCCTTTGACTCCTGTCGCCGACAAGACTCCCCAGTCAACGAAGGTGCCCTGGATGCGCCGCGCGGCCCTGGCGACCGTTTCCTTCTCACCGTAACGCTCCTTCAGGCGCCGCTGCATCTGCGTGGCTGAGACGTCGTCCTGAAGGCGGAGCAGGCGGCCGATGGTCTGGGCCACGTCCCCGAAGAAGGGATAGGCCACCATGGCGGCGGCCCAGTGAACGGCCAAATGGAACTCGGGCGAAATACGGCGCAGCAGCTCAAGGCCCTGATCGCGGAAGGGCCGGTGCTCCTCGGGCACCCGCACCCAGGTTTTCATCAGGATGGTAATGGCCTTTTCGCGGTTGCCGCGCTCCGGGCTTTGGCCGACCGACAGCTGATCCTGGAGTCCGTCGCGCAGGGCGGCGACGATGTCGCTGTCGCTCAATCCCTCCGCCGCCATGCGCGCGGTCTCGGCCATCCATTCCAGCTTGATGCGCTGGCTGAAGCCGATCGCGGAGGTCGGTGCCATTTAAGCCCTCTCAATCCTCACCATGGGCACGACCATCTCCTCCAGGGAGGCTCCGCCGTGCCCGACGACGGTCTTGCCCTCGGCGACGAAGGCGTCCCGCTTGGATGCCAGGACAGGCAGGTAGTCCGCGGGCAGCCCCACCAGAGGCCACTCGACCACCGAAGGGAACGTCTGCTTCACCTGCTGACGCAAAACCTCGGTGGTGTAGGTGCGGACGCGCTCGCCACGTTCCTCCGCGTTGACACCCTCGGCCGGTCGTCCAATCCCGACGGCTTCGACATTGCCATGGTCCGCGGTGAGGTAAATGGTGAAGCCGCCTTCGACCAGCATCCTGACAAGGCGGGAGAGATAGCCGGTCTCGGCCCAAAGAGCAACGTGGCTGTGCATGCCGTTCATGCCCAGTTCCATGCCGTGCATGATTCGGTCAACCTTGTCGACCACGAGCCCAATCACCTTGAGCTGAGGCCGCCCCAACAATTCTTCTACCATGTCGAGATCGCCCGGTTCTCCTAAACCCTTCCGATACTCGACCTGCTTGCCGGTGACCCCTTGGTCGGCCCAGAACTGAGCCCACTGGGCGGCTTCCTTCGAGGTGGTGCCGATGCTCTTGCCGAACTGAACCGGCGGTTTGCCGGAGAAGATGGCTTGGCGGCTGATCGAGGTGAGCGTGGGCACCCAGGCGAACACGGCATCGTCCTGCAATGTCGCCTGAGGAACCGTGCCGGTCAGCGTCTGGCGAAGGATGAGCCACTGGTCCCAGGCCATGCCGTCGACCACCACCAGGGCTGCCTTGCGCACCCCGTTTTCCTCGATGTCGCGGGCGATGGCGCGCGGCACATGGTGCAACATGACGGGCGGAACCGGCGGCTGGCTGTGGAGACCGGAGAATCGCTTCGACAGCCAGCAGGAGAAGGCGGTGTCGATGGCGTCTTGAACTCTCCCGTAGGTCTTGGTCAAGCTATCCCGGGCCGAGGTGTCCAGCCGATGCCATAGAACCGACGCTTCGGCCCAGCGGGGTGCGAAGGCGAGCCACGCGCGGTAGCGGGCATCTTCGGGCGGCACCTCGTGGGCCAGCAGATCCAGAAGCCTGCTAAGGCGGTTCTGCGCCGCCGTATCGCCCTCGGCCATGACGCCGACCTTCACCCAGTCCTCCTCGAGGCGGTCGGCCTCGGGGAACGGCACCGGTGTCAGGCTACCTTCGGTGAACAGGTTGTCCAGATAGACGCGCACGTCCTGATGCCCGAACGGCACTTCAGGCTGGGGATCGGCGACGTCGTCAGGCAACGGCAGGCCCACCAGCTTGTACAGGAATGCAGGCCACCGCCCCTGCAAAAACAGGAAGAACTTCTGGCGATCGAAGAAGATGTCGGCAAGCGGCCACGCCTGGAACGACGGCGCCGTCTTCAGGCGATCAATCACCCAGTCGCCCAGGACGGCGGGGATAGCGCGGGCACCGTAGTGGAGGCGCAGCAGTTCCCGAAGCAGGTCCGCCGGTGCGCGCCATACCTCCGGCGCCAGCCCATAGACGTGGAGCAGGATGAACTTCTTGGTCTCGGCGTCGTTCATCCGGCTGGGGTTCTCGCGCTGCTGGGCCTCGTATAGCGCGGGCAGATCGCTATGGTCGAGGCCCCGGACCACCGGGGCGCTGAGGTTGGGGAACAGCGACGACAGCCCCGGCGACACGAGCTTCGCCGCTGACAGCAGGTCGAAGGGGATGTCCCGCTTCTGCTCGCTTTCCCGGATGACGAGCAGAGGCTGCTCCGGGTGCCCCCGGTATTTGGACTCGAAGGCGTAGCGGAAGGCAATATCGTCCTCGAGCTTGAGAACCGCGTAACCACGGGCATGGACGGCGGCCAGAACCGCCTCCTCGGTCAGCAGCCGATCCGGGTCCAGCGCCACCACCAGAGGGGCGGCGTCGGGACTCAAGCCCTCGGTGACGGCGTCGACCCAGTTCATGTCCATCTTCATCCCAGCTTGACCATCAGCAACGGATCGAGCGACGGCACCACTTGGCGCATGTCGGCCAGAGTCTGCCGCCAAGCGGCGGCCTCCTGCTCGAACTTGGCGAGCCGGTGGGCCTTCACCTGTGGCAGGCCGATGGCGTCGATGGCCTTCTTGCGGACGGCGAAAGAATACTCGTTCCGCTCCGCCTCCTTGTCCAGGCGTAGGCGGTGGGCGGACAGCAGCTCGTCGTAGACGGACCTGCCGTGAGCCTCGGCCTCACGGCGGGCTCGCTGCATGAGTTCGGAGGTGCCCGGTGCATCGACGTAACCGGCCACCGACACCTCGTCGGTCAGCAGACGGTCCCACAGATGCCGCGCGGTGGGCCCCAGGACGCGTCCATCCTGGTGGACGAACAGCGGGATGATGCGCTGCCGCTTCCAATCCAGGGCCTGCACCGAGACACGCCACAGCGACCAAGTGCCCAGGATGTCCCCTGAGATGCCGGGGAGCCGGATGATCGGGATGGGCTGCCCCTCGGTAAAGCGGGGCAGCCCCATGGATAGGCCGCGTATGCGTGCGCTCTCCAGGCCGACATGGAGAAGATCGGGCGGCGTCTCCTCGGTTGTCGGCGTGAAAGCAACCTTCTTCCAGACCTCGCCTTCCGGCCAGGTCAGGCGCCAGCCCCGGCTGTCGCCGTCGGCGCCGCCGCCCTGGGACCGCAGGTAGCTGACGGTCATCCTCTCGATCCAGTGGGGCAGCGGATGTTCGACCATCCGCTGAGCCTCCCCAGGATCGACCTCCTGGCTGTCACCAAGGATGGCGGAGGCGCTGCGGCCCGTCTGCGCGTCGGTGCGCACCTGATCGACAACGCCCTCCACCAGCTTGTCGAGCTGCTCGGGTGCGATGACCGCCTCGACATACATGTCGTCGAACATGCGGTCGGCGCGCGCTGAGTCGAGCACGTCGCTTGCCTTATCCACGCCGAACTCGTCGAGGATGACGGCGAGCTTCTCCTCGAGGACTTCCTGCACCCGTGCCTCCACCGTGTCCTTGAGGGTGAAGTTGAGCGCGCGCACGACGTGCTTCTGTCCGATGCGGTCGACGCGGCCAATGCGCTGTTCCAGCCGAGTCGGGCTCCAGGGCATGTCGAAGTTGATGACAATGTGGGCGAATTGCAGGTTCAGGCCCTCGCCACCGGCGTCGGTGGAGATCAGGACGCGGGCGCGCTCGGCGAAGGCCCGCTGGACCTCTTTGCGCTCGTCCATGTCCATGGAGCCGTTCAGGGCCACGACGTCGAAGCCCTGCTTCTCCAGGAAGGCCGCCAGCATGGCCTGGGTGGGGACGAATTCGGTGAAGATGAGCACCTTGAGGGCGGGATTGCCTTCCTCCTGTTGAAGGCGGTAGATGGTGTCGAGCAGGGCTTCGGTCTTGACGTCGGGCCCGTTCATCTCGGTGCGCTTGGCAAGCTCGAGCAGCGTCTGGATTTCCGCCTTCTCGTTCCGGTTGGCCGAGCGGACGGTGATCAGCGCGTCCAGGGCCTCCTGGGCGTTCAGGTCGGCGAACTCGTCCTCGTCCATGGGGAAGAGCGTCATCTGGTCGTCCGGGCCAGCCAGCACCTCCAGGCGCCGTTCCAGCGTGGCGCGGATCGCCGCCGTGGAGGATGTCACCAGACGCTGCATCAAGATCATCAAGAAGCTGATATGCCGCTTCTTCTGCTTGAGTGCCTGGTTATAGCCGAACCGGACATAGTCGGTGACGGCGTCGTAAAGCTGGTTCTGGAACTCGTGTCGGGGCTGCCATTTCACCGGCAGCAACTGGGTGCGGCGCGGGCGGAACAGCGGCTTGCCCTGGCCGTCGACGGCGTTGCGCTTCTCGGTACGGATGACATAGGGGGAAACCCGCTCCCGCGTGACGCTGGCCTCGTTGGGGAATGCCTTAGCGTCGAGGAGCGAGATTAGCCTGTGGAAGTTGTCCGTCTTGCCCTGATGTGGCGTCGCCGACAGCAGAAGGAGGTAGGGCGCTGCCTCGGACAAGCCCTGTCCCAGCTTGAACCGCGCCACCTGGTCGGTGCTGCCGCCCAAGCGGTGGGATTCGTCGACGATGACCAAGTCCCAGCCGACTGAAATCAGGTCGTTGAAGCGGTCGCGGTTGAACTGGGCGATGCGCTCCCCGCTCCAGCCCCGCCGTTTGTCCAACGGCTTCACCGAGTCCATGGGGACGATGGCCTGGTCGAAGGCCGCCCAGATGTTGTCCTGGCCGGTGATGCGCCGGTAGGCGGGGAAGTCGTTGGGCAGCAGGAGATGGAAGTCCTCGTTGAAGTGGGTCTTCATCTCCGACATCCACTGGGTCACCAGCCCCTTGGGCGCCAACACCAGTACCCGCTTTGCCCGCCCGCGCAGCTTCAGCTCGCGGATGATGAGGCCCGCCTCGATGGTCTTGCCGAGGCCCACTTCGTCAGCCAGCAGGTAGCGGACGCGGTCGTCGGACACGGCACGTGACAACGCCTTGATCTGGTGCGGCAGCGGCACCACCGAGGCGGCGATGGGCGCCAGAAGGGTGTCATGCTCGACCGCCTCCGACACCCGCGCGGCCGCAGCCAGGTAGGCGACGCGGTCGGCCTCGGCCGAGGACGGCCGGTCAAGCGGCTCCAGGCTGTCGGCCGCCACCCGGACGACCGCGTCCTGCCCGGTCAGCCAGACGCGGCAGAAGGTCTGTCCCCACAGGGTCTCGCGCTCGATGACGTGGCAGATCTGCCGGTAGTCCTTGCTCCAGCGCCATGCCTCTCCATGCCGCTCCCCGCCGTCGACCATCGCCGGTTCCCGCCTCAGAAGGCGTCGTCGCCGAGGCGGGTCATCGCCATATCGTACCACATGAGCAACTGCTGGTCCTCCTGGATGACCTCCTCGGGGACCTTGGCGGCGACGGCCTTGATGGTGGCGTAGTCCTTCAGCCCCCAGGCCCGCTTGAAGCCCGCGCGGATGACCTCGTGCCGCGGCTGCTTGATCCGCTTCTCCTTGGACGCAATCAGATCGTCAAACTCGCGCAGCAACTGCTTCTCGCGCTTCGCCTCCAAGTCCTGGAGCTTGTTGGGATCGGGGACGTACCAGCGGTCCTTGGCCTTGGCGCGGAGTTCGGCGTCGCCCTTGTCCTTGTTCCGGTAGTCCTTGTAGTTGGACGATAGGTAGGCATGGATCTGGCTGGGGACGTCGCCCGTGCCGTCGTAGTGAAGAAAGTTCTCCTCGAGCACATGGATCAGCTCCACCGGCTTTTCGTGCCGTGCCCATCCTGCGGACAGGCGCATGAAGTCCGGGTGAAGGTCCGGATAGGTGCTCGGTCGCTTGTCCAAACGCTGACGTAGCCACTGGATGGTCGACGACTCATCAAGCGGCAATAGTTCGAACTGGCGGACTTGTCCCGCCTTCTCGCGCTTCACCAGATAGGAATCCTCCTGACCTGTCAGGAAGTACATGTTGTCATGCTTCCGGTAACGGGCTTCCAACCCTGCGAAGAACTCGGAGGCCGACAGGGGCACGGAAGCATTGCGCTGGAGATGGAAGGCCACCATGCGGTCGAACAGCATATAGTCCTGGCGTTCGGCGAGAACGTCGATGACGCCCTCCTCGGACGACACGCTCACCGGCAGCTGCGCCAAGTGCTCGTCGATGAAGCACCAGACGCCCGAGGCCGTCCCCGCCGCAATCTGGAATGAACGCTCCAAGGCGACGCTGGGCTTGTACGCCGAGATGACCAGATCCTGCTTCACCGCTCCGAGACGTGTTTGCATATAGGTGTCGCCACCCTTGTCCAGCGTGCGCACGTCGGCGATTACGAAGCCGACACTCAGGATGGCCTCCTGGATGGCCAGCCAGACGACATTGGAGGAGTTATGGAACTCAACCGTCATCCATCGCTCCGGCTTCAGCACCCGAAAAAGCTCCTGGAATACCTCGCGCATGATGTTGGTGTATTCGGGAGCTTCACGCTTCCGGGCAACGTCCATCACAGCTTCCGGCGCACGATCGGTCTTGATTCTGTGCCACGCTTCCCAAATCTGGTTCAATTCGGAATATTGCAGATTCCGGCCGAATGGTGGGTCGACGAAGACGTAGTCGATGCTGTTCGACGGGATGCCAGAGAGGTTCGTGCTGCTCTGGGTTGTTACCGCGTATTCTTTGGTCACAAGGCGGCGCAGCAGACCAAAGACCTTTGTCAGCTTTTTCTTTTTGTTTCCGTATATGTATCGCGGGCTGCATTCGGAGAGCATCGACGGGATGTACAGTGTTCCTGAGAGAGTTCTGTTTACCTGGGAGAAATGATTCGGGCTGTACCGGTTTAGCACTGTCATACCGAGACCATTGGTCTCGACGAAGAACATCAGGGCCCTGCGCATGATGGGATCTGCGGTTTCCGTGGCCGCGTTCCACAAGGCGGCGTAGGTTTTGAGCTGCCGTGGCAGATAGAAATGATGGATGTAAGTCACACCCTTATTGCCGCAGCAATCCTTCACCCTGAATTGCTCCCCGTCGATTAGTCGGTCGGTGGGGAACCAGTGTGGGGATGTCGGCTCCAATGCCATCAGGGCTTGTTGGTCGGCTTCATCCAACATCAGGCTGCAACGCGTGCCCTTCTTGACGGCCTGTGCCACGAGGGGCTTGCGCGGCAGCACGTTGATGACTTCCCCGAGGGCCGCATCCATGCGGGCCCGCAGGCGGCGTTCCAGCTTTGATGCCTTGCTGGCTTTGGAAGGAGCCTTGCTGACCAACCCCTGGCAATGGGGGCACGGGAATTCCTGGGCGGTGCCGACTTCATCGGTCGTACCGATAAAATTGACCGTCGACACCGACTGCTGGCAATGCGGACAGGTCATCACCTCGGCCCAGGTCTGGTACTCGATGGCGCAGAGCTCATCGTTCTCGTCCTTGGCATGCCACAGGCTGCCCAATTCCTTTTCCACCTTGTCTAGAAGATTGTCAGCTGCCTTGGCGAAGGCGTTGGCATCGGGCGGATTCAGGTAGTTGGAGGCGATGAAGGTCGCCACGGGCGAAAGGTCGCACAGGATCGCCCTACGGGCTCCCGCCTCGCCGCCGAACTCGCGGGCCACGTTCCAGTCACCGCACATCGCGGCGGCTACGCCGGTCATGCCGCTGCCGGAGAAGGCGTCCAACACCAGGTCACCCGGCTTGGTGTAGTGCAGGATGTACCGAGCGATAGCTTTGGGCGGGACCTTCGTGTGGTAGCTGTGGGCGGTGTAAATCGCCTCCGCGCGGCCCTCACTGACGTCGGCAGCGAACGGTTCGCGCTTGTAGTCGTGGGTATCGGGATCATGGGCCGTACCGTGGACGCGGACGAATTCCGATAGAAACGGGTTTGGGCAGGCGGTGTAGTATGGCGGGTCCGACAGGCGCAGGATGTCCTCGTCGCTGCCGACCGGGAAACCAGGCTGCTTACGGAATTCCGGATCCTTCAGCTTCTCCCGCAGCAGACCGAGGAAGTGTTCACGGCGGGCTTGGTCGGACGGAAAGGTCCGCCCCAGGCATTCCACCGGCTGCGCCTTCTTCCTAGTTACCTGCTCCTCGTAGGACGCATCCAGGAGGTCGGGTTGTTCCGGGGTGAAAAGCTGGCCGGTGGTGGTCTTGGTGGTCATGATGGGGAAATTCCTGAAACCTTTGGGTTACTCGATCACCACACGCACCTTGCTCTTCTCCATGCCTTTGGTGGCCTCGTCGAGCAGGGTCTTGAACCGGGCGGCAAGGTCGTCGACGCCGGTAGGGGAGCCGCCCTTGAGCAGGGCCTCGCGAATGTGCTCGCCGGTCAGCACCACTTTCTGGAGTCCCTTCAAGGCTTCGGAGACGGCCGCCACGAAGGCTTGGTCGACTGGATCGGGGAGGATGCGCTCCTTCACGAAGTCATCCACCAGCGACCGCTTCTGCGGGGCCAGCAGGTCTAGGGAGGCCGCCACGGTCGGATCCTTCAGGTTCCAGTACAGGTTCTGGGTCCAACTGGTCAGGATGGTGTCAAGGCGTTGGTCGAACTGGTCCAGGCGCTGCGACGCCGACACATCGACCTTCTCGCTCTCGGGGCGGAACCCGCAGTGCGGGCAGGTGGGCTGGTTGGCAAGGTCGGCTTCGGTCAGCTTAGAGCATTCCTTGAGCGACGCCAATTCGCCCTGGAAGTCGGTCAGCTCCGTCTTGTTCAACAGGTCGATGGTGACCAGCGCGCGCAGGGTGTCGAGGCGGTGGTCACGGGTGATCCGCGTCCGCTTGCTCTCGTCGCTAGGGCCCAGGCGGGCCTTCGTGTGCAGATCGCCATAGGCTTTGACGTAGTCGCGCTGCAACTGGCCGACACGGTCCTTTACTGACTTGACGAACCCGGCTTCGCTCCGGCGCGCCTCATCCTTCAGTTCAGCGGTGACGTCGCTGCGCAGGGTAGCCACCGACTGCACCCAGGGATGGGCGGCGGGCAGAACCATCTCCGCTTCCGACAGGTAAGACACGGCAGGGCCCAGATCACGCACTAGGTTGACCAGCCGCTCGGCTTGGGACAAGACGTCCAGCGCCCGAGCGTGGCCCTGCACGGACGCCTCGTCATCCTTGAAATTCTTCAGCTTGCCGGGGGTGTTGAAAGCTTGCACCCCTTCCAAAAACTTCTTGGCCCCATCGAGCTCTCCGAGGATGCGGTCGCGCTCGGCGCCGTCGATAACCGTGGTCTTCCAGAAGGGAAGGCCGGTGGCGATCTGGTGTCTGATTTCGACCAGCCGCTTGACCGAGGTCGCGAGTCGGTCCTGAAGCTGCCGGACCGGTGCCTCCTCGCCCTTTGCCACGTTGTTGGCCAAGCCGGATTGCAAGCCCAGCAGGTCGAACAGCGCCTTGATGGCGGGCAGGTTCAGGTCCTTGGGCTGCTCGATATGCTTCCATTGAAGGGCGTCCTCGAGGGGCGTGCCCGCCAGCACGTTCAGCTTGATGGCGTCGACCTTCTCGCCCGGGATGCTCAGCACGATGTGGCCGCCGTTGATCAGCCCCGCGAACACCACCAGCAGCCATTCCGGTTCGAGGCGGTAGGGCTGGGGCGCAAAATACTCGACGCCGCCCACGTCCTCGATCAGCTCCGACCGGTTGACCACCTGTCCCTGGCCCTTGGCCTTCAGCTTGGCCAGGACGTGGTTGGCGAAGCGGGACCGGGTCGGTTCGACCTTGGAGCCATCGAGCAGTTCCAACGCCTCGAGGACGGCGTTGGCCACCTGGGTACGGGTGCCGCCCGCGAGCGCGCGGAGCGCGTCCTGAACCGCGCTGCGGCGGGTGTCGTTGGTGATCAGGCGCGTGAAGTTCGGGTACTCCGGCGCCTGTTCCTCGAACCACTTGGACAGGCACACGGCGCCCACCAGCATGATGATCTGCCGGAAGTCGGCCGTATCGTTGCCGGTCAGGCCCAGCCGGTCGCGGATGGAGCTTCCCTTCAGCCATTCCAGGATGGGCTTGGTCTTGCCCTGGTGAGTGACGGTGAAGCTGCGGGTGGCGTGCTCGCGCAGCCAACCGACCATGTCCTTCAGATAACCGCGGGCCTTGGCGTCATAGATGTCCTTGGCCTGGCCCGAAGACGACTGGGACTGCTCCACCGCACCGGCATAGCCGCGCAGGGCTTTGTTGAAGGCATCGTCCCTGTCGGTTAGGCGAAGGATGACCTCGTCGGCCTTGTGCTGGTCCTTGAAGGGCGGCGGCTCGAAGGGTTGGATGAAGTAGACGTAGAAATCGCGCGCGGGAATCGCTGTGGCGCGCTCGTTCGGGGTGCCGAAGAACAGGTAGCCCTGGCGAGTGACCATGCGCTCGCGCCATTCCAGTTCCTGCTGCCAGAGATGGAAACCGGGCACCTTGGTGGGGGTGTCGGTCAGCTCCATCGCCTGCTTCAGGGCGCTGAAGTAGTGCCGGTCGAGCTGGTCGTCGCTCAAGGACTCGGCGCGCTTGTCGATCAGCGCGTCGTAGTCGTCGGTCTTCTGAAGGTCAAGATAGACCTGTCCGTTCTCCTTGTTGATGGTCAGGAACTGGCCGGACACGGTCTTGTGCATCTCGCGGATCGCCGCCTGAACCTGGGTCAGCAGGTCCTCGGCCGGATCGCCGCCCATCCCCTCGATGCCCGGCTGGAACAGGCACAGGCCGTCGCGCAATTCGTCGGGCGTGGCGCCCAGCGGGCGGTAAATGTCGCCGGTGGTCAGGCGGTGGACCGACAGTGCGTGGATGATGCGCTTGGCCAGAGGCTTGTACTGCGGACGGGTAAAGGCCTTGTCAATGCGGTCTTCCAGGGTCGTCGAGCAGGTGATGACGTCCTTGATCTTCGGGTCAGCCTTCAATGAGGCGTCGGTCGACAGCGTGGTCCAATACTGGTCGTAGGCCAGCAGCCCCGGATTGTCGGACGGCACGTCGTCAGCCAGCATGCGGCGCATGGCCACAGACAGGGTCTTCAACACCTCGCGCTTCTCGGCGACGGCCACGCGCTCGAAGGTCGAGAAATAGTCCGGGTGGACTGGGAACAGCCGGACGTACTCGTCCATCTGCTCGTTCATCCGGCTGTAGAACTTGGAGAAGCGGGCCAGATGCGCGCGGATCTTGGATTGTTGGTCGGTGGTCTTTTGCAGCAGACGTTCGGCGACGACGTACTTGATGTCGCGCGATGCGATGAGGATTTGTTCGAACCGGGCCTGGACGCGGCGGACGGCATCGGCCACATGAGCGAAACGCGAGTTCTCGAAGACGGTTTCCTGGACGCCTGCGACGAAGCGGAAGCGGAGGTCCTTGCAGACCTCGCCGACTTCACGCAGGAAGCCCAGGTCGAGGATGAGTTCCAGATCCTTGCGGCTACGCAGGTAGTCGAGGAGCTCGTCGACGACCATGAGCAGGCCGTGATCCGGGTATTCCTCATTGAACGCCCGCATCATCTCCTCGAAGGCGCCCTTGTGGTTGGTCAACCTCTCGGCTGACGGGAAGGTGTAGGTGATGCCAAGGTCGGCCAGATGGCCTTCCAGTTCCTGGACGATGATGTCCCGCAGCGACATGCGGGTGGAGCCAATCTCCGTGCGGACGACCTTGAATTTGCCGGACACCGCCATGGCGGCGTCCCGGACGCCTTCGTCACGGACCAGGGTGCGCAGGTTGCCGTTCTCCGCCAACGCGGACACCACGGCCATCAGGTGGGACTTACCGGTGCCGTAGTTGCCGACGACGAGCAGGCCCTTGTTGTCCTGCGGGTTCTCGAATTGCAGGTTGGGGAAGATGACCGTCTTCAGCCGATCCGCCATCTCCTCGGAGATGACGAACGTTTCAACCAGGGACTGGGCCTTCTCCGCTTTGTCGGCATGCCGGAGTTCGATGACCGTTTCAATAGGGTCGAAATGGACTAAATCACCGTACTTCATACGTCGAATATTCCCCCTGAATGCTTCCAGCCGTCGCGGTGCTCACACCTATCGACGGCGATAATCCGGACGTCGTCGATGGAATGGCTCTGGTACTCCGGGTGCCATTCCTCGGCGTGTTGAATCTTTCCGCCCCTGATTTCTCCCTGCCAAGTCGCCACCACCGTCTTGTTCCGGGACAGGCTCTTGAGCAGGGCGACGGCATCCAGTTGCAGGGCGGGGCTGAACAGGATGTCGGTGTGGTCGAACAGGACCAGATCGGCGGCTTCGTCGTCGACGATATCGCCGACGACCTTGTGAGCCTTCAACTGACGCTGTCGGTGCGACAGGTCCAGCAAGGCGGATGACAGTTCCGCGTTCAGATTTGTAACGGGACAATTGAGATGGGCACCGATGTTGGCAATCAATCGGCTGGCTTCAGCGGGTGGTTGCGAGACAAGGAGCAGCAGTCTGTGATAAGTCTCGGCGACAAAACCGATTTCGTCGATGACCATATCGAAGCTATGGGAGATGATCTCAGGCATCGGATTGGGCGACTGCTGGGCAGAGGCTATCTGCGATTGCGTAGCTATTTCGTGAATGTTCGTGGCCCGCGTTTGCAGAGGCTAGTTCATGTCGGCAGGCGATTTGAACATCGGTTTGCTTCGTGAAGTTGGCCGACGCGGACTGAATGAGGCTGTGGTTGATGAAACCATTCCAATAGAGACGGCTTTCGACATATTCGATCTGCTTCTCGACTCCGCCGCGCACCTCATTCGCTCCTCATAGCAGACATTACGACGAGAGCCGTTCAGGCGCCAAGCGATCACTCTTCCCCGGCGATCGCAGCTCCATCATTTTCGCCCAAGAAGGTGCCTCAACCAGCAGGCGATGTCCATGGCCTTGCTGCACCTTTGCCTTGGCGACTGCGGAGATCCGCCCCCCGGCGTTGGTGCAGCGAGGTTCTGGATTGCTGGTCCTGGGTCACCGTGCAGAAGGACGCCTTTCCTGATCCCCGGATTGGTCAGCCTCGAGATGCCGAACAAACACCACGACGCGCGGCGCCATCACATCCAGAAGATGCGGTTCAAAGTGACGGTTTAGGCGGCGTACGAAGCCGGGCTGCGCCGGTGCGGCAGTCTGATGCTTTGGGTCAGCGACGAGGTGATCGCTGCCTGGCGGCGCCGCGGATGACGCCCGGTGTGCAGGCGCGCTACTCGCAGACGGCTATCGAAACAGCCCTCGTGGTCCGTCTGGTGTTTCATCAGCCGTTGCGCCAGACCGAGGTGCTGCTCGGCTGATTGCTGGACATGCTGGGCCTGGCCCTGCCGGTTCCCGACCATACCACGATCAGTCGCCGCGCGGCGCGCCTGACGCTGGTGCCGGCCACGGCCCTGCCGGCGGGCTCGGTCACGCTGGTGATCGACAGCACCGGATTGAAGTTCTACGGGGCCGGCGAGTGGCACTGCGACAAGCATGGCGTGCGCGGGCCGCGGACCTGGCGCAAACTCCATCCCACGGTGGATGCCGCCAGCAACACCATCGTCGCGGCCACGCTGATAACCACCAGCGACAGTGACGCCTCCCCGGTCGGGCCGCTGCTCAACCAGGCCAGCGGCCCAATCGACACCGTCATGGCCGACGGCCTACCAGAACCATCGCCGCCCGTGATGCCGGCGGTCGGGTGGTCATCCCTCCGCGCGCCACGACGGTCCTGAGCGAGACCGCCGCAATCGCCCTGACTGAGCGGGATCGCCACATCCAGAGCTTGGCCGAGCACGGGCGGCTGGGCTGGCAAAGGCAGACCAACTATGGCGATCGGGCATAGGTGGAAACCGCGACGGCGCGTTCCAAACGCATCCTCGACGACCAGCGGCGTGCACGCACGGTGCCCGACCGGCAAACTGAAGCCGCCATTGGCGTCACCATCCTGAACCGGATGATCGATCAAGCACGCCCGAACTCCGTCCGCATCGCCTGATCAACGGTCGTGTCGGGCTTCGCTGCGTCTGTGCGGGCCTCGCTGCACCGACACCACTTCGGCATGCAACCGACATCGGCGGGGCAAGCGTCGCGAGGCCACCGGAACCGCTTTCCGCCCCAAAGGCCGAGACGAAGATCAACCGCTCGGCGGGTCGGTGAGAAGCGGGGGCACCGAACCCGCCGTCCGGGCTTGTTCCCGCGGCGCCCGGCCGTGGCCGTGGCCGTGGCCGGGGGTAACGTCCAGGGGCGTGGTGGAAAAGCGCCCATGAAGGATCGGGCCGGGGCCGGGCGAAGCCCTCCCATAGCGTAGCCCGGGCCCGGCCC
>JAEYPE010000203.1 GCA_023411035.1 Pseudomonadota bacterium
GAAACCATGAGCGGCATCGCACCGGCCAACGAACCCGCCATCACCGCTCTACCAGCCGCAAAGGCGGCCTGATCGACGACGCTCCTGACCACCTCCCAATTTCCACCACCTTGACGGACGTGACCCGTGCGTAGCCGATCAGCATGGGCCAAGCCCCCGGTTGGGCAGGAAACCCGTGGTCCGTGCTCGATACCAGACGATGAAAGACTGACCGGATTCCTTTACCACATCGGTGGCGGCGCGACGAGGCGTCCACGACGACGCAGGCGGAGTAAAGCAAACGGCCCTTTGTTTGCCGATCCCCGCTGTAGAAATTGCCCAGTCACCCCGTCGGGCGTAGCGCACGGGCAGCGTGAGTTCCGGCTGATCACGGCGCATGTCTGCCGCTCTTGCCCACGGCAATCCGACATCACCCAAGCGGCGACGGGCCAACGCGCCCTGCTTCTGACCTGCCGACGGCCATGCCGATCGCGATCAGCGCAACGGAAGTGGCGGGATGCGTGCAATGAAACGCCCCTTCACACCGGCGGGCCAGTCACGATAGGGGACAATCCCATCGGTGGAGCGTCGGTAGGAGGCCAGATAGTCCAGCAGGGCCTGCACCGCGTTGGGCTCGGGCGGCAGATCGCCAAGGACATAGCTCATGCGGTCGGGAGAACGGATGACCACCGCGCAGGGGCGGCGGCAACTCATCAGGCAGCGCATGGTGCCGACCGAAACGTCTTCGGCATCGCCCGCCGTGGCAAGCGCTCCCCGCAGAAGGGCCGCGAACGTTGCTCCGGTCCACAGGTCGGCCGCGTCCTTGTCCGGCGATGTGTCCGGCAATGGCGGGCGGCAGGTTTCGCAGACGATGACGTCAACGGGCATGGCTGGGAACTCCGGTTTCGGTGATTGGGGATAACGTGGGGATGACCAGCGGCACGCCGGCCGCCTGCGTCACCAGGAAAGGAACGCCGTAAGCCTTGGCCAGCGGGCCGGGCATCAGCACCGATGGGGTCGGTCCGCTCAGACAGTGGCCATCGGGCATCAGGAGCACCAGATGGTCGCAGCAGCGGGCGGCCAACGACAGATCGTGCAGGACGACGAACACGGCGCGGTTCCGCACCACGGCCTCGTCGCGCAACAGGGCCATCAAACGCAGCTGGTGACCGGGGTCCAGGGCCGCCACCGGTTCGTCCGCCAGGAGCAGCGGCGCGCCGCCGGCAAGCACGCGGGCGAGCATCACCCGCGCTCGTTCGCCACCCGACAGGCTGGACACCGTCCGTGCCGACAATGCGGCGATACCCGTCGCCTCCATGACCCGGTCAACTTCGGCAACGTCGTCCGGACGCAGCCGGCCGAGCGGCCCCAGATGGGGCAGACGCCCCAGCTCCACGGTGCGGCGCACGGTTAGCGGCCAATGGACCGCGTGTCCTTGCGGCAGATAGCCGATCAGGCGGGCGCGCTCGCGGGCGCCCGCCGGAAGCCGGAGACCATCGAACGTCACCTCGCCGTCATGGGGCAGCAGGCCGGCGATGGCGCGCAGCAGCGTGGTTTTGCCGACGCCGTTCGGCCCGATCAGCCCGGTGACGGCGCCTCGGCGGGCGGTGAAGGAGGCCCCGGCCAGGACCGTGCGCCGGTTCTGTCGAACGGTGAGAGCGCGGATCTCCAACATGGTCACGGCGCCTCCCGGTGCGCGCGCAGGATCAGCATCAGGAAGAAAGGAGTCCCGATCAACGCCGTGACGACGCCCAGCATCACCTCCTGCGTGGTTGGGATCAACCGGGTGACCAGATCGGCCGCCGTCACCAGCGCCGCCCCGCCGAGCGCGCTCGGCAGCAGCAGCCGGCTCGGCTCATGCCCCACCAGGGGACGCAGCAGATGCGGGACCACCAACCCGACGAAACCGATGGACCCGGACACCGACACCGCGGCCCCGACCGCCGCCGCCGTCCCGCCGATCACCAGCACGCGCAGGCGGACCAGATCGACGCCGAGGCTGCGGGCCGTGTCCTCGCCCAGGCTCAGGGCGTCCAGGCCGGCCCGGGTGGCCAGCAGCAGCCCGCAGCCCGCCAGGATGAAAGGGAACGCCACAAGGGCGTCGTCCGGCGTGCGATCCTTCAGCGATCCCATCAGCCACAGAATCATTTCGGTGGCCGCGTAGGGGTTGGGAGCCAGATTCAGCGCCAGGGAAGTCAGGGCGACCGACAGGCTGGACAGCGCGATGCCCGACAGGATCAGGGTCAGGCTTCCACCGGTCCGGGCGGCGATGGCCAGCAGGAGCGCGGTGGCGACCAGCGCGCCGGCCATCGCCATGGCGGGCAACGCGAACGACCACAGCGATGCCAGACCGAAATGGAAGGCGACGACCGCCCCCAACCCGGCGCAGGACGACACCCCGATCAGTCCGGGTTCCGCCAGCGGGTTGCGCAGCAGCCCTTGCAGCGCCGCCCCGGACAGGCCGAGGGCGGCGCCCACCTCCAGCCCCAGCAGCAGACGGGGCAGGCGGATTTCCCGCAGGATGGCGACCATGCGGGGATCGCCGTCCCCGGCCAGAGCCGACAGCGCCTCGGCGGGGCTGAGCGGCACGGAGCCGACGGACAGCCCGGCGCCGGCCATCACCAGCACCAGCACGGCAAGCCACCCGTTCAGGGAACGAAACACAGGCATCACGGGGATTCTCGGGTCAGGGGGATCAGGGAGACAGGGGGGTGACGGCGCAGGCCCCCGGCGAGCGCGTCGACCGCCTCGATCAGAATCCAGCCGCTGCACACCCAGGTCCGGCCGGGCACCTCCACCATCGGCGTTGCGGCCGCACGGCGCGTGAAGGCCGGATGGTTGCCGAAGGCGCGGCGCAGCGAGCGGTCGGGGCTGTCGAAGAAGCTGGTCACCAGAAGCTCCGGCGGGGACAGCACGATCTGTTCCAGGTCGTAACTGGTCCAGCCGCGCCGCCCGTCCTCGGTGGCGCGGTTGGCGAGCCCGGTGGCCGCCATCACGGCATCGACGAAGGTGCCGGCCGCGGCGCTGCCGCCGCCCGGCCGCAGGTAAAGCGCCGCCCGGCCCATGCCGGCCGCCTCCGCCCGCCGTTCGGCCAGCCGGGCGCGGATGGCGGCGTTCAGCGCCTCGCCGCGTTCCGGATGCCCCAGCGCTTCGGCCACCATGCGCGTCACCGGCTCCACCTCTTCGAAGCTTTCCACCAGCGGAATGCGGACGACGCGGACGCCGAAGCGCTCCAGAAGCTCCATGGTCTTGTGGTCGCTCCAGGTGTTCGCCAGGACCACCTCCACCCCGGCGGCGACATAAGCCTCCGCGCTCGGGCGCAGCCGGGGAAAGGGGCTCGCCGCGTCGGCCAGCAGGGACAGCCAGCGGTTGTCGGCGTCAGGCGACAGCGCGGCGATCTGGTCCGCGTCGGCCAGCTTGAGCAGGTACTGGTCGCCGCAGACCGTCGCCGACGCCGCCCGTGGCCCGCCGGCGCGTGCCGGCACGCCGGTCGCCGGCAAGGCCAGGCAGAGCACGGTCAGGAACACCGCCAGCCTCATCCGCCGCATCGGAAACCCCGGCCGGTGCGATCGACCGGGTCGGGCTCCAGCCCTAGATAGCGTTGGCGAAAGGCGTCCCACATCGACAGCCGGGTCCAATCCGGTTCCTTCAGGATGCGGTCGTTGTCCCCCAGGAAGGGATTGGGGAAGAACAGGGTCATCTGCTGCTCACCCAGGCCGTTGAACAGGCGCAGGCCCCAGCTGCGCGGGCTCCCGTCTTCGCTCAGCACCCGGTACATCTCAGCCCGTCCCGTGCGCCGCGCGTGCGCCAGCTCGGGCGTGACCGGGTTGCGCGGCGAGCCCTGGTGAGGCCCGATGCAGACATGGAAATGCCAGGATCCGAAATCGACGGTGAGATAGCCGTCGAACAGCGAGACCTTGCGGGGGGCGTTGGGGGCGCGGATTTCAAAGACGGCGCCTTGAACCAGCGTGCCGAAGACGATGTCGCGCCACCACACCTCGAAGGCGTCCTTCAGCAGGGCGAACAGCAGGTTCTGATCGGTCGGCAGCGGAAAAATCTCGACCCGGCCCATGCCGGGTTCATCGATCACGGTGGACGGGGATAGGGCGGTCATGATGCTGGCTCCGGGCAAGATGGTCAGAAGCGGGCGGAGAGGCCGGCATAGCCGGAGCGGCCGGGGGTGCCATGGCC
>JAEYPE010000233.1 GCA_023411035.1 Pseudomonadota bacterium
GGAGGACCAGTCGCTGCGCGAGACCGGCACCATCGTCGAGGTCGATCACCCCACGCGCGGCACGTACCTGTCGGTCGGCAACCCGATCAAGCTGTCGGACAGCCCGACCGAGGTCACCCGCTCCCCGCTGCTGGGCGAGCACACCGACGAAATCCTGCGCGAGGTGCTGGGCTTCGACGAACGGCGCATCGCAGAGGTCCGCGGCAGCGGCGCGCTCGGCGCCGCGCGGAGGCCCCTCACCACCGGATAGGACAAGTTTTTCAGGACAAATCTTTCCGAGCTCACCCCTTCAGACGTGAGCCGGCCAGTTTGCAAAGGAGGAAAGGCCATGACCACGGTCACCGATCCGCTCCACGCCGAGCGCACGACGGATGTCGTCCGCCGCCTTCTCGACACCGCCAAGGCCGAGGGCCGCACCGCGCTGACCGCGCCGGAAGCCAAGGAACTCTGCGATCTGTACGGCATTCCGGTGCCGAAGGAGGGCTTGGCGAAAAGCGCCGACGAAGCCGTCGCCGTCGCCCGGGGCATGGGCTTCCCGGTCGTTCTGAAAATCGTGTCACCGCAGATTCTGCACAAGACCGAGGCCGGCGGCGTTCTGGTCGGTCTCCAGAACGCCGACGCCGTCCGCCAGGGTTTCACGACCATCATGGAGAAGGCCCGCGCCTATGACCCCAGGGCGGAACTGATCGGTGTGCAGGTCCAGCAGATGCTGCAAGGCGGAGTGGAGGTCATCGTCGGCTCCATCACCGACCCGAGTTTCGGCAAGCTGGTGGCCTTCGGCCTCGGCGGCGTGCTGGTCGAGGTGCTGAAGGACGTCACCTTCCGCCTCGCCCCGGTCACCCGCGAGGAAGCCCTGTCGATGCTCGACGGCATCCAGGCCGCGGAGATGCTGAAGGGCGTGCGCGGCGGCAAGCCGGTCGACCACGGAGCGCTTGCCGATGTGATCGTCAAAGTCTCGCGCCTCGTCGACGAGGTGCCGGAGATCGCCGAACTCGACCTCAACCCGGTCTTCGCCCGGGAGAACGGCGCCACCGCCGCCGACGTGCGCGTGGTCCTGGATTTCGCGGCCAAGACGCCGCGCTACCGCCCGTCGCAGGAGCAGATCGTCCGGCAGATGAACCGGATCATGAAGCCCGATGCGGTGGCCGTCATCGGCGCCTCGACCGAGGACGGGAAGATCGGCAACTCCGTGATGAAGAACCTCATCAACGGCGGCTACAAGGGGCGGATCTACCCGATCCATCCCAAGGCCGACGACATCCTGGGCTACAGGGCCTACAAGAGCGTCAAGGACGTGCCGGACGACATCGACGTGGCCGTCTTCGCCATCCCGGCCAAGTTCGTCGCCCAAGCCTTGACCGAGGTCGGCGAAAAGAAGATCCCCGGTGCCGTGCTGATCCCTTCAGGCTTCGCCGAGACCGGCAACGTCGAAGGGCAGGAAGAAATCGTCGCCATCGCCCGCAAATATGACGTGCGGCTGATGGGGCCGAACATCTACGGCTTCTACTACACGCCGAAGAATCTGTGCGCGACCTTCTGCACGCCGTACGACGTGAAGGGGAAAGCGGCGCTGTCGTCGCAGTCCGGCGGAATCGGCATGGCGATCATCGGATTCAGCCGCTCCGCCAAGATGGGCGTGTCGGCGATCGTCGGGCTGGGCAACAAGTCGGACATCGACGAGGACGACCTGCTGTACTTCTTCGAGCAGGACGACAACACCCAGGTCGTCGCCATGCACTGCGAGGACCTGAAGGACGGCCGCTCCTTCGCGGAGGCCGCCAGGCAGGTTTCGAAGAAGAAGCCGGTGGTCGTGCTGAAGGCCGGGCGCACGTCGCTCGGCGCGCGGGCAGCCAGTTCCCACACCGGCGCGCTCGCCGGCAACGACAGGATTTACGAAGACGTGCTGCGGCAGTCGGGCGTGGTGCGGGCGCGCAGCCTGCAGGACCTGCTGCAATTCGCCCGCGGAATCCCGGTTCTGCCGACGCCGAAGGGCGAGAACGTCGTCATCATCACCGGTGCCGGCGGATCGGGCGTGCTGCTGTCGGACGCCTGCGTGGACAACGGCCTGTCGCTGATGGCGATGCCGCCGGACCTTGACGCCGCGTTCCGCAAGTACATCCCGCCCTTCGGCGCCGCCGGCAACCCGGTGGACATCACGGGCGGCGAACCGCCGACGACTTATCAGAACACCATCCGGCTGGGCCTGGAGGATGACCGCATCCACGCATTGATCCTGGGCTACTGGCACACGATCATCACGCCGCCAATGGTGTTCGCCAAACTCGTCGTCGAGGTGAAGGAGGAGATGAAGGCGAAGGGCATCGAGAAGCCCATCGTCGCCTCGCTGGCCGGCGATGTGCAGGTGGAGGAGGCGGCTAGCCACCTGTACGACCATGGGGTCGTGGCCTACCCTTACACGACCGAGACGCCGGTCGCGGTGCTGGGCGCCAAGTACCGGTGGGCCCGCGCGGCCGGGCTGCTCTGACACGACGTTGGCAGTTCTGCTCTCGTCTGTTTTGGATGAACCGAGAGCGACAGCAAGGACATCGGAGGGACGCTGTGCCGCGGATCTTCGCGAGAATTGCCTGACGAACGGCGGGGATCGTCGGCTGCGGTGGTGGTCCGTCGTCTCCCCCGCCGCTTCCCCTCCCCTGCCGGTGCGCCGGTGAGGCGCCGCGGCGAGCGTCGGCAGCGGCTGAACGCTCTTGCGCTCTGTCCGTCCGAACAGCCCCCGCAGGGAAACCGGCGCCCAGCGCCTCAAGGAATGGCTCCAGCCAGTCCGAAAGGGTGGCTTCCCAAGCCTGCACCTCCGGCATGAGCATCCAAACGAAATTTTCAAGAACCCGATCGTGCTCGCTGAAACACGCCATTATCCGCCTTGCGCAAGTTGATGTGGCATCGCCCCCTTCATTACGTTTGGTTGATCGTCCTGCGGAACCTCGTCAGCGACAAGCTGAACAGAATGACGCCGATCACTGTGAGCGCCAGGAATTGCGGCCAGACCACGTCGACACCAGCACCACGGTACAGAATGGCCTGAGCCAGCGTGACGAAATGCGTCGTCGGAGCCGCAAGCATAACATCCTGAACCAGCACCGGCATGCTCTCGCGCGGCGTCGAACCTCCCGACAGCATCTGCAATGGCACCATCACAAGGATCAGCAGCATGCCGAACTGCGGCATGGTGCGTGCCACCGTCCCCAGGAATATGCCCATCGACGTGGTGGCGAAGAGGTGCAGGGCCGCGCCGACGAGGAACAAGGCGACGGAACCGCGGATGGGGATCGCCATCAGCCCCTCGACGACGAAGACGATGGAGAAGGCGCAGGCGGCGAGCACAACCAAGGCCATGGACCAGATCTTGCTGGTCATGATCTCGAACGGGGTGACCGGCATCACAAGAAGATGTTCGATCGTGCCATGCTCGCGCTCCCGGATCAGTGCGGCGCCGGTCAGGATGATCGACAGCATCGTGACCTGGTTGATGAGTTGGACGACCGACCCGAACCATCCTTTGTTCAGTTCGGGATTGAAGCGCACCCGCAGAGCGAGTTCGACCGGGAGAGCCTGTTCCCCCCGGTAGCGTTGCATGAACGCGTTGACCTCTCCGTTGACGATCTGCTGAATGTATCCGCTTCCGGAAAAGGCCTGCGTCATTCGGGTCGCATCGACATTGAGCTGAATGGTGGGTTGGCGGCCCGCCAGAACGTCCCGCTGGAAGTTGGGCGGGATGTCGAGGGCAAAGGTGTCGAGCCCCGCATCCATGCGGGCATCCATCTCGGCGGGCGTGATGAGGATCGGCGGGGTGAAGAACGGCGGATAGAAGGCGCCGACGATGCGGGCGGACAAAGGGGAGCGGTCTTCATCGACGATGGCGATCGGCGCTTTGTTCAACGTCTCCGGTATGGCTGTCGCAGCCGTATAGACCGCGAGGGTGAAGGAGTAGACGATGAGGACCAGCAGCATCGGGTCCCGGGCAAGGCTACGCAGTTCCTTGATGCCGAGGTTCAAGATGTTGGATGCCCGCATCGATCAGGTTTCCTGCTTCTTCAGGAGCATCGCACTCAACCCGATCAGAACCGGTATGGCGATCAGCAGAGGAACGAAGGAGAATTGAAGATCCTCAAAGCCCAGGGCTTTGGAAAATACGCCTCGTGACATGGCCAGGAAGTGTGTGGTCGGATAGATGTCGCCTATGAACGCGGCGATTCCTTCCATCGACGAGACCGGATCGATCATGCCGGAGTACTGGGTTGCCGGGATCAGCGTTGCAATGGCGGTGCCGAAGATCGCGGCGATCTGGCTGCGCATGAAGGTGGACATCAGGAGCCCCATGGCGGTCGCCGAAAAGGTGTAAAGCACGGCGCCGGCGGAAAGGGCCAGGACGTTCCCCGTCACCGGCACGCCAAAGACGGTGACCGCAAGCACGACCATCAGAAGGAAATTGAGCATGGCAAGCCCGACATAGGGCAGTTGCTTGCCGAGCAGGAACTCCAGCTTGGTGACCGGCGTGACGTAAAGGTTGACGATCGAGCCGAGTTCCTTCTCCCGCACGACGCTGAGAGCCGACAGCATCGCCGGGATCAGCAGCAGCAGGATCGGGATGACCGCCGGCACGATGGCCTTCAGGCTCTCGACATCCGGGTTGTAGCGGTAGCGGGTTTCGATGGCCGCGAGACTTGCCCCCCCGGCCCTGGAGGCGAGCCACTGGCTGTGCATGCCCTGCACATATCCGCTGACCGTTTCGGCCCTCGTCGGCATGGAACCGTCGATCCAGGCCCCGACCTGAACCTGCCGCCCCCGGGCGATATCGCGTCCGAAGCCCGGCGGGATCTCAAGCGCCAGGGAGAGTTCACCCGCACGCATACGCCGGTCGAGATCCTCGTAGTCTATGATCGGCGCCTGCTCGACGAAGTACCGGGACCCCGCCAGATTGAGCGTGTAGTCACGGCTTGCCGTGGTCTGGTCCCGGTCCAGAACCGCGAAGGACAGGTCCTCGACATCCATGTTGATGCCGTAGCCCATGATGAACATCAGCAGAATGCTGCCAACGAAGGCCAGGGTCGCACGGATGGGATCGCGCCGTAATTCCAGCGCTTCCAGGAGGGTATAGCTGAACATGCGCCGCGGGTTGAAGAAACGGCCTTTCGCGCGTCCACCGGACCGGCGGAGAGGGGCCGCGTCGGGAGCCCCTGCCCGCTGCAGGTTTTCCTGCCCTGCCTCCGCCTCACTTTTCCGGCTCTCCGCCACGGCTTCTTCCAGATATCCGATGAAGGCCTCTTCCAGTGTTTCGGCGCCTCGCTTTCGAACGAGCGCCGCCGGTGTATCGCTGACAAGCACACGCCCGGCGTGCATCAGCGAGATGCGGTCGCAGCGTTCGGCCTCGTTCATGAAATGCGTCGAGACGAAGATCGTCACCTTGTCCTGACGCGCCAGGCCGATCATGATCTGCCAGAACGCATCGCGCGCGATCGGATCGACACCCGATGTCGGTTCGTCCAGAATCAGCATGGCAGGCTCGTGGACCATCGCGACGGCGAGCGACAGGCGCTGGCGCTGTCCGAGCGGCAGCTTATCCGGCAACTCGTTCATCACCTCAACGAGACCGAAGCGCTCCGCCGCCTTCTCGATCCGGCCGGGAAGGACATCCTCGGGCACTTGGAACAGGCGGGCGTGCAGTTCCAGATTCTGCCGGATCGTCAGTTCGGAATAGAGCGAGAAGGATTGGGACATGTATCCGACGCGCCGCCGTGTTTCGATGTTCCGAGCGTCCACCTGTTGCCCGAACAGCCAAGCCTCTCCCTCGCTTGGCTGCAGAAGACCGGTCAGCATTTTCATCGTGGTCGTCTTGCCGCAGCCGTTGGAGCCGAGAAAGCCGAAGATTTCGCCACGCGGGATCTGGAAGCTGACATGGTCGACCGCCACGAAGTCACCGAAACGCATGGTCAAGCCCTTCGCTTCGATAGCGATCTCGGACTCGTCCTCCTGTCGCGGCACGATCTCGACGGCCCTATGCCCGCGGCGCTTCTCTTCGGGCAAGAGCGTGATGAAGGCCTCCTCGAGCGTCGCGGCTCCTGTCCGTTCCAGCAGGTCCCGCTGAGTGCCGGTGGCCAGCACGCGCCCCTCGTCCATGGCGACGAGCCAGTCGAAGCGCGCCGCTTCCTCCATATAGGCGGTCGCCACCACCACGCTCATGCCGGGCCGGCCTGCCCGTATACGGTCGATCAACTCCCAGAACTGCCTTCGTGAGAGCGGGTCGACGCCCGTGGTCGGCTCGTCGAGGATCAGCAGATCCGGATCATGGATGAGCGCGCAGCACAGGCCCAATTTCTGCTTCATGCCGCCGGACAGCTTGCCGGCAGGCCGGTCGACGAACGGCGCCAAGCCGGTGCTCCGCGTCAGGTCGGCGATACGGCGCTCACGCTCGGCCCGGTCCTGGCCGAACAGGCGTCCGAAGAAGTCGAGATTCTCTGAAATCGAGAGTGTCGGATAGAGGTTCTTGCCAAGACCCTGCGGCATGTAGGCGATGCGGGGGCATATGTTCTGCCGGTGGAGAGCCTGAGCCATGGTGCCGCCCAACACCTCGACCGCCCCCTCCTGCAGGGCGCGCGCCCCCGAAATCAGCGACAGAAGGCTCGATTTGCCGACCCCATCGGGACCGATCAGGCCCACGATGCGGCCCGCCGGAACGTCGAGGCTGACCTGATCGATGGCCCGGACCTTCCCGTAAACCAGACTGACGTTCCGCAGACGCGCAACGGGAGTCGATGCGGCGTTGTCTGCGGCTTCCGTCATTTCCGCGGTTTCCCTTATTGCAGAAGGTTTTGCAGATTGTCAGGCCACTCGGCTTCCGGATCGATCCTTACATAGGCCACGCCCGGCAAACCGGTCTTCACATCGCGGATGTATTTCTTCAACAACGATGGCGGTATTTGGGCTTTGATCCGGAACATGAGCTTCTGGCGTTCACTGGCCGTCTCGACGGTTTTCGGGGTGAACTGGGCGACATCGGCCACGAAGGTGGCTTTGGCGGGAATGACGTATTGCGGGATTGCATCGAGGACGATCCTCACGTCGGTCCCGATCCTCACCCGTCCGGCGGCCTCCGTCGGCAGGAAGAAGGTCATGTAGACGTCACTCAGATCGACCATGTTCAGCACCCGCCCGCCGGCGCCGAGCACCTCTCCCGGCTGCGCCACCCGAAACTGGATACGCCCGTCCCGTGGCGACCGGAGGGTGCTGTCCCTGATGTCGGCTTGGATTCGCTCGATGGTGGCCGCGGCGGCATCGACCGCCGCCTGGGCGTTGATGACTTGGGCCTCGGCCGTGGCGATGGCGGCGTCGGCCGCCGCAACCTCCGACTCTGCCGCGCTGACGGCCGCGTTTGCGCTCTCGAACCGGGCCCGGTCGGTGTCGAGAACCTGCTGTGACGTCGTTCCCCGCGCTTCGAGTTCCTGGGATCTGGAGAGTTGTTTCCGGGCGACGTCCCTCTCGGCCTTGCGCTGGGCCACAAGGGAAACCGCCGCCTGCTTCTCGGCCTGGCGCTGGAGCACCTGATGCCGGGCCGTCTCGACACCGACGACGGCCTGCTGTTTCTGCGCTTCGGCCTGCTTGAGCTGCGCCTGCAGCACGTCGGTATCCATGCGGGCAAGCACCTGACCGGCGGTAACGAAATCCCCTTCGCCGACCAGGATGTCTTCGACCCGGCCCGCTGTTTTCGTGGCGATATCGATCTCGACCGCCTCGATCCGGCCGTTGCCGCTGGCCAATCCCGCGGGCAGCCCCCTGGGTTGGAGGAACTGCCAAAGCCCATAAAGAACCGCGGCCGCAACGATCACCGCCGCAATCCTGAACAGCCAAAGGCCTGGCTTCCTGATCATCCACCGATCCATCTTATTGCGGGCAATGTTTCCAGGTGCACCTACCCTACCAGACTGCGGTGCATTGCGGGAAATTCGGGTGATGGGCCGATCGGGTGGCGTTCCGCGACACGGCTTGAGACCGTCGCCAACCGACAGGCTGACGGTGTCGGCGGGGCCTTTCGGCCCCGCCATTCTCCATAACCGCGCGTGGCGGAAGCCGCGCTACTTCATCACGGCCCAGCGGTTCTGCCAGCCGCCGGCCGATCCCAGCCAGTTGTGGCACAGCATTCCGTCATCCTTGCGGATGATGAAGGCCTCCATGTTGCCGCCGCGGCCAAGGACGACGTCGTTGACCAGGGGGGCGTCGGATGGGCTGACCGTCCAGTCGGACCAGCCGGCCCCGGCGTTGTCCGACCAGCGGTGATACAACTCGCCCCTCACCCCCACGGCGAACAGCTCGATGTTATCGTGGGGAGAAACCCCGGCCGCGGCCTTGACGATCGGGAAGGCGGACAGGCGGGTCCATGCCTTCCATCCGCCGGCATCCGCGCGGGTCTGATGGAGGATGCCGTCTTCGGTGACGACAAGGACGTTGAGCATGTTCCGGTGGGTCACGGTCGCCACGGAGGTCACGGCGCTGGCCGGGGGCAGATCGCCGAACGGTTGGAAATCGTGCCACCCGTCGGCGTCGAACCAGCTGTGATACAACCGGTCGTCCGCTCCGATGCCGAACACCTCCAGGGTCTGGCTGCCGCCGGCGGCGAGGGCCTTGACCGCCGGAGCGTCGACGCGGCGCTGCCATTCGTGCCAGAGCTTGGCGTCCGCGGTCTGCCAGTTGTGATAAAGCTGACCGTCGGCATCGATCACGAAGACTTCGAGGTTGCCGTTCGGATTGCGCACCGGCACCACCTCGACCACCTTGTCCGGCAGGCCGCCGCCGAAGTTCGGAGTCGTCCACTCGCTCCAGGCCCCGTCGAACGTTTTGTGCTGGAGAACCCTGTCCGAGCGGACCGCGAACACCTCCGCGATGCGCGTGCCGCCCATGGCGACGCGCGTGTAGCGCTGTGCCCCGCCGAAATCCGCCTCCCATTCGCCCCAACGGTCGGTGGCGCGGCGATGGCTCAGCAGGCCGTCGCCTGAGATCGCGAACACGTCCAGCGTGGTGCTGTCGGGGGCCGTGGCGGTCGCCACGCTTCGGCACGAGATCGCTCCCCGCATCTCGATGAGCACTTCGGCCTCCTTCGCGATGCGGGTGGTCAGCTTGATCGCCAGCGTGTCGGAGACGTCGCGCTGTTCGCTGATCTCCTTGATGCCTTTGTCGATGTTCTCGTAGCGGGAGTTCAAGCCGCTCCACACCGCCCGCAGATCGTTGTCGAACGTCGCCCGGCACTTGACCTTGTGGGGGGTCAAGGGATTCACGTCGTCGCTGATCAGCGGGTCGGAAAAGGCGATGTTGATCGGCAGTTCGGTCCCATCCGGCCTGAGCAGGACGAAGGGCGCGATGCCGCCGACGCCGGTCAACGCCTGATCGCGCTCGCACACCGAGAAATCCATGCGGTCGAAGGAGGGGATCACCTTTGCCGGGCGGTCCCAATAGCGGCCGTGGGAATGGCTGAAGTCGCCGTCGTGATGCCCCTTCCACAGTATCGGGTACTGGGTAGCGTTCTTGACCGCGATGGTCAGCCAGTGTTTCTTCCTTTGAAGCTCAGTGGCCGCCCTCACGGGCAAACCGTTCAGAAGGTCTTCAACCACATTGTGCACGACGTTGCTGGCCTGCGACAGGTCCAGGGTCTCGCTGATCGGATCGACGTTATCCAGCACGTAGTGGCGCTGTGCGGACGCCTCTATGTGGAAGTAGAACCATTTGAGATTGTTTTTCTCCCCTTCCTTGAACCGGAAGACCAGCTTCTTGCCCAGGCCGCCCGCGGATTGGAAGATCACATTGATATTGCCGCCTCTCTCGCGCAGGTTCAGGTCGTCGCTGCGGAAGCTGAGTTCGATCAGGGCGCCGTTCTTCTGCTCCAGCGGAATCAGAGCGGCTTCCTTCCATTCGTACTCGTCGTAACTGAAAGCGACATCGCCGAACGTGGCACGGATCTTGTCGTTCTTCCGCTCCACGGCCTGCTTGCTCATATCCGGGCCGTCGCCGAACAGCAGGCAGTCCTCGATCTTCCCCCTGATGGCGCTCCAATCGGGTGTGGTGCCCGCCGCGCGGCACAGATGCTTGTAGATCGTCTCGGCCGCCTCCAGGAACAGGACGGGGTTGTTGCGGTCGAAGTGCTCGCGCGTGGTGCCGTTCTTGTATTTCCAGTGCAGATGCGAAGCGTCCGGGAAATAGCTTGCCTTTGCGTGGCCGGTTTCCGGAGCCTTGGCCGGTTTTCCTGAAATGTCCAGGCGGTTCCACGCGCCGCCGTCCAGGTAGAAGGCGTCGGCGACGGCGTTGTGTTCGGCGTTGAAACGGCCGGAGAAATCCTTGTGGGCCCAGGTGTCGGCGTAGGTGTGAAGCGCGATGCCCAGCTTGATGCACTTGCGGACGCGCTGGGGGCCGGAGGCGACCTTCAACTCGTCCACCGCGATCTCGACCAGTTTGCGGGCGATGGGGCAGTCGGGGGCGGTGCGCCAGTCGAAATCCGGATCTCCCTTCCTCGACCGCGGAACGAAGTGGAAGGGCACGTAGGTGTGTTTCTGGCCCAGCGGCAGGCCGCCGCCATACATGGTGAACGCGTCATGGGCGGTGCAGACAACGTCGAACCGCTCATCCGCTCCCGTTCCGACCAGCAGCGGTTGGATGTCGGCCCGTGCCAGCAGGGCGTTGTCGCGACCCGGCAGGCCGGAAATGTCCATGGGCATGTATTCCAAGGCGTCGTCGACATATTGCGAGGCATAGGCGATGTCCTGCGCCTCGGTCTCGTCAAATCCGGCCTTTCGCGCCAAAACTTTGACGATGTAATAATGAAAGTCAAGATACATGCTTCCCTCGAAGGATTGAAAGGCGTCGCCCTGAGCGTTGCAAATATGCATGATGAAGTACGAATGTATTCATCATATATTAGAGGTGCCTACCCCTGCCTTACGCAGATAAAAATGCAGCCTTTAGAAGGCCGACCTGCCGATACGGCGCAACATCTACCCAAAGACGCACGCTTATGTTGGCATGATTGCTGCCTATGTCTTAGGTGACTCGACATGGCCTCGGCAAAATGGAATAAGGACGAGTTGGCCGCATCACCCAGATTTGGAATTTCAGATGGTCCAGACGCTTAGACCATGGCCTTTGATAATAATTATCGACCGAGACAACACAACTCCGATCTACCTTCAAATAGTTAATGCAGTCGCAGAAGGTGTAAGGGTGGGACGTCTTCTTCCGGGCACTCCGATCCCAGGAACCGCCGCATTGGCAGCAACGCTTGGCGTCAACCGAAAGACGGTGCAACTCGCTTACGACGAGTTGGTCGCCCAGGGTTGGCTGACCACCCAGAACCGGCGGGGGACCTTCGTATCCGCAAACGTGGAGTCGACCTTGCCCCCGCCGGGCGGAAAGGCGACGCACGACCGATGCGGCGAAAAGACCGGGGGCAAGCTGATCCCGCCCTCTCCGCCAAAGGAAATGGTCGTCTTCGACGACGGCGCGCCGGACACCCGGCTCGTGCCGGTGGCCACGCTGGCGCGGGCATACCGTGGAGCGCTGATGAAACTGAGCCGCAGCAACCGTTTGGCCGATGAGCACCCTTTGGGAAGCCCGGCGTTGCGCCAAGCCATCGCGACGATGCTGAATTTCGACCGCGGCCTTCCGGTTTCGCCGGAGCGGATTTGCCTGACGCGCGGCAGCCAGATGGCGATCTTCCTGGTCGCAGCGTTGCTGTCGGGACCCGGCACGGCCGTCGCGGTCGAGGACCCCGGATACCCCCAGGCGCGCGAGGCGTTCCGCGTTGCGGGGGCCGAGGTGATCCCCATCCCGGTGGACGAGCACGGGCTGGTGACGGAGGCTTTGGAACGTGTCTGCCTCCAGCGGCCGCTGCGGTGCCTGTACGTGACGCCGCACCACCAGTATCCGACAACAGCGGTGATGCCGCCGGAGCGGCGCCGGCATCTGCTCGACCTTTCCGACCGGTTCAACTTCATCATTGTGGAAGACGACTACGACCACGAGTTCCACTTCACGCGGAATCCAATCCTTCCGCTGGCCAGCCAGAACCCGGACGGGAACATCATCTACATCGGGTCCTTTTCCAAGATCATCACGCCCAGCCTGCGCAGCGGCTACATGGTGGTGCCGCGGCGGCTCCTGCGGCGATTCGCCTTTGGAATCGCGCGCGTCGACCGCCAGGGCGATCCGGCCATGGAGGCGGCCATCGCCGAACTGATCGACGAGGGAGAGGTTCGCCGCCACTTCAACAAGGCGCTACAGGTCTACGTCGAGCGCCGCCGGAGCTTTGCCGCCATCCTGGAGCGGCAACTCGGACCTTGGGTGGAGTTCTCGGTACCGGAAGGCGGCTTGGCCTATTGGGTGCGCTTTCGGACGCCGCTCGCTCCGGCCGCCTTCACGGCCAGGACGCGGGCCGCCGGCGTCCGGATACTGCCGGGCCGGCTCTTCACCGGTCAGCGCGCGCCACTGCTCGCCACACGCCTCGGCTACGCCGGGGGCACGGTGGCGGAAAGCGAGGAAGGTCTGCGACGCCTGCGACGCGCCCTCGACTGAGGTGGTCGGCCATCCTTCTGGCCGTTGGCTTTGGCGCGGAGGTTGGTGTCTTCTTCGGATTCTACCCAGCCCGCAAGGCCTCCCGCCTCCAGCCGATCGAAGCCCTGCGCTACGAGTGAAAGGGGTGGGCAGCGGGACGCAGCGTGCAAGGAAACGGGCGGCATGGAAAGCGATCCCGACAGCGTCGCCTTGGCCAGCCAGCCGCTGGACACCCTCCTCGCCGGGATTGGCAGCACGGCGGGCGGGCTGAGCAGTGCCGAAGCGGACGCGCGGTTGGCCCGCTGCGGGTCCAACGACCTTTCGGCGGTGCGGCGGAGGCCGTTGTGGCTCCAGTTCCTCGACCGCTTGCGCAACCCTCTTCTGATCATCCTGCTTCTGGCCAGCGGCTTCTCGGCCATGGCCGGCGACTTCTACAGCTTCGCCATCGTCGTGGTCATCGTGATCGTCAGTGTCGTTCTCGACTTCGTTCAGGAGGTCCGCGCCAACAACGCCATCGAGGACCTGCGTCGCTCGGTCGCGCTGCGGGCCAGGGTCCTGCGCGATGGCAAGGAAGGCGAATTGCCGGTCGAGCGGCTGGTGCCGGGCGATGTCTTGCGGCTGGCCGCGGGCGACCTCGTGCCGGCGGATGCCCGGCTGATCGAGGCGCGCGACCTCTTCGTGAACCAGGCGCTGCTGACGGGCGAGCCCTATCCGACCGAAAAGCACGCGGCCGACCTGCCGCACGCCGCCGATCCCGGCGAGGCGACCAACACGCTGTTCATGGGCACGTCGGTGATCAGCGGCACAGGACGGGCGGTGATCCTGCGGACCGGGCGCGCCACCCTGCTCGGCGGGATGGCGCACAGCCTGACGGCGCCTCCGCCGCCCACCGACTTCGAGATCGGCGTGCGCCATTTCGGTCTGCTGATCCTGCGCGTGACCGTGTTCCTGGTGTTGTTCGTGCTGCTGGCGAACGTGCTGTTCCACAGGCCCTGGCTGGAATCGCTGATGTTCGCCGTCGCGCTGGCGGTCGGGCTGACGCCGGAACTGCTGCCGATGGTCGTGACGGTGACGCTGGCCCGCGGCGCCCTGCGCCTCGCCGAACGCAAGGTGATCGTCAAGAGGCTGACGGCGCTGCACAATCTGGGAGCCATGGACGTCCTGTGCACGGACAAGACCGGCACCCTGACCGAGGCGCGCATCCGTCTTGTCCGGCACATCGACGCCCAGGGACGGGACAGCGATGAGGTGTTCCGGCTGGCCTGGCTCAACAGCCGCTTCGAAAGCGGCATCCGCAGCCCGCTCGACGACGCCATTCTGGAGTATGGCCAGCCGGATGCCGTCGATTGGCGCAAACTCGACGAGGTGCCCTTCGATTTCGAGCGCCGGCGCGTCTCCGTCCTTCTGGAGCGCGGCGGACAGCATCTGCTGATCGTCAAGGGGGCGCCGGAGGACGTCCTGCGCCTGTCCACCCATTACGAGCCGGGTCCGGGGGGGCCGAGCGCCTTCGACGCCGAGGCCAGGGTGCGCGTCCAGCGCCTGTTCGAGCAGTTGGGCGAGGACGGCTTCCGGGTGCTGGCCATCGCCTCGCGCGCGGTCGGGCCGGACCGGAGGGAAGCGCGGGTCACGGACGAGACCGATCTGGTGTTCGCCGGCTTCGCCGCCTTCCTCGACCCGCCCAAGGCCGATGCGGCGGCGGCCGTGCACGCCCTGTCCAAGGCCGGGGTCGCCGTGAAGATCCTGACCGGCGACAACGACCGCGTGACCCGGCACGTCTGCCGGGATCTGGGCATCCCCGTGACCGGGCTGATCACCGGCGACGAGTTGCACGCCATGAGTGAGGAGGCGCTCCGCTTGCGGCTCGCCAAGGTGAACGTGTTCTGCCGGTTGTCGCCGCCGCAGAAGCAGCGCGTGCTGCTGGCGCTGAAGCAGCGCGGGCACGCGGTGGGCTTTCTGGGCGACGGCATCAACGACGCGGCGGCGCTGCACGCCGCCGATGTCGGCATCTCGGTGGACGGCGCCGCCGACGTGGCCAAGGACGCGGCGAGCCTGATCCTGCTGGAACACGACCTGTCGGTGATCCACGGCGGCGTGCTGGAAGGCCGCCGCACGGTCGAGAACGTCACCAAATACATCCTGATGGGAAGCAGTTCGAATTTCGGCAACATGCTGAGCATGGCGGGCGCCGCGCTGGTCCTGCCCTTCCTGCCGATGCTGCCGATCCAGGTGCTGCTGAACAACCTGCTCTACGACGCGTCGGAGATCGGCATTCCCTTCGACCGCGTCGATCCGGAAACCATCGCCCGTCCGGTCCGCTGGAACATGGACCTGATCCGCCGCTTCATGCTGGTCCTGGGGCCGGTCAGTTCCCTGTTCGATTTCCTGACCTTCTACGCCCTGCTGACCCTCTTCGGCGCCGGGGAGGCGCTTTTCCAGACCGGCTGGTTCGTGGAATCCCTGGCGACCCAGGCGTTGATCATCTTCGTCATCCGGACGCGGCGGTCGCCGCTGGTCAGCCGGCCGCATCCGCTTCTGGCGGCCTTGTCGGTGGGGATGGTCCTGCTTGCGGCTTTCATACCGCTGAGCCCGCTCGGCCCGCTGTTCGGCTTCGTGCCCCTGCCGCCCGCCTACTTCATCTTCCTGGTGGTCACCGTCGCCGCCTATCTGGTCCTGGCCGAGGGCATCAAGCGCCTGTTCTACCGCAGGTTCGGACGACAGGATCGACGAGGAGGTGCGGGAGGGACGGCGGCGGGCCATTTCCAACGCGGATTGTCCGCGCCGCGATCCGGGCACCGGGCGCGCGATGCCTGATACGGTCGGAGAATGATCACTTCCATCATTTTCCGACCGTGAAATCCGGCGGATCAACGCTTTGGCGTTGACCGAGAGGGGCATGACGACGCGCCCCGGCCAAGCGCCCCTCATCCGGCCGTACATTCGATTTCCCCAACGCCCATGAAAACCGGAACCGCCCAGGGGTTGGTTCGTTGGACGAAGAGTCCACACCAGCGTCACAGGGGACGGCACGTCATGGCCCAGCTTTTCCGGCCTTCCGCCGACATGTGGCTGCGGCTGTTCATCGTGTTGACGGTGCTGGGAGCCGCCGCGCTTTTCCTGATGATCGGCGGCCTGGTGAATTCAGACTGGTTCACCACGACCGGTATCTTCGTGGAACAGCCGGTGCCGTTCAGCCACGAGCACCACGTTTCCGGCCTTGGGATCGACTGCCGCTACTGCCACACCGGCGTGGAGACCGCGGCCAGCGCCGGGTTGCCGCCGACGCACACCTGCATGACCTGCCATTCGCAAATCTGGACCGGGGCGCCGATGCTGGCCCCCGTGCGCCAAAGCCTTGCCGACGGCACCGCCATTCGCTGGAAGCGCGTCAACGACCTGCCGGACTTCGTCTATTTCAACCATTCCGTCCATGTGGCGCGCGGCGTCGGCTGCTCGACCTGCCACGGTCCGGTGCACCGCATGCCGCTGACCTATCAGGCGCACACGTTGCAGATGAGCTGGTGCCTGGAGTGCCACCGCGACCCCGCCCCCAACCTGCGCGATCCCTCCGAGGTTTTCGACATGGACTGGCATCCGCCCCCCGACCAGCGCGCCCGCGGCGAGGAGCGGATGGCCAGGCTCGGCATCCATCCCGAGCAGCTCGACGACTGCTACATCTGCCATCGGTGATCCCATGAGCCGCCGCCCGCTCCCGCCTGACCTTGCCGAAATGGCCGACGCGCTGCGCGCCGGCGGCGGCTGGCGCTTTTGGCGGACGCTGGAGCAGGCCGCCGGGGCGGAACCGTTCCGTCGCTACCTCGCCGAGGAATTCCCCGGCCTGGCGCTGCCGGAGGCTGGGCGGCGCGAGGTGCTGCGCGCCATGGCGGCGTCCATCCTGCTGGCCGGACTGACCGGCTGCGGCGAGGAGGAGGCCGTCCCCTACGTCATCCAACCCGAACTTGCGGTGCCGGGCAGGCCGCGCTTCTACGCCACCGCCGTACCGTTCGAGGGGTTCGTCCAGCCGGTGCTGGCCGAGACGCACGAGGGCCGCCCCACCCGCCTGGACGGCAATCCCGATCACCCGCTGGCGCGCCGGTCCGTCAACCCCACGGCCCTGGACGCCTTCAGCCAGGCGGCGGTGCTGGAACTCTACGACCCCGACCGCTCGCAGACGCCCCGCCATCTCGACCGTCCTGCAACCTGGGACGCCTTCATCTCCGCCGTGACGGCGCAGCGGGCGCAATGGCGGGGTGACGGCGGACGCGGCTTGCGGCTGCTCACCGGCGCCGTCACCTCGCCGACCCTGTTGCGCCAGATCGACGACCTGCGCCGCCAGTTCCCGGAGCTGCGCTGGCACGTCCATGAGCCGGTCGGGGCCGAGCGGGGGGAGGACGGCACCCGGCTCGCCTTCGGCCAGCCGCTCGCCGTCCACCCGCGCCTCGCCCAGGCCGACGTGATCGTCAGTCTGGGCGACGACCTGTTCGGCACCCGTCCGGCGCAGCTCCGCAACGCCTCCGGCTGGGCGGTACGGCGCGTGCAAGGCCGCCTGCCCGGAAACTTGCCGCGCCTCCTGGTGGCGGAAGCGTCGCCGACACCGACCGGCGCCATGGCGTCCGGGCGGCTGCCGGTGGAAGCCGCGCGCATCCCACCGCTGGCGCACGCCCTGGCCCGCGCGCTGTCCGTGCCCGGCGCCGAGGGCGAGGCGATGTTGACCGAGCCGGAGCGGCGCTGGGCGGACGAGGCGGCCCGGCTTCTGCGCGCGCACGCCGCGCACGCGCTGGTCACCGCCAGCCCCGACCAGCCGGCGGAGGTCCAAGCCACCGTCCACCGCATCAACGCGGCGCTGCGAACGGGTGCCGTCGCCTACACCGTGCCCATCGCGGCAACAGCCGAAGAATCCCTCGCCGCCCTCGTACGGGCCATGGCGGACGGGGAGGTGCGCGCCCTGATCATGCTGGACGTGAATCCGGCCTACGACGCGCCGGGCGACCTGGGGTTCGCCGACGCCTGCACGAGCGTCCCCTTCCGCCTGCACACCGGGCTGCACGCCGACGAGACGGCTGCCTTGTGCCATTGGCACGCGCCCGCCGCGCACGCGCTGGAAAGCTGGGGCGATGGGCGCGCGGTGGACGGGACCGCGTCCGTCATCCAGCCCACCATCCGCCCGATCTTCGGTGGACGCCCCCTGGTGGAGATCGCCGCCACGCTGACCGGCGATCCGTTCGCCGACGCGCAGACCCTGGTCCGCACCACATGGCGCGACCGGCTGCCCGACGACGCGGCGTGGCGGCAGGCGCTTCACCAAGGCTTCGTCGACGGCACGGCGGAGGTCCCTGTGGAAATCTCTCCCATCGCTGGCCCGATCGCCCCGCCGCCGCAGCCTGCCGGCGGCCCCGAAGACTCGCTGGAACTCACGCTGCACCCCGATCCCTGCCTGTGGGATGGCCGGCGCGCCAATGTCGCGTGGCTCCAGGAGCTGCCGAAGCCGATCTCCAAGATCAGTTGGGACAGCCACGCCGCGGTCAGCCCGCAGCTTGCCCGCGAGCGTGATCTGAAGGACGGCGACCTCGTGGATCTGGCGGTCGGCGGGCGCGCGCTGCGCGTCCCGGTTCTGGTGCAGCCTGGCCAGGCGCCCCGCTCGGTCACGTTGTTCCTCGGCAGCGGGCGGCGCCGGGCCGGACGGGTCGGCGACGGGGTGGGCGTGGACGCCTACGTCCTGCGTGCCTCCGACACGCCCTGGATGGCGGCCGGCCTGACGCTGACCAGAACCGGGGAGCGCCGCCCGCTGGTCACCACCCAGCCGCACCATGAAATCGCCGAAGCGGAACCGATCCGCGTCGTCACGCCGGACCACCCGACGCTCAGGCCCGTCGAGGAGAAGCCGCCCAGCCTCTATCCGGATTGGCCCGACCCGCGAAACGCCTGGGCGATGGCGATCGACACCGATCTGTGCATCGGCTGCAACGCCTGCGTCGTCGCCTGCCAAGCCGAGAACAACGTGCCTCCGGTCGGGCGCGAGCAGGTCGCCATGGGGCGCGAGATGCTGTGGCTGCGCGTCGATTCCTACTACGAGGGCGCGCCGGAGGACCCGCGCATCCATTTCCTCCCCGTCCCCTGCATGCACTGCGAGAAGGCGCCCTGCGAGGTCGGTTGCCCGGTGAACGCCACCGTGCACAGCCCCGACGGCATCAACGAGCAGGTCTACAACCGCTGCATCGGCACGCGCACCTGCTCCAGCTACTGCCCCTACAAGGTGCGGCGCTTCAACTTTTTCGAATACGGCCGGATCGCCGCCGAGCGGCAGGATCTTCAGTACAACCCCGACGTCACCGTGCGCGCCCGCGGCGTCATGGAAAAGTGCACCTACTGCGTCCAGCGCATCGCCCGCGCCCGCCAGGACGCCAAGCGCGACGGCCGCGACCCGACCGCCATCGAGGTGCGCACCGCCTGTCAGGCCGCCTGTCCGACCGGCGTCATCGCCTTCGGCGACAGGAACCGCCCGGACAGCGCCGTTGCGCGGGCGCGCGAGGATGGCCGCGCCTATGCGCTGTTGGAAGAGATCGGCACCCGCCCGCGCACGACCTATCTCGCCCGCATCGGCGAGCGGCGGCACAGGAAAAAGGAGGCGTGAGGATGGCCGAAGGCAAGACCTTTCCCGCCGGCCTGACCGACCGCCGCGTCACCGGGCAGATCGCCGGCGCCGTGCTGCACCCGCCGGGCAAAGGGTGGGTATGGCTGGCCGTGTTGGGCGCCAGCGGCCTGATGGTGGTGATGCTGCTGGTTTCGATCTTCTGGCTGTTCCTCAAGGGCGTCGGCATCTGGGGCATCAACATCCCGGTCAACTGGGGCATCGCCATTTCCAACACCGTCTGGTGGATCGGCATCGGGCACGCGGGAACCTTCATCTCGGCGGTGCTGCTGGTGACCGGGCAGCACTGGCGCAATTCGCTCAACCGCTTCGCCGAGGCGATGACGCTGCTGGCGGCGACCTGCGCGGCCATGTACCCGGTGCTGCACCTGGGGCGGCCCTTCTATTTCTACTGGGTCATCCCCTACCCCAACGTCATGCACCTGTGGCCCCAGTTCCGCAGCCCGCTGGAATGGGACATGTTCGCCTTCTTCACCTACCTGACGGTCTCGCTGATCTTCTGGTACGTCGGCATGATCCCGGACATGGCGGTGCTGCGCGATACCGCCACGAGCCGGCGGCGGCAGGTGGCATATGGCCTGATGGCGCTGGGCTGGCGCGGTTCGGCGGCGCACTGGGCGCGCTGGCGGCGCGCCTACGTCATCGTCGGAGCCATCGCCGTGCCGCTGGTGGTGTCGGTCCATTCCGGCGTGGCGATGCTGTTCGCCGTTGGCCCCATCCCCGGCTGGCACAGCACAATCTTCCCGCCCTACTTCGTGCTGGGCGCGGTGTTCTCCGGCTTCGCCGTGGTGATCATGCTCGCCATCGTGCTGCGCACGGCGTTCGGCTTCCGCGACCTGATCACCGACCGGCACATGGACCTGCTCGGCCAATGGCTGCTGGCGACCGGGCTGATGACCTCCTACGGCTACGTCATGGACGCCTTCACCGCGTGGTACGGCGGCGATCCGTTCGAGCGCGGCATGCTGCTCGACCGCGTCGCCGGGCCGTACGCCTTGTCCTACTGGTCGGCGGTGGTTCTGAACTTCGTGCCGCTGCAACTGCTGTGGCTGCCGCGGCTGCGGGCGAGCATGCCGGTCCTGTTCGCCGTCGCGCTGGCGGTGACGCTCGGCATGTGGTTCGAGCGCTACATGCTGGTGGTGAGCGCGCTTGCCCGGGACTTCCTGCCCTCCTCCTGGGGCGCGTACGTGCCGAACGTATGGGAGTGGACGCTGTTCTTCGGGTTGGTCGGCTTCTTCCTCTTCGCCTTCACCCTGTTCGTGCGCTTCCTGCCCGCCGTCCCCATCGCCGAGGTCAAGGAGGTGCTGCATGAGGAACGGGAGGAATAGATGGCGCAACCGCTCCCCCTTTACGGCCTGATCGCCGAGTTCGACGACGCCGGGCGGCTGGTGGACGCCGTGAAGCGGGCGCGCGCCGACGGGTACCGGCGGCTCGACGCCTGCACGCCGATGCCGGTCCGCGGCCTGGGCGAGGCGCTGGGCATCGACACCGCGCCGGTCGCCTGGGCGGCGTTGGCCGGCGGACTGTTCGGCGGTGTCGGCGGACTGTTCATGGAGTGGTACGCCAACGTCGTCAGCTATCCCCTGAACATCGGCGGACGGCCCGAGGCGGCGTGGCCGGCCTTCGTGCTGCCGGCCTTCGAACTGACGGTGCTGGGTGCCACGACCTTCTCCGTGCTCGCCATGCTCGCTCTGAACCGGCTGCCGCGTCTCAACCATCCGGTGTTCGAGGCGCCCCGCTTCTCCACGACCGAGGTGGACCGCTTCTTCCTGTGCATCGAGGCCGCCGACCCGCACTTCCGGCCGGAGCGCACCCGCGCCTTCCTGGAAGCGTGCGGCGCCGTCGCCGTGTCGGAGGTGCCGGAATGAAGGCCGCTGTCCTCCTCGCTCTGATCGTGTTGGCCGCCTGCGACCAGCGCATGGTGGAGCAGCCGAACCACAGGGCGTTCGAGCCCGCCGCCCGGCTGCCCGACCGCCGGGTCAACCAGCCGCCGCCCTCCGGAACCGTGGCGCGCGACGAGCTGGACGCCGCGCGGGCACTGACCACCCGCCCGCCGATGAGCGCCGCCCTGCTGGCGCGTGGCCGCGAGCGCTTCGAGATCAACTGCTCCCCCTGCCACGCCCGCACCGGCGAGGGTGACGGCGTGATCGTGCAGCGCGGCTTTCCCCGCCCGCCCAGCTATTTCGAGCAACGGCTGGTGGAGGCGCCGGACCGGCACTTTCTCGACGTGATAACCAATGGCTATGGCGCCATGTACGCCTACGCCGACCGCGTGGCCCCCGCCGACCGCTGGGCGATCATCGCCTACATCCGCGCCCTTCAGCTCAGCCGCCGCGTCGCCGCCGCCGGCCTGCCGGACGATCTGCGCGCCAGGCTGGAGAGCCAGCCATGACGATCCCGCGCCTGCTGCTGGAGTCCTGGCTGGCCGCCGCGATGATGGTGGTGTGGCTGCCGGTGGGCGCGCTGGCGATGCTGCTGATGGACCGTCTGTTCACCACCGGCTGGAGCCGCCCGCTGGTCGCCGAATTGCAGGCGGTGACCGCCACGCTGCCATTCGCGGCGCTGGCCTTCCTGCCGGTGCTGCCGGGCGCGGGGCTCGTGTACCCGTGGATGCATGCGGTCAAGCCGGAGCAGGCGTTCTGGCTGACGCCGTGGTTCTTCGCCGGGCGGGCGGTGGTCTGCCTGCTCGTCTGGTGGTTGCTCGGGCGGCTTGCGGCGCGTCCGGACATGGGGCGGGGGGCTGCGGCGGCCGGGCTGATCGTGCTGGGGCTGACCGTCACCGTGGCGGGCATCGACTGGATGATGTCGCTGGAGCCGGAGTTCGCCTCCTCCGCCTACGGGCTGCTGGTGCTTACCTCGGCGGCGCAGGCCGGCTTCGCGGCGGCGCTGTGGCTGTGGCTGCGCGACGGCCCGCCGCCGGAGTCGGAACAGCTCGGCCATATGGGCTCGCTGCTGCTGACGCTGGTGCTGAGCTGGGGCTACATCGCCTTCATGCAGTACCTCGTGGTGTGGTCGGGCAACAAGCCGCAACTCGCCGCCTGGTACCTGGCGCGGAGCGAGGCGCCGTGGGTATGGCTCGCCTGGGCGGCGGTCTTCCTGAAAGGCGTGCTGCCATTCCTGGCGTTGCTGTTCCCACCGGCCCGGCGAAGTCCGCGCGTGCTGGGCGCGCTGTGCCTGCTGATGCTCGGCGGACACGCGCTGGACATGCTGTGGCTGGTGCTGCCGGCCTTCCGGGAGCATGCGGCGTTGCACCTGCTGTCGGCGCTGCTGTTCGGCGCTGGGCTGGCGCTGATCGGGTGGAACCGCGTGCAGCGGACCCATCGCCTGAGGGAGGTGCCGGACCATGGCTGACGTGGATCGCACCTCGCTGGAACGCGGTCACGAGGTCGCTGACGCGCCGCCGTTCAAGCTGTTCCTGGCGGGTGTGCTGATTCCGGCCTGCGTCGGGCTGATCCTGCTGCTGGTCTGGGGCATGAAGGCGTGGATCGCCGACACGCTGGACCGTCCGCCAGTTCCCGCGCTTGCCCGCGCGCCCATCGATACGCCCGCGCCGCGGCTGCAACGGTCGCCGGCCCGCGACCTCCAGGAATTCCGCGCCGCCGAAGACAAGGACTTGCACGCATTCGGCTGGGTGGACCGGGAGGCCGGCATCGCCCGCGTCCCCATCGAGGACGCCATGGCGCTGTTGGCGAAGCGCGGCTGGACGGAGGAGGGGAAGTGATGCGTCTGCTCCGTCTGCTCGCCCTTCTGTTGATCGCCTCTCCCGCCCTGGCGGCTCCCGCCCCGGACTTGTCCGGCATCATGGCCTCGCCCCGGCCCGGAGCACGTATTCCGGCCGACGCGGTGCCCGGTTTGGCCGATGCCCTCGGCGGCCCGCCGGTGGTGCTGGCGCTCGCCTACTACACCTGCCCGAACCTGTGCGGTGTGACGTTGGGTGGCATCGCGGCGGCGCTGAAGGAGACCGGCCTGCGCGCGGGCTCCGACTTCCGCCTGATTGCGCTTTCCATCGATCCGGCGGAGGGACCGGCCGAGGCGACGGCGGCCAGGGTGCAGGCGGCGGTCCGCCTCGGCAGCAATGAGGGCCTGGGGTTCCTCACCGGAGATGAGCCGGAGGTCCGGCGCGTCGCCGAGGCGGTTGGCTTCCTCTATCGCTGGGACGCGGAACTCAGGCAGTTCCTCCACCCGGTGGGCGTCTTCGTGCTCGCCCCGGACGGACGGGTGTCGCGCTGGATTTCCGGCGCGGGGTTCGATGGCACCAGCCTCCGCTTGGCGCTGACCGAGGCCGGTGGCGGCACGGTCGGCACCCTGACCGACCAGCTGCGGCTGCTCTGCTACCACTACGATCCCGTGCGCGGGACCTACGACGCCATCGTTCTGACTGCCTTGCGCGTGGCCGGTGTGCTGACCGCGCTTGGCCTGGGCGGCGGCATCGCCTGGGCGCTGCGGCGGGAGCGGAGGCGCCCATGACCTCCTGGCTTCCGTTCTGGCCCGCCTCCGCATCCGCCTATGCCGACCGCATCGACCTGCTGGTCTGGGCCTTGAGCGCGCTGATCATCGCCCTCGCGGCGCCGGTCATCCTCGGCTTGCTGTGGTTCGCAGCGAAGTACCACCGCGGCTCGCCCGCCGACCGCAGCCACGCGCCGACGCGCGGTTTCCTGATCGAGGCGGACTGGACAATCATCCCCTTCCTGCTGTCGATGATCTTCTTCGTCTGGGCGGCGCATCTCTACTATGCCGAGCGCACGCCGCCGGACGGCGCGCTGGAGGTGGCGGTGGTCGCCAAGCAGTGGATGTGGAAGTTCCAGCACCCCGGCGGCCAGCGCGAGATCGACGAGCTGCATGTGCCGACCGGCCAGCCGGTCAGGTTGACCATGACCTCGCAGGACGTGATCCACAGCCTGTTCCTGCCCGAGTTGCGCCTCAAGATGGACGTGCTGCCCGACCGCTACACGGGCATCTGGTTCCAGGCCGACCGGCCGGGTACCTACGCCCTGCGCTGCACGCAGTTCTGCGGCACCGACCACGCGCGGATGGGCGGCCGTTTCATCGTGCAGGAGCCGAGGGATTACGAGGCGTGGCTGCATTCGTCGGCGGCGGACGGCACGCTGGCGCAGGAGGGCGAGCGGCTGTTCCGCCGCCTGGGATGTTCCGGCTGCCACGGCGCCAGCTCCGCCGTGCACGCGCCGGACCTCGCGGGGATCTACGGCACGCAGCAGCCGCTGTCCGACGGGACCTTCGCGCTGGCCGACGACAACTACATCCGCGACAGCATTCTGCTGCCGACGCGGCAGGTGGTCGCCGGCTACGAACCGATCATGCCCTCCTTCGCCGGCAAGGTGTCGGAGGAGGACATCCTGCGCCTGATCGCCTACGTCAAATCCCTGCCGCGGGAGGGGAACGCGCAGCCATGACCGTCTACGCCCCCGATGCCGACACCCCCGCCGCCCGGCCGCGCACCTACATCGAGGCGGGCTACACGCTGCGCTCCTGGCTGCTGACCACGGACCACAAGCGCATCGCCATCCTCTACATGGTTTCCATCACCGGGTTCTTCTTCCTGGGCGCCCTGGGGGCGGCGGCGGTGCGGCTGGAGCTGCTGACGCCGAAGCTCGACCTGCTGAGCGCGGATGGCTACAACCGGGCCTTCACGCTGCACGGCGTGTTGATGGTGTGGTTCTTCCTGATCCCGTCGATCCCCACGGTGTTCGGCAACTTCCTGATCCCGTTGATGATCGGCGCGCGGGACCTCGCCTTCCCACGCCTCAACCTGCTGTCGTGGTACATCTACATGCTGGGCGGGCTGTTCACCGCCTGCGTGCTGGTGGCCGGCGGGGTGGAGACGGGTTGGACGCTCTATACGCCGCTCAGCACCAAATACGCGCCGGGGCACACGGTGATGGCCGCCGCGGCGATCTTCGTGGTGGGATTCTCCTCGATTCTCACCGGGCTGAACTTCATCGTCACCATCCACACGCTACGCGCACCCGGCATGACCTGGTTCCGGCTGCCGATCTTCGTATGGTCGCACTACGCCACCAGCGTGATCCTGGTGCTGGCAACGCCGGTGCTGGCGATGGCGCTGATCCTGCTGGCGCTGGAGCGGGCGCTGGGCATCGGCATCTTCGACCCGGACCTGGGCGGTGACCCGCTGCTGTGGCAGCACCTGTTCTGGTTCTACAGCCACCCCGCCGTCTACATCATGGTCCTGCCGTCCATGGGCGTGGTGACCGAACTGGTGACGATCTTCTCCCACAAGCGGGTGTTCGGCTACGGCTTCGTGGCCTTCGCCTCCATCGCCATCGCCATCATCGGCTTCCTCGTCTGGGGCCACCACATGTTCGTGGCCGGGCAATCCATGTACGCCAGCATGGTCTTCTCGTTCCTCAGCTTCCTGGTCGCCGTGCCCTCGGCGATCAAGGTCTACAACTGGACGGCCACGCTCTACAAAGGCCAGCTCGACCTGCGCGCCCCGCTGCTCTACGCCATGGGCTTCATCGGGCTGTTCGTCTTCGGCGGGCTGACCGGGCTGATCCTGGCGAGCCTCGCGCTCGACGTCCACGCGCACGACACCGCCTTCGTGGTGGCGCACTTCCATTACATCATGGTCGGCGGCGCGGTGTCGGCGTACCTCGGCGCCCTGCATTGCTGGTGGCCGAAGATGACCGGACGCATGTACTCCGAGTTCTGGGGCCGCCTCTCGGCATTGCTGATCTTCTTCGGCTTCAACATCACCTTCTTTCCGCAGTACATCCTCGGTTGGCTGGGCATGCCCCGGCGCTATCACTCCTACCCGCCGGAGTTCCAGAGCTGGGAGGTGCTGTCCACCGCCGGCGCCGTGATGCTGGGCGTCGGCTACCTGCTCCCGCTGGTCTATCTGCTGTGGTCGCTGGCCTACGGCCCCCGCGCGCCTGCCAACCCTTGGGGCGCCAGCGGTTTGGAGTGGCGCGTCCCATCGCCTCCACCCAAGCACAATTTCGACGAAACGCCCGTGGTGACCTGGGACGCCTACGACTACCCGCCGCCGGAGGAGCAAGTGGGATGAGCACAGCCCCCTTCGTCCGAACCGAACAACGCGAGGAGGCCGACCGGCTCGGCATGTGGCTGTTCCTCGCCACCGAGACGATGATGTTCGGCGCGCTGTTCTTCGCGCTGACCGTGGTGCGCCTGCGCGTGCCCGATGGTGTCCGCCTGGCGAGCGGGCATCTGGACAAGCTTCTGGGAACGCTCAACACGGGGGTGCTGCTGAGCAGCTCGCTGCTGGTGGCGCTGGCGGTCGCCGCGGCGCGGCGCGGCCGGCAGGAGCGCACCGCCGGCCTGCTGGCGGGCGCGGCGGGACTGGGCATCGTCTTCCTGGCGATCAAGGCCTACGAGTACAAGACGGAGTTCCGCGAGGGGCTGATGCCCGGCCCGGGCTTCCGCCTTCACGACCACCCCGGCGCCGAGCTGTTCTTCAACCTCTACTACGCCGCCACCGGACTGCACGCGGTGCATCTGACCATCGGCGTGCTGCTGATGCTGGGTCTGTCCTTGCGGGTTCTGGGCGGCCGGGTGCGGCTGCCGGAGCGCGCGGTCACGGTGGAACTGCCCGGCCTCTACTGGCACCTCGTCGATATCGTCTGGGTGTTCCTCTACCCCACCCTCTACCTCGTCGCACGGTGACGCCATGCCCCGGAGCGAGACGGCAAGCTTCGTTCTGGTGTGGGCGGCGCTGCTGGCGCTGCTGGCGGCGACGGTGGGCATCTCCTTCCTGCATCTGGGCGCCTGGAACAGCGCGCTGAATCTGGGCATCGCCATCGTCAAGACGGGGCTGATCCTGTGGTTCTACATGCACCTGCGGCGCGCCCGGCCATTGGTGCGGCTGGCTGGGGCGACGGCCCCGCTGTGGCTTGCGATCCTGTTCGGCTTGGCGCTCAGCGATTATTTGACCCGCTGATACCTCATCGACCTCGCTGCCGTCATACCCGGTAGCGTTCCGCCAGGAAAATTGTGCCCATAGGCAGAGTCCTACCAAGCGAAAGGCGCACGCATCGGCGTCGCGGGTGCCAAGAATGGTGTTTCTTCGGCACAGCACAGACATGGCACAACCCTTGCTTTTACTCGCTGGCATATGGCGAGAGCTAAAAACCGCAGTGGAGGTGGATGTGCAAGTCCTTGGTCACCATGTGGCCG
>JAEYPE010000259.1 GCA_023411035.1 Pseudomonadota bacterium
CGCCCGGGCTGCGGTGCATCTGGGAGACGATGACGCGCTCGGTGCCGTTGATGATGAAGGTGCCGTTGGCCGTCATCAGGGGCATGTCGCCCATGTAGACGTCCTGCTCCTTGATGTCGCGGATCGAGCGCAGGCCCGTGTCCTCTTCCACGTCGAAGACGGAGAGGCGCAGGGTCACCTTCAGCGGGGCGGCGAAGGTCATGCCGCGCTGCTGGCATTCCTCGACGTCATACTTCGGCTGCTCAAGCTCGTACTTCACGAAGTCGAGGACGGCGCGGTCGGAGAAATCCTTGATCGGGAACACCGACCGGAACACCTCCTGAAGACCCAGGTTGGCCCGCTTCTCCGGCGGGACGTCCATTTGCAGGAAGTGATCGTAGGAGCTGCGCTGCACCTCGATGAGGTTGGGCATCTGGGTGACTTCCGGGATGCGCCCGAAGCTCTTCCGAACACGCTTTCGACCCGTAAAGGATTTGGCCATGGATGTCCCCAAACGTCAGAATCGTGAGTACGCTCGACCGGAAGCACGCGAACCAGGGTGCTCGCCGCGGCGCGGCGTTGGTCGCGTGGCCCGCCCCTATTTAGGGACGGAAAGAGCCGGACCGGGGGAACCCGGTCCGGTGGAAGGCAGAAAACGCCGTGCGGCGGCGGGCCCCCTCTGGGACCAGCCGCCGTCCGGCGTGGATATGTCTTATCCGTCGCAGCAAGACGGTCTTACTTAATATCGACCTTCGCGCCGGCCTCTTCAAGCTGCTTCTTGATCTTGGCGGCCTCGTCCTTCGACACGCCTTCCTTGACCGGCTTCGGAGCGCCTTCGACCAGGTCCTTGGCTTCCTTCAGGCCCAGGCCGGTGATGGCGCGGACTTCCTTGATGACGTTGATCTTCTTGTCGCCGGCGTCGGCGAGGATCACGTTGAACTCGGTCTGCTCTTCGACCGGGGCGGCGGCGACGGCCGGGCCGGCGGCGGCAACGGCCACCGGAGCGGCGGCGGAAACGCCCCACTTCTCTTCCAGCAGCTTCGACAGCTCGGCGGCCTCGATGACGGTCAGGGCCGAGAGATCGTCGACCAGCTTCTGCAGATCAGCCATTTTGATGCTCCAACAACTCGATGTTCTGGGATGGGTAGAGAGTTAGACGGGTGCGGCTCAGGCCGCCTCGTCCTTCTTCGCGTAGGCCGCCAGCACGCGGGCGACCTGGCCGCCCGGAGCCTGGAGAACGCCGGCGATGCGGGTCGCCGGGGTCTGGATCATGCCCACGAGCTTGGCGCGCAGTTCGTCCAGCGACGGGAGCGTGGCGAGAGCCTTGACTCCCTCCACGTCGAGGACCTGGTTGCCGAGAGCGGCACCGACGATCTTCAGCTTCTCGTTGGACTTGGCATAGTCGGCCACGACCTTGGCGGCCGCCACCGGGTCCTTCGAGTAAGCGATCGCGGTCGGCCCCTTGAAGAGACCGTCCAGACCTTCGAACTGCGTGCCCTGAAGGGCGCGGCGGGCGAGCCGGTTCTTCGTCACCTTGAAGCCAGCGCCCGCGGCCCGCATCTTGCCACGCAGGTCGGTGACTTCCGCCACCGTCAGGCCCAGATGGTGGGTGACCACCACCAGGCCCGTGTCCTGGAGCTTCGACTGCAGGTCCGCGATCGCCGCTTCTTTTTGTGTACGATCCACGGATCGCCTCCTTGCACAGAGGTTTACGAGAGGCCCCTTCCCTTTCGGTCGGGAGCCCCGGCGAACCTGTCCCAGAAGTTCGAGCCGTTCCTGAACCGCGGGCAGGCCCGCGTGGTTAACGGTTCAACTCCTGTCTGCTCTGGCGGGTTTAAGCCCTCTCATCCGGAGACGTACGGGCACCAGCGGTCTTGGACAGGGTGGGCATTCCCCGCAGGGAACACCCGATCGCCGCCGTCCCCGAAGGAGCCGGCGGCGAAATTCAGGTCACTCAGGCCGTGGCGGCGAGAGTGGACAGATCCAGCTTCAGGCCCGGCCCCATCGTCGTGGACAGCGAAACCTTCAGCAGATACTGGCCCTTGGCACCGGTCGGCTTGGCGCGGGTGATGGCATCCACGAAGGCGCGGATGTTCTGGACCAGAGCCTCTTCCGAGAAGCTGGCCTTGCCCACGCCGGCATGCACGATGCCGGTCTTCTCGGCGCGGAACTCCACGGCGCCGGCCTTGGCGGCCTTGACGGCGCTGGCGACGTCCGGGGTCACGGTGCCCAGCTTCGGGTTCGGCATCAGGCCGCGCGGGCCGAGGACCTTACCGAGCTTGCCGACGACGCCCATCATGTCCGGGGACGCGATGCAGCGGTCGAAGTCGATGTTGCCGGCCAGGATCTTCTCGGCCAGATCGTCGGCGCCGACGATGTCCGCACCGGCGGCCAGGGCGTCGTCCGCCTTGGCGCCCTTGGCGAACACGGCCACGCGCACGGTCTTGCCGGTGCCGTTCGGCAGGTTCACCACGCCGCGCACCATCTGGTCGGCGTGACGCGGATCGATGCCCAGGTTCATGGCGACCTCGATGGTCTCATCGAACTTCGCCTTGGGCAGGCCCTTCAGCAGGGAGACGGCGCTTTCCAGCGAGTAGAAAGCGTCGCGGTCGACCTTCTTGTACGAATCGGTCAGTCGCTTGCCGAGCTTCGCCATGGGATCAGCCCTCCACCACTTCGAGGCCCATCGAACGGGCGGAACCGGCGATCATGCTCGCGGCCGCGTCGACGTCATGGGCGTTCAGGTCCTTCATCTTCTTCTCGGCGATCTCACGGACCTGGGTCTTCGTGATCTTGCCGGCGAAAGCGCCCTTACCGGTGGTCTGCGAACCCTTGTCGATGCCAGCGGCCTTCTTCAGGAAGTAGCTGACCGGCGGGGTCTTCGTGACGAAGGTGAAGGTGCGGTCGCCGTAGGCGGTGATGACCACCGGGATCGGCATACCGACTTCCAGATCCTGCGTCTTGGCGTTGAACGCCTTGCAGAACTCCATGATGTTCAGGCCGCGCTGACCGAGCGCCGGGCCGATGGGCGGCGACGGATTCGCCTTGCCGGCCGGAACCTGCAGCTTGATGAATCCGACGATTTTCTTTGCCATGTCACAACCTCCTGAGACGACGCCTCGATACGCTGTCCGGCGTCGCGGGGCCTTGCGGTGCGGCTATGGCGGGCCTTCCGCAGCAGAAAGGAGCACATGACTTTTCATCATGTGCTCCGGGAAAAACCGTTTTGTCAGACCTTCTCGACCTGGGTGTATTCCAGCTCGACCGGCGTCGAACGGCCAAAGATCGACACGGCCACCTTGAGGCGCGCCTTTTCTTCGTCCACTTCCTCGACGGTGCCGTTGAAGGAGGTGAAGGGGCCGTCGCTCACACGCACCTGCTCGCCCACCTCGAAGGTGATCGAGGGCTTGGGGCGCTCAAAGCCTTCCTGCACCTGATGGATGATCCGCTCGGCCTCGCGCTGGCTGATCGGCTGCGGTTTGCCGCCGCCACCCAGGAAGCCGGTAACCTTCGGCGTGTTCTTCACGAGATGCCAGGACTCGTCCGTCAAATCCATCTTGATGAGGACGTAGCCGGGGAAGAACTTCCGCTCGGTATTAATCTTCGATCCCCGGCGCACTTCGACCACTTCCTCGGTCGGCACCAGGATTTCTTCGAACTTGTCTTCCAGACCCTTTTGCGCCGCTTTCTCGCGGATGGCCTGGGAAACCTTCTTTTCGAAGCCCGAATAAACGTGAACGACGTACCAGCGCGCGGCCATGGCGATCAGGCCCCCAGCCCAAGGATCATGCGGACGGAGAACGCCAGCACCTGGTCGACGACGAGGAAGAACAGCGAAGCCACCACCACCATGACGAAAACCATGGCGGTCGTCACGCCGGTTTCCTTGCGGGTCGGCCACGTGACCTTGGCCACCTCACGGCGGACCTCGCGCGCGAATTCTGCGGGATTCACTTTAGCCATCGTAGACCGTGCGAGCTCCGGTGCGACATGTGGGGCGCGCTTAGCGGCCCGTTCTTGTTCGGTACGGCGTGGCAGGAGTGGAGGGGCTCGAACCCCCAGCCCCCGGTTTTGGAGACCGGTGCTCTACCAATTGAGCTACACTCCTATCGCCGTCAGGCTCTACCCCCAGCGGGGAGCGGAGCTTATAGCGCATAGCCGCGTGGCTTGCTAGCCTTTTTATCGGCCCGCACGCCGAAATCGCCAGGGATCAACCCCGCTGCCACTCCCCGAAGGGACCGGCAGCGGGGCCGACTCCGCAACTTACTTGATGATCGAGGCGACGACGCCGGCGCCGACGGTGCGGCCACCCTCGCGGATGGCGAAGCGCAGACCCTCGTCCATGGCGATCGGAGCGATCAGCTCGACTTCCATGGAGACGTTGTCGCCCGGCATCACCATCTCGGTGCCTTCCGGCAGCTTCACCATGCCCGTCACGTCGGTCGTGCGGAAGTAGAACT
>JAEYPE010000053.1 GCA_023411035.1 Pseudomonadota bacterium
GGCCGCCGCCAGCCCGCCGGCGAGGCCGCCCGCGTCCCCGGCGACGAACAGGCCGGGCACGGAGGTCGCCCCGTCGCCGTCGCGCACCGGCAGCCAGCCGCCGCGCAGCGGGTCGAAGCGGGTTTCCGCCCCGGCCATGCGCGCCAGATCGCTGTTGGCGGTGAAGCCGTGGTTGAAGGCAACGGTGTCGGCGGGGAAGCGCTGCTCGGTCCCCGGAACGGGGCGCCCCCGGCCGTCGTGGCGGGCGATCACCAGCCGTTCGGCGGCTCCGGCCCCGGCGACTGATACCGCGACGTGGCGGGTCAGTACCGGCACGCCGGCCCGGCGCAACACGGACAGCCAGCGCATCCCCTCCCACAGCACTGCGCGCCCGGCCCACAGCGCCGCCGGGTCGCGCAACAGCCCCGGCCACAGCGGGCGCATCAGGACCACCACCGGCACCGTTGCCCCGGCCTCGACCATTTGCGCCGCCGCGACCAGCGGCAGCGGCCCAGCCCCGGCGAGCGCGATCCGATCCCCCGCCCGCACCCGCCCGCCCTTCAGCATGGCCTGGAGCGCCCCCGCCGTGACCACGCCCGGCAGGGTCCAGCCGGGGACCGGCACCACCCGCTCGTGCAGGCCGGTCGCCACGACCAGCGCGTCGGCGCGGATCATCCGGCTGCTCGTCTCGTCGGCAATGAGAATCCGGTCCAGGCCATAGACGGCGGTGACCGAAGTTCCCGGACGATGGTCGATGGACTCCGCATGGCGGGCGAAGCGCTCAAACAGACGGCGCTTGCGCTCCGCCTCGGGCCGCGCCGCCGCGGAGACGGCGCCGCCCGCCAGCGAGGGGGGCGACTGGCGGTGGATTTGCCCGCCGGGCCGCGCCGCCTCGTCCACCAGAACGACGTCGCAGCCGAGTTCGGCGGCCCGCGCCGCCGCCATCATGCCCGCCGGTCCGGCACCGGCCACCACCACCCGCGCGCGGCTCATGACGCCTCTCCATCCGGAACGCCGCCGTCGCCGGGCAGCCCCGGCCCCACCTGCCAGCGGACGGACAGGCCCGGACGGGCTTCCGTCTGGCAGGCGCGGCTGTTGGGACGCCCGTCGATCATGCAGCGGCATTCCCAGCACACGCCGATGCCGCAGAACAAACCGCGCGGCGAGCCGTCTTCCGCGGTGCGCCACGCGCGGACCCCGGCGGCCAGCAGGGCGGCGGCGACGCTCTCCCCCGGCCAGGCCGGGATCGCGCGCTCCCCGAACCGGTCTTCAAAGAGGATGGTGAAGCCCTCCCCCTCACGGGCGCCGACGCGGCGGGCGGGGGTTGCGGCTGCCGGTGCGGCATGGTCCATGATCGGGTCCCGGAGACGGCTCAGAGCAGGGTGAAGGCGCCGCCCTTCACGGTCAGCACGAAGCCGCCGTAGGAGGGGGTGCGGTTCTCGTTGATGGTCAGCTTGCCGTTGCCGAGCACGGTCGGCAGGTCCTTCACCTTCAGCAGCGCCTCGCGGATGGCGGCGCGGTCGTAGGCGGGGCCGGCCGCCTTGATCGCGGCGGCGGTCAGCTTGAGCTGATTGTAGCCGATGGCCGCGAAGACGTCCGGGGCGATCTTGAACTTGCGCTGGTAGTTCTCGACGAAAGTCTTGTTCAGCGGGCTGCCGCTCGCCAGGAAATAGTCAGCGACGAAGATGGTGCCCTCCACCGCGGCGCCGCCGACCTTCAGGAACTGCTGCGACGCCATGCTGGGCGTGCCGAGGATGCGCACCTTGTCGGACAGGCCGGCCTGCTTGGCCTGGATGATGATGTTGGCGCTGGTCTCGGCGGTGGTGGAGATCAGCAGCGTATCGATGTCCAGGGCGGCCAGCTTGGTGGCCAGCGCCGTGAAGTCGGTGTCGCTGCCGACGATGGTTTCCTCGGCCACGGTCTTGATGCCCTTGGCCTCGAACAGGTCCTTCACGCCGTTCTTCTGGGCGATGTAGGCGTCGTTGTCGCGGTTGAAGACATAGGCGACCTGCTTGGGCGCCAGACGGGCGGCGGCCTGCTCGCCCAGGGCCTGCATGATGGTGGCGGGGGTGGCGTTCGACTTGAAGATCCAGCTTCCCACCCGCGACACGTCCGCCGACGCGGCGGAGACGACCGGCACGCCCTGCTCCTGCGCCACCGGCAGGGCGGCGAAGGCTTCGACGCTGGAGGTCGGGCCGAGGATCACCGCCGCCTTGTCGTACTGGGCGAAGCGCGAAATCAGCGTGGTCGCCTGGTTCTTGTCGCTGGCCGTGTCCTCGATCAGCAGCTTCAGCTTCAGGCTGCCCAGCTCTCCGGAGGCGTTCAGTTCCTCCAGCGCGGTTTCGATGCCGTTGCGGCCCGGAACGGCGGCGAAGGAGAAGATGCCGGTGGAGGCGACGGGCACGCCGATCACCACCTCCTGCGCCTGGGCGGGCTGGAGCGCGGCGGCGAAGGCCAGCGAGAGGGCGGCGGCGCCGAACAGGGTCTTCATTGGGAAAAAATCCTTGTCGTTAAAAATCGGGAAGTTCGTTGCCGGGCAGGTAAAGGCTGGCCACCGCGGGGTCGCGGGCGAGGTCGCCGCTCGGCCCCTGGTGGACGATGCGCCCCTGCTCCAGCACATAGGCGTGGTCGGTGGCGTCGAGCGCGCGGCGGGCGTTCTGTTCCACCAGGAGAATGGTCAGGCCGGACCGGCGCAGCGTCTCCAGCGCCGCGAAGACCTGCGAGGCCATCAGCGGCGACAGGCCGAGGCTCGGCTCGTCCAGCATCAGCAGGCGCGGGCGGCCCATCAGCGCCCGTCCGATGGCGAGCATCTGCTGCTGCCCGCCGGACAGCGACCCGCCTTCCTGGCGGCGCCGTTCCGCCAGGATGGGGAAGAGGGCGTAGACCTCCTCCAGATCGGCGGTTCCCCGCGTCCCGGCGGCCAGCCGCCCGAGCAGAAGATTCTCCTCGACGGACAGCGGGCCGAGGATCTGGCGCCCCTCCGGCACCTGGAGCAGGCCGCGCCGCGCCACCGTGTGGGCGGGCAGACCGGCGATGTCCGCCCCGTCGAAGCGGATGCGTCCGGATGCCGGTTTCACCACGCCGCTGACGCTGTTGAGAAGGGTGCTCTTGCCGGCGCCGTTCGGGCCGATCAGCGCCACCATGGCGCCCGCCGGAACCGTCAGGCCGACGCCGCGCAGGGCGCGGATGCCGTCGTAGGCGGTGACCAGATCATGAATGTCCAGCATGGCCGGTCACGCCCCCAGATAGGCGGCGATCACCGCCGGATCGCGGCGCACCGCCGCGGGGGTGCCGCTGGCGATCAGCCGCCCGCTGTCGATGACGTGGATCTCGGCGCAGAGCGACAGGACGAAACGCATGTTGTGCTCGATCAGCAGGACGCCGAGCCCGTCGCGCGCCAACTCCGCGAAGATGCGGCCCAGCGCGTCGGCCTCCACGTCGTTCATCCCAGCCACCGGTTCGTCCAGCAGGAGGAGCCGCGGCTCCATGGCCAGCGCCCGCATCATCTCGACACGGCGCTGGTGGCCGTAGGACAGGCTGCCCGCCGGAAGGTCGGCGAAGCCGGCCATGCCGAAGCGCTCCAGGATGGCGGCGGCGCGGCGGCGCAACTCCCGCCCCTCGCGCAAGGCCGAGGGCAGGCCGAGCAGACCGGCGACGAGGCCGGCGCGCTCGTGCCGGTGGAAACCGGCGGCCACGTTGTCCAGCACACTCGCCTCCTTCAGCAGCCGGACGGTCTGGAAGGTGCGGGCGATGCCGGCGCGGGCCACCTCCGGCGCTTCGGCCTCGGTGATGTCGCGGCCGTCCAGCCGGATGCGCCCGGCGGTCAGGCGCAGCAGGCCGGTGATCAGATTCACCACCGTGCTCTTGCCCGCCCCGTTGGGGCCGATCAGGCCGGTGATGCGGCCCGGCTCCACGGTCAGCGACAGGTTGTCCACGGCCACCACGCCGCCGAAGGCGCGGGTCACCCCGTCCAGAACCAGCCCCTCTTGAATCTGCGCGCTCATACTTGCACCTCCCCCGCTCGCTGGCGTGCGGCGAGGCGCAGGCGGCGCGCCTGGAGGATGAGGGTGTCCACGACGCCGTGCGGCAGGTAAACGATGAACAGCACCATCAGCAGCCCGTTGACGGTCAGGCGGTAGTCGGCCAGCGGGCGCGCCAGCTCCGGCAGTGCGGTCAGCACCGCCGCCCCGGCCAGCGGCCCCAGCACCGCCGCGCGTCCGCCCAGCACCACGAAGGTCAGCACCGACACCAGCAGCGGGAAGCCGAAATCCTCCGGCACGAGGCTGTAGTTGCGGTGGGCCATCACCCCGCCGCCCAGCCCGGCGATGGCGCCGCTGAGCGCGAAGGCCAGCCGGTGGTACCGGACGACCCGGATGCCGAGCGAGACGGCGACCGTCTCCTCCTGCCGGATGGTGTCGAAGGCGCGCCCGACCCCGCCGCGCGACAGCGCGAAGACGAGGTACAGGACCAGCGCGAAGACGCCCAGCAATTGCCAGCCCTGGACCAGCCTCGGCAGGCCGTTCATCCCCATCGCCCCGCCGGTCAGCGGCTCCGCATAGAGGGCCAGCGACAGCACGATCTGCACGAAGGCGAGCGTCGCGATGGCCTGGAACACCCCGCGCAGCCGGGCCAGCGGCAGCGCCAGAAGCCCGCCCGCGGCGGCCCCGGCCAGAGTCGCGGCGGCCAGCCCCAGCGGCATCGGCACGCCCCAGCGCACCGTCAGCACGGCGGCGGTGTAGGCGCCGATGGAGGCCAGCCCCGCCGTCGCCAGCGAAAAGACGCCGGCGCGCAGCGCGATGTACTGGCTGTAGGCCAGGATGGCGTTCACCAGGATGAGTTCCGCCAGCGGCTGCTGGGCGAACAGAAGGTCGATCATTGCCGCACCACCCGGATTTCCCGGCGCAGGGTCCCGAAAAAGCCGCTCGGCCGCAGCAGCAGGATGACGAAGAGAAGCCCGAACAGGATCGCATCGCTGAGGGCGGAGGACAGGAAGGCGACGCTCAGCGTCTGGATCATCCCGAACAGCAGCCCGCCGACGACCGCCCCCGCCACGCTGCCCAGGCCCCCCAGCACGATCACCACGAAGCCGCGCAGCAGATAGGGCTCGCCCATCAGGAAATGGACGGAGTTGAAGGCGATGCCGATGATCACCCCCGCCGCCCCGGCCAGCGCGCCGCACAGGAAGAAGGTCAACGCGTGCACGGCGCCGGGGTTGACTCCCAGCAGGCTGGCCGTCCGTTCGGAAATGGCGACGGCGCGGATCTGCCGCCCGAAGCTGGTCGCGAACAGGAAGGCCAGCAGCCCCGCCACCAGAACGGCGACGCTGCCGACGATGACGATCTGCTGCAACGATACCCGCAGCCCGAACACTTGATAGAAGACGATCGGGAAGGTGCCGAAGGGGAAGCGCTGCACCTGCGTGTTGGAGGCGACCTGCGCCGCGCTCATCAGGATTTGCGCCACCCCAAGGCTGGAGATGATCGCCGCGAATTCCGGCGAACCGCGGCGGCGCAGCGGCCGGAAGGCCACCGCGTCCACCAGCACGCTGAGCAGCCCGGCGGCCAGCATGGCAACGGCGAAAGCCGCCGGCAGCGGCAGGCCCAGCGCGGTGACCGCGAACAGGCCGGTGAAGGCGCCCCACATGAACACCGCCCCGTGGGCGAGGTTCAGGACGTGCAGCACGCCGAAGATCAGCGTGAAGCCCAGCGCGAACAGCGCGTAGGTGCTGCCCACGACGACGCCGTTGACGATCTGCTGCGCGACGAGCGCCACGCTACACCCCTTATCGATGTGGAATATTTCTCCGGCGAGATCGTCCATCGCGTGAAACGGTGACGATACCGCTCGCCGGTCGTGAAGATTTTTCTACACATTCGAATGCGGTTCGTCTACCTATTATATATTATCCCGGTATGAAAATAGAGAATGACCCGCTACTCCCTCCTCTCCCTCGCCCGGAACGCGCTGACCGGGCACCGCCGCTGGACCCCGGCCTGGCGCGACGCGGTCCCGAAACCCGCCTATGACGTGGTGATCGTGGGCGGCGGCGGGCATGGGCTGGCGACCGCCTACTACCTTGCCTCCCGCTACGGGGTGACCAACGTGGCGGTGCTGGAGAAGGGGTGGATCGGCGGCGGCAACACCGCGCGCAACACCACCATCGTCCGCTCCAACTACCTGCTGGACGACAGCGCCTTCCTCTACGAGCATTCCCTGAAGCTGTGGGAAGGGCTGACGGCGGAACTGGACTTCAACGTCATGTTCAGCCAGCGCGGCGTGGTCAGCCTCGCCCACAGCGCGCATGAACTGACGTCGCTGCGCCAGCGCGACCGCGCCATGCGGCTGAACGGCATCGATTCGGAGATGCTGGACCTTCCGGCGCTGCGGCGGCTGGCCCCGGCGCTGGACCTGTCGCCCACGGCGCGCTTCCCGGTGGTCGGCGCCTCCGTCCAGCGGCGCGGCGGCATCGCCCGTCACGACGCGGTGGCCTGGGGCTTCGCCCGCGCCGCCGACCGGCGCGGCGTGGACATCGTGCAGAACTGCGCGGTGACCGGGTTGCGTATCGAGAACGGGCGCGTGACCGGGGTGGAGACGACCCGCGGCCCCATCCGCGCCGGCAAGGTGGGAATCGCCGTCGCCGGCCATTCCGGCGTGCTGGCGGCCATGGCCGGGCTGCGCCTGCCGATCCGCAGCTACACCCTGCAAGCCTTCGTGTCGGAGCCGCTGAAGCCGGTGCTCGACACCGTGATCGTGTCGAATCAGGTGTCCTGCTACGTCAGCCAGTCCGACAAGGGCGAACTGGTCTTCGGGGCGGCGCGCGACAACTACAGCTCCTACAGCCAGCGCGGCAGTTTGCCGATCCTGGAGGATTGCGTCGCCAACATGCTGCAACTCTTCCCCGCCTTCAGCCGCGTCAGCGTGCTGCGCGGCTGGGGCGGCACGGTGGACGTGTCCCCGGACCTCAGCCCGATCATCGCCCCGCTGCCGGTGGACGGGCTGTTCGTCAATTGCGGCTGGGGCACCGGCGGTTTCAAGGCCACGCCCGGCTCCGGCGACGTGTTCGCCGCCACCATCGCGCGGGGGGAGCCGCATCCGCTGGCCGCCCCCTTCGGCCTGGACCGCTTCGCCTCCGGACGGCTGATCGACGAAGCCGCCGCCGCCGGCGTCTCGCACTGATGCGGGAGTATCCTTCATGCTACTGATCCCCTGCCCCCACTGCGGCCCGCGCGAGGAGCGCGAATTCCGCTGCGGCGGCGAATCCCACGTCGCCCGCCCGTCCTTCGCGGAGGCGCCCGACGACCGGACCTTTGCGGAGTATCTCTACGTCCGCTCCAACCCGCGGGGCGTGCAGGCGGAACGCTGGCATCACCTGTACGGTTGCCGGCGCTGGTTCAACCTGCTGCGCGACACGGTGACCCACGAGATCACCGCGGTCTATCCGATGGGCGCCGCCTGTCCGGAGTCCGTACCGGAGTCCGCAGCATGAGCGGCCAGCCCTACCGCCTGCCGCGCGGCGGCCTGATCGACCGCGGCCGGCCGGTGCGCTTCGTCCATGACGGGCGCTCCTATGAGGGGTACGAGGGCGACAGCCTCGCCGCCGCCCTGCTCGCCAACGGGGTGCGGGTGGTCGGGCGCAGCTTCAAGCTGCACCGCCCGCGCGGCATCCTGGGCAGCGGCATGGAGGAGCCCAACGGCTTCGTGGAGACCGGGGCCGGCGCGCTGGTCGAGCCTCTGGCCGCCGCCACGGCGGTGGAACTGCGGCCCGGTCTGGTGTCGCGCGGGCTGGGCGGCTGGCCGTCGGTGCGCTTCGACCTGGGCGGGCTGCTGGACCTTGCCGCACCGCTGCTGCCCGCCGGATTCTATTACAAGACCTTCAAGGCGCCCGCCGCGCTGTGGCCGCTCTACGAGCGGGTCATCCGCCGTCTGGCCGGCGTCGCCCACGCGCCGGAGGAACCGGACCCCAGCCGCTACGCCAAGCGCTGGCACCACGCGGACGTGGCGGTGGTCGGCGGCGGTCCCGCCGGTTTGGCCGCGGCGCTCGCCGCCGCGGAGGCCGGGGCGCGCGTGCTTCTGGTCGATTCCGACCACCGGCTGGGCGGCAGCCTGCTCGGCGGGCGGGAGGAGATCGGCGGACGCCCGGCGCTGGAGTGGGTGGAGGCGGTGCGGGCGCGGCTCGCCGCCCTGCCCGACGTTCTGGTGCTGACCCGCGCCACGGCTCTGGGGCAGCACGACCACGGTTTCCTCAGCGTGCTGGAGCGTGCCGCACCGGACGCCGAAGGCCCGCGCGCTTGGCTGTGGAAGGTCCGCGCCAAGCGGATCGTGCTGGCGACCGGCGCGCTGGAACGGCCCCTGGCCTTCGCCGACAACGACCGTCCGGGGGTGATGCTGGCCGGCGCCGTGCGCACCTACCTGAACCGCTACGCCGTGGCGCCCGGACGGCGGGCGGTGGTCTTCACCAACAACGACAGCGCGCTGCGCACCGCGCTGGAACTGGACGAGGCCGGCGTCGCCGTGGCGGCGGTGGCCGACCTGCGGGCGGAGACCGGCGGCCCCTGGGCGAAGGCCCTGCGCGCCCGCAACATTCCCCTGCTGAGCGGCCATGCGGTCGTCGCCGTGCGGGGGCGCGGCGCGGTGCGCGGCGTGACGCTGGCCCGCCTCGGCGACGACGGCGGTGCCCTGCTGCCCGGCACGGAGCAGGATGTCGCCTGCGACCTGCTGGCCCAGTCCGGCGGCTGGTCGCCCACCGTCCATCTGCACGCCCATGTCGGCGGACGGCTGCGCTACGACGCGGAAACCGCCACCCTGCGCCCCATCCCATCCAAGGGGCCGTGGCGGGTCGCCGGAGCGGCCAACGGCACCTTCGACCTCGCCGCCACCCTGGCCGAAGGGACGGAGGCCGGACGGGAAGCCGCGGAACGCGCCGGTCATTCCCCGACCGTTCCCGCCCCCGTTTTGTCCGCCAGCCCGACGCCGCCGCTGGCGCCGCGCGCCCTGTGGCGGATTCCGGCGAAGTCGCGGCGGGCACGGCGCTTCGTCGATCTGCACAACGACGTGACGGTGGCGGACGTCGAACTGGCCGTCCGCGAGGGCTACCGCTCCGTCGAGCATCTGAAGCGCTACACCACCGCCGGCATGGGGCCGGACCAGGGGCGCACCGGCAACCTGCTGGCGCTGGGCATCCTGGCGGGGGAGCGCGGCGAACCCATCGACGCGGTTGGCACCACCACCTACCGCCCGCCCTATGTGCCGGTGCCGTTCGGCGCGCTGGCCGGGCGCGACGTGGGCGCGCTGTACGAGCCGGTCTCCGTCACCCCCATCGATTCCTGGCACGCCGCCAACGGGGCGGAGTTCCAGAACGCCGGATCCTGGCGCCGCCCCGCCCTGTTTCCCCGCCCCGGCGAGGACCGCGCCGCCGCCATCGCCCGCGAGGCGCTGACCGTGCGCCGGGCCGCCGGGCTGTTCGACAGTTCCACGCTGGGCAAGATCGAACTGCACGGGCCGGACGCGGCGGAACTGCTGGAGCGCGTCTACGCCAACCGCTGGCGCACGCTGCCGGTGGGGGCGGCGCGCTACGGGCTGATGCTGCGCGACGACGGGACGATCCTCGACGACGGGGTGACGGCGCGGCTGGCGGAGAACCGCTTCCTGGTCAGCACGACCAGCGGCGGCGCCCGCGCCGTTCACGACTGGCTGGAGGAATGGCTCCAGTGCGATTGGCCGGACCTGGACGTGGCGGTGATCCCCGTCACCGCCCAGTGGGCCAGCGTCACCGTCGCCGGGCCGAACGCCCGCGCCGTTCTGGACAGCGCCGGGACGGACATCGACCTGTCCGCCGCCGCCTTCCCGCACATGGCGGTGCGCGAGGGGCAGGTCGCCGGGTCGCCGGCGCGGGTCTTCCGCGTCAGCTTCACAGGCGAGCTGTCCTACGAGGTCAACGTGCCCGCCGGCCACGGCCTCGCCCTGTGGGAAGCGCTGCTGGAGGCCGGGCGGGGCTTCGGCATCGCGCCCTTCGGGCTGGAGGCCGTGCACGTCCTGCGCGCAGAAAAGGGCTACGTGATCCTGGGCCAGGACACCGACGGTTCGCAGACGCCGCAAGACCTCGGCCTGTCCGCCCTGATCGCCGACCGCAAGCCGGACTTTGTGGGCAAGCGCGGGATGCGGCGCAGCCATCTGGCCGGGCCGGGCCGGCTCCAGCTCGTCGGGCTGCTGACCGAGAATCCGGCGGAGGTGCTGCCGGAAGGCGCCTACATCGTCGGGACCACCGACCGGCGCCCGCCGGTGCCGAAGCTGGGCACCGTCACCTCCTCCTACGCCAGTCCCGTGCTTGGCCGCTCCATCGCGCTGGCGCTGCTTCGCGACGGGCGGGAGCGGATCGGCCAGACCGTGACGGTGGACGGCGACAGAGGATTCGTCCGCGCCACCGTGACCGAGCCGCGATTCTACGATCCGGAAGGACACCGCCTCCATGCCTGACGATTTCAATAAGGCTGCGCGTCCGGCGCCGCGCAGCGCCTTCGCGGATGTGGCGCCGGGGGGCCTGTTCGAGCGTCCCGGCGTCATCCGCCTGCGCGACGTCGGCCACCGGCCCAAGACCCTGCTGCGCGGACGCCCCACGCCGGAATGGCTCGCCACCGCCGCCGATCCGCTGGGCGTCGCCCCGCCGGAGCAGCCGGGCGACGCCGCGCGCTCCCCTGTCGCCGACATCCTGTGGCTCGGCCCCGACGAATGGCTGGTGCTGGGGAGCGGGCCGGACAGCCTCGCCCCGGCCCTGCTGCGCTCCGGGCTGGCCGCGGCAGAGGTGGGGGACGGCCTGCCGGAGCTGGAGTTGTCCGGCCCACGCGCCCGCGAGGTTCTGGCCGGCGGCACCGCGCTCGACCTGCACCCGTCCGCCTTCCCGGTGGGCTGGGCGACGCGCACGCGGCTGGGGCGCATCGGCGTCCTGCTGCAACGGGCGGAGGACGGCGCGGATGGTCCGGTCTTCCGCCTCCATGTCGAGCGGCCATTGGCCGGATACCTGTGGTCCTGGCTGGCCGACGCGGCCCTCGACCACCCTTCGAACGACGAGAGCTTTCCCCGATGAGCCTGCACGAGTCCCTGACCGTCGTCGACGGCCTGATCGTTTCCCGCTGGAGCCGTTCCGTCTTCGAGAGCATGCGGCGCGGCGGGATCGCCGCCGCCAACTGCACCTGCTCCGTCTGGGAAGGGCTGGAGCCGTCTCTGCACGCCGTCGCCCAGTGGAAGGTCTGGCTGCGCGAGCACGCCGACCTGCTGGCCCCGGTGCACCGGGTGGAGGACATCGCCCGCGCCAAGGAGACGGGACGGGTCGGGGTAATCCTCGGCTGGCAGAACTCCACCGGCTTCGCCGACCATCTGCCCTATGTGGCGCTGTTCCACGAGTTGGGGCTGCGGGTGGTGCAGCTCACCTACCACACCGCCAATTCGGTGGGATCGGGCTGCCTGGAAAGCCGCGACGGCGGGCTGACCGACTTCGGGCGCGATCTGGTGGCGGAACTGAACCGCGTCGGCATCCTGATCGACCTCAGCCACGTCGGCTCGCGCACCGCGGAGGAGGCGATCCTGGCCTCCCGCCAGCCGGTCGCCTACACCCACTGCGCGCCCAAGGCGCTGAAGGACCACCCGCGCAACAAGACCGACGCGGAACTGCGCTTCATCGCGGAGCGCGGCGGCGTGGTTGGCGTGACCATGTTCCCGCCCTTCATGCCGCGCGGCAACGACAGCACCATCGACGACTACCTGGACGCCATCGACCACACCGTGAACCTGTGCGGCGAGGATCACGTCGCCATCGGCACCGACTTCACCCAAGACGTGGACGCGGACGGCATCCGCTACTTCACGCTCGACAAGGGCACCGGGCGCCGCCTGCTGGAGGTGGGGGAGGTGCGCAACCCGCCGGGATTCGAGCGGCTGGACGGCTTCCCCAACCTGACCGCCGCCATGGAGCGCCGCCGCTGGCCGGAGCCGCGCATCGCCAAGCTGCTGGGCGGCAACTGGCTGCGCCTGTTCGGCGAGGTCTGGCGCGACCCGGCGGGCCGCTGAGACGACGGGAGGAGCGACCGGCCATGGACCGCAAGACAGCCGCCGACTTCTTCGGACGCGCGGTGCCCGACGCCTTCATCACCGACACGCCGGAGGCCGAGCGCCCCCAGGTCGCCGCGATGCTGGCCGATTCCAAGGGTTTCTTCGATGGCTGCGCCCGTTATCAGGTGGTCGCGGAGGTGGTGGAGGCCGAACGCTGCATGGCCGGGGTCCGCGTCGGCCAGCGCTACGTCATGCAGGGCGCCCATCTGGACCCGGCGCAGACGACCGGGCCGGTCTGCGTCTTCCTGATGGGGATGCTGGCCCAGCGCGTCGGCATCGCCTTCGACCGCTTCGGGCGGGAGGGGGCGGTGTCCCTGACCCTGCCCGGCGCCCACTGCACCGACCCCGGCCCGGCGGTTGGCGGATTCGGCGCGGTGAAGGTGCGCATGTGGATCGAACCGGTTCCGGACGGCGATCACATTTGAAATCCCTGGCGAGGGGGGCTTTGCCGGACCTCCCGCCCTGGCCGGAAACAATTCCCGGCTTGACCTCCCCCTCGCCGCCCCTCATTATGATGCATCATACAGCGTAGAGCCGAAGGCCGGAGCAAGGGGCGGGCGATGTCCGGGTACGATCTGACCCTTCTTGAACATGACAACCTCGGCAGCACGATTTACCAGAAATTGTGCGAGGCCCTGATGAAGGGTGTGTTCAAGCCGAACGACCGGCTCAGAATCCGCGATCTGGCCGAACGGCTGGGGACGAGCGTCACGCCGGTGCGCGATGCCATCCTTCGGCTGGTGCAGGATCAGGCTCTGGTGCTGCGCTCGCCGCGCGACATCCGCGTGCCGATGCTGACCAGGGCGGCCTATCTGGAAATCCGCGACATCCGCGTCAACCTGGAAGGGCTTGCCGCCGGGCGCGCCGCCCAGGAGGCCACCCCGGCCCAGATCAAGGCCCTCGAAGTCCTTATGGAGCGCAACGAGGAGGCCATGGCCGCCGGCGACACCCTGCGCGCCACCGAACTCAACCAGATGTTCCATTTCGCGCTGGCCGAAATCGCGGACATGCCGGTGCTTCGCGACATTCTGCGGCGGCTGTGGCTCCAGATGGGGCCGCTGATCGCTGACGTCTACGCCGGAGCGGGGCGCACCATGATCGATCACCACTACCCGCTGATGGAGGCCATCCGCCGCGGTGATGGCCCGGCGGCCTCCCTGGCCATCCAAACGGACATCCAGTTGGCCAGCGGCCCAATGCTGGAGCGGATCGACGCGGTGACCCTTCAGGCGCCCGCCTCCTGACCCCTGCCCCATCGGCGACCCTTCAGACCGGTTCCTGCCACATTATGATGCATCAAACATTGAATGCTCTGAACGACGAGGAGACATCGGCCATGGTGCCGCGTGATGTTCTGACCACCGTTGCGCCGCCGATTTCCGCGGACGAAGCCGGCGCCGCGGCGCAGCGGTATTTCGGCGTGGCCGGTGCCGTGCGCGAACTGACCAGCGAGCGCGACCGCAATTTCCACATCGCCTCGCCCGGCGGGCAAGGTTATGTGCTGAAGTTCACCAATCCGGCTGAGCCGCAGGTCGTCACCAGCTTCCAGACCGAGGCCATGCTGCATCTGGCCGCGCGCGACGCCACCCTGCCCGTGCCGCGCGTCCTGCGGACCCTGGACGGCGAGACCCAGCGGATCGTCGAGGTGGATGGCTGCACCATGGTGCTGCGCCTGCTGACCTATCTGGAAGGCACGCCGCTCCATGCCACGCAGGCATCGCCGGGGCAGATGCGGTCGTTGGGAACGACCCTGGCCCGGCTGGACCTCGCCTTGGCCGACTTCGAACATCCCGGCTCGCAGCGCGATCTGCTGTGGGACATCACGCGCACCGCCGACATCCGCGACCGGCTGCACTATGTGGAGGACGGAGCGCGGCGGCGGATGGTGGAGCGCTTCGTCGCCCGCTTCGCCGACGAGGTGGCTCCCCGGCTGCCCGCGCTGCGGCATCAGGTCATCCACAACGACCTCAACCCCCACAACGCGGTGCTCGATCCCGTCAGGCACGAGACGGTCACCGGGATCATCGACTTCGGCGACGCGCTGAAGGCGCCGATGGTCAACGATCTGGCGACGGCGCTCGCCTATCACGTCGCCAGCGGCGAGACGCCTTTCGGTTCCATCGTCGAGATGACCCGCGCCTACTGCGCCGTGCTTCCGCTGACGCCGGAGGAGGTGGACCTGCTGCCCGATCTGGTGGCGGCCCGCCACGCCCTGACCATCGGCATCACCAACTGGCGGGCGGCGGAGCACCCCGGGAACCGTGACTACATCCTGCGCAACGCCGAACGCGCCTTCACCGGCCTCGCCCGGCTGACCGGCGACGAGGCCGCCGCCGCGAACCGCCTGCTTCATCACGCCTGTCAGAAAGAGTAACACCCCATGACCATGGTCAATGCCTACGCGCCCGACGCCGCCGGTTCCCTGCCGGAGCGCGAGCGTGCCCTGATCGCCCGCCGCGAACGGCTGCTCGGCCCGGCCTACCGCCTGTTCTACGCCGATCCGGTTCACGTCGTGCGGGGCGAGGGCGCGTATCTCTATGATCCCGACGGAAACCGCTATCTGGACGCCTACAACAACGTGGCCTCGGTCGGGCACAGCCGGCCCGAAGTGGTGGAGGCGATGGCGAAGCAGGCCGCCGTGCTGAACACCCACACGCGCTACCTGACCGACGGCATCGTCGAGTTCGCCGAAGCCTTCCTGGCGGAATTCCCGGCGGAACTGTCGCACCTGATGCTGACCTGCACCGGCAGCGAGGCCAACGACCTGGCCCTGCGCGTCGCCCGTGTCCACACCGGGGGGACGGGCGTCGTCATCGCCCACAACGCCTATCACGGCGTCACCTCGGCGCTGGCGGAGATGTCGCCCTCGCTCGGCGCGGCGGTGAAGCTGGGGGATCACGTCCGCGTGGTGCCGGCCCCGGACAGCTACCGCATCCCCGAGGCCGAGGTCGGCGCCGCCTTCGCCCGCTCCGTCGAGGCGGCCATCGCCGACCTGCGGGAGAAGGGCATCAAGCCGGCGGCGCTGCTGGTCGACACCATCTTCTCCAGCAGCGGCGTCTTCACCGACCCGGCGGGCTTCCTCGCCCCGGCGGTGGAGGCGATGCGCAAGGCCGGCGGCATCTTCATCGCCGACGAGGTGCAGCCGGGCTTCGGGCGGCTCGGCACGCACATGTGGGGCTTCGCGCGCCACGGGCTGGTGCCCGATATCGTGACGGTCGGCAAGCCCATGGGCAACGGCCATCCGGTGGCCGGCGCGGTGTTCCGGCCCGAGGTGATCGAGGCCTTCGGCAAGAGCCAACGCTACTTCAACACCTTCGGAGGCAATCCGGTGTCCTGCGCCGTGGCGCTGGCCGTGCTGCGGGTGATCAAGGCCGACCGCCTTCAGGAGAACGCCCTGGCCGTGGGCACCGAGATGATCGAGGGCCTACGGGCGCTCGGCGCCAAGCACGGGCTGATCGGCGACGTGCGCGGCAGCGGCCTGTTCATCGGCGTCGAGATGGTCCGCGACCGGGCGCTGAAGACGCCCGCGCCCGAAGAGACCGCCCGCGTCGTCAACAGCATGCGCAAGCGCCGGGTGCTGATCAGCGCGACGGGGCAGGAAGGCCACATTCTGAAGATCCGTCCGCCGCTGGTGTTCTCGTCGGACGATGCCAAGCTGTTCCTGTCCACCCTGGACGAGGTTCTGGCGGCGCTGTAAGGCGCTTGCCTGCGGAACAGACCCGGCGGCGCCTTCAAAGCGCCGCCGGCACCGGCGATGCGGTGCGTCGGCACGAAGCGGACGCGCCCCGGTTCGCGTTTCAGGCGCACGATTGCGCCGTGCTCTCCCCCTCTCCGCTCCCCATGGGAATTTGACCGTGCTCTGTGGCCGGGCTCCCGTTTTCTGCTCGATCAGTACACGGCACTGTGAAATATCAGTATTACGCCGTTGCGCGTCGCGGCCAAGCGGCTGGAAGCCGACGGGCTGGTCCGCATCTACCCGCGCCACGGACTCTTCGTTGCCGAGATCGACAGCCATGCTCTGCTGGAGGTGTTCCGGCGGACAAAAAGTGAGGGCTGCTTTGCCCGCGTCGTGGACGAGTTGACGGAGCGGCGGGCAACCGGTACCACCGAGCCGGACTCTGTCCCGCCCTTTCCGTGGGGAGGATCAGAGCCCCACCCGACGCCCTGCGCCAGCCACCAAGCGAAGAAGGTCCGCCATGACCCCGAAAGACATCGTGGTTTTCATCGAAGAGAAGCAGGGGCGGACCGCACGCATGGCTTTCGCGGCGGCACTGGCCGCGAAATGGAACGCCCATCTGATCGCGACCTTCGTTGCCCACCGGATGGAACTCAATCCCTGCAACGGCTTCGCGGAGGGCGCAGGTCTCGTCTCGATGCTTCGCAAGCACGCCCTCGCCGTGAAAGAGGCATCCGAGCAGACACGGGAGGAGTTCGAGGAACTGGCCCGCCGCCACGACATCACCTGCGAGTGGCGCTTCTCCGACGGCGAAACCGGCGAGGCGCTGATGCTTCACGCCCGGCACGCCTCCCTCGCCATCGTCGGACCGGCCGAACGCCGCAGGGGCGTGCTCCGTACGTTGAGCATGTCGGAAGACATCATCTTCGCTTCCGGGCGCCCGACGCTGCTTTTGCCCTTCGACTGGCCCGCGGACCGGATCGGCCGGCGCATCGTCGTGGGCTGGAACGGCAGCCGCGAGGCGGCCAACGCCGTCGCCAACGCGATGCCCTTCCTCGTCGCCGCCGAAAGCGTGCATCTCGTCGTCGTTCCCGAACCGCGCGTCCGCGGCATCCTTGGGGCGGAGCCCGGCGTGGACATCTCCCGGCACCTCGCCCGCCACGGCGTGCCGGTGGTCCTGGAGCAGCACGAAGGCCAGGATGCGGGAGCGGTTCTGCTGGAGCGTGCCCGCAACCTGGAAGCCGACATGCTGGTCATCGGCGCCTATGGCCGCCCCAAGATCAGCGAGATCGTCTTTGGCGGCGCGACGCGCGCCGTGCTCACCGACGCGGACATCCCGATCCTGCTGTCCCGGTAGGCGCAGCGCAGCCATGGAGGGGCGCGGCGTCACCAGCGCAGCAGCCCCTTCTGCCAGGCGAGCAGCCGGTCGCGCACCCGGAACAGCAGCGCGATCAGGCCGGAGCACAGCACCGCCATGATCAGCAGCGCCGCGTACATGTTGCCGTAGGCGGCCCAGCCCTGCGACCATTGCAGATACCAGCCCAGCCCGGCCTTCACCCCCAGCATCTCGGCCACGATCAGCACGACGAAGGCGTAGGTAAGCCCCATGAAGGCGCCGACGAAGACATGCGGCATCGCCGCCGGCACCGCCACCTTCAGCACCAGAAAGCGGTTGGACGCCCCCAGCGTGCGGGCGATGTCGTAATAGCTGCTGTTGACCGAGGCGACCCCGGACCAGGTCAGCACCGCCACCGGCACGCCGGACGACAGCGCGATCAGGAAGACGCTGGCCTCGAAGGTGCCCGGAAAGACGAACAGCGCGATGGGCAGCCACGCCGTCGCCGGCACCGGCCCGATCAGCCGCAGCACCGGATGAATCCAGTAGGCGGCGAGCTGCGACCAGCCGATGGCGATGCCCACCGCGAAACCCGCCGTGAAGCCCACCGTGATGCCGGTCAGCAGCAGCCGGCCCGAATGCAGGATGCACTCCAGCAAGCGGTCCCAATCGTCGACATAGGCGTCGAGAAGGGCTTGCGGCGGTGCGAAGAAGGGGCGCGGCAGCCAACCGAACTTGGCCACCGCGGCTTCCCACAGCGCAAACACCACCCCCAACGCCACCAGCCAGGGGCCGGCGCGCCGGAGACGTCCAGGAACGCCGCCCGACCGTTCACCGGCCAGCGCCGTCCCGAGCAGCGCCACGGCCAGGGCGGCCTCGCCCCAGGCCAGCCAAACGGTGGTCTGCCAGCCATAGAGATCCGGCAGGCCCAGGGTGATGCCAGCGGAAACGGCCCACGCCGCCGCCGCCAGCAGGCCGATCCGCCAGGGTCCGGATGCCGACGCCGTCGGCACCTCCACCAATGTGTCCACGGCGTCGCTCATCGTTGAACCTCACAGCCGCCGGGTTACGCGAACACGTTCGCCGAAATCTGCTGGGCGAAGGCGTTGCTGTCGGTGGACTGCCGCAGCACCCGCACCAGCTTCAGATCGTCGATCGCGGCGACCAGTTCCTTCTGGAACGCCTCGCCCACCGGATGATGGTGATAGGCTAGCGACGTCAGCTGTTCGCTCAGATCCTCGAAGCTGATGTTCGGCTTGAAGGTGTCGAGATAGTACCGGGCGATCTCCTTGGGGTGCTGGGAGGTGTAGTGGTGCACCTCATCCACCGCCTGCACCAGCGCGCGGACCGTCGGCTTGTCGGTCTTCAGCAGGCTGGCGGTGGCGCCGACCACGCAGCAGACGCGGTTGGCGTAGTGGCCGGTCTGGTTCGAGGCGATCTCGATCAGCCCTTCCTTGCGGAAGCGGAAGGCCTCCGGGTCGTAGTGAGCGATGGCCTGCGCCTCGCCCTTCTGCACCGCCAGGGCCAGCAGGTCGCCGGGGAACACCTTCCAGGTGACGTCCTTCTCCGGATCGAGCCCGGCCCGCGCCAGGGAGACGACGAACGCCTCCTTGGCCGGACTGGTCAGAGCGGCCACGGCGATGGTCTTACCCTTCAGCTGCTTCACGTCGGTGATGCCGCTCTGCGCCGTGGTCAGCAGGCGCAGGCAGCCGCCGTGCGTTCCGGCCACCAGCTTGACGTCGAAGCCCTGCTCCAACGGCTTCAGCCAGCCCTGGAGCAGGCCGATGCCCGCGTCGGCCTTGCCGGTGGCGATCAGCGTGAGCAGTTCGGTGTGCGAGGCCGAGAAGTTCTGAAGTTCGACGTCCAGCCCATGCTTGGCGAAGATCCCGGTCTGCTGCCCGAAGGCCAGCGGCGCGTGGCAGGCCGAGCTTTGGCTCCAGGCCAGCTTGATCTTGCGCAGCGACGCCCTGGGCGCGGTGCCCTGCGCCAGCGCGTTCGCGCCGGCGGCACCCAGCGACAGGCCGGCACCGGCGATCCCAGCCGCGCGCAGCAGCGCCCGGCGCGACGGAGTCCATACGGTCATGATGAGTCTCCTTTATACGGCGGTCAGGCGCGGTCCAGCGCCTGGGCAAGGTCGGCGATGATGTCGTCCGGGTGCTCGATCCCGATGGACAGCCGGACATAACCGGGGGTGACGCCGGTCAGAATCTGATCGTCCGCCGAGAGCTGCGAATGGGTGGTGGTCGCCGGATGGATGGCGAGGCTGCGCGCGTCACCGATGTTGGCGACGTGGTAGAACAGCAGCAGCGAGTCGATGAAGCGCTGCCCGGCCTCCGCTCCGCCCTTCAGCTCGAAGCCGACCAGCGCGCCGTAGCCGCCCTTCAGCACCGCGTCGGCGCGGCGCTTCTGCTCGCCGGTCTGAAGGCTCGGATAGATCACCCGCTCGACCTTCGGGTGGGCGGCCAGGAAATCCGCCACCTTGGCGGCGTTCTCCGTGTGCTGGCGGATGCGCAGCGGCAGAGTCTCAAGGCCCTGGATGATCTGGAAGGCGTTGAACGGCGAGATCGCCGCGCCGACGTCGCGCAGCAGCTTCACCCGCGCCCGCACCGCGTAGGCGACGGGGCCGAGCGGCTTGGTCGCCTCGGTCCAGATGGCGCCGTGGTAGCTCTCGTCCGGCGTGTTGAGCAGCGGCTGGCGCTCGGGGAACTCGTCCCAGGGGAAGGTGCCGCCGTCGATGATGGCGCCGGCGATGGTCGTGCCGTGGCCGCCGATGTATTTGGTCGCCGAATAGACCACCACCGCGGCGCCCAGCTCCAGCGGGCGCGCCAGCAGCGGGGCGGCGGTGTTGTCGACGATCAGCGGGATGCCCAGGGGCCGCCCGATGTCCGCCACCTCCTTGATGGGGAAGACGTTCAGCTTCGGGTTCGGCAGCGTTTCGGCGTAATAGGCGCGGGTGCGCTCGTCGGTCGCCCGGCGGAAATTCTCCGGATCGCTCGGGTCCACGAAGCGGACCTCGACGCCGAACTGCTTGAAGGTGCTGGCGAACAGCGCCCAGGTGCCGCCGTACAGGTCGGTGGATGAGACGATGTTGTCGCCCGCCTGCGCCAGATTCAACACCGCGAAGGTGGAGGCCGCCTGCCCCGACGACACCACCAGCGCGGCCACCCCGCCCTCGATGGCGGCGAGGCGCTGTTCCAGCGCGTCCTGCGTCGGGTTGGTGACGCGGGTGTAGATGTTGCCCAGCTCCTCCAGGCTGAACAGCCGCACCGCATGGGCGGTGTCCTGGAACTGGAACGAGGTGGTCTGGTAGATCGGTACCGCCACCGCCCCGCTGGCGGGATCGGCGCGGTAGGCGCCGCCGTGCAGCGCCAGCGTTTCCGGGTGGATCGAAGCCGGCGCCTTGGCCTTGAAGATGTCGGCGGTCATGGGTGCGTGTCCCTTCGTTGCGATTCTTGGATCAGCCGGCGGTCGGCGACAGCAGGTCGGCGTAGTGGCGCTGCGCCACGTCGGGGTGCGAGCGCAGGCGGCTCTTCAGCGCGTTCTCACCGACATTGTGGTAGAGCGGGTTGTTCGGATCGCGTTCCGGCCCGCGGGCCTCGGCGGCGAGGTCGGACGGCAATTCGAACACCGGCACCCGCGAGTCGAGTTGGGCACCCAGGAAGAAGGCGACCGACAGCCGGTCGGCCCCGGCCGGCGGCGACACCACCTGATGGACGTTGGCGCGGTAATAGCCGTCGGAGGTCAGTTCCAGCAGTTCGCCGACATTGACCACGAAGGTGCCGGGCACCGGCTCGACGTCCAGCCAGCCGTCCTCGGTCTCGACCTGGAGGCCGCTGCGCTCGTGCTGGAGCACCAGGGTCAGCAGGCCGCTGTCCTTGTGCGGACCAACCCCCTGCCCGCCCGGCTCGCCGTCGCCGGCCTCCTCGCCATCGCGGCCCGGATAGCGGATCAGCTTCACCAACTGCGTCGGCGCATCACCCAGCACCCGATCGAAGGCGTCGCCCGGCTGGCCAAGCGAGAGCGCCACCGCGCTCAGGATGCGGCGCACCACGCCGGTCAGCTCCTCCTGGAGACGCAGCACCGCCGGACGCAGCTCCGGCAGCGATTCCGGCCACTGGTTCGGCCCCTGGAGGCGCGTCCAGGGCGGTGCGTCGGGGGTGGCGGGCAGCACCGGGCGCTCGGAACCGATGTCAATCTGCTCGCGCCAGTCGGCCAGCCCGCGGGTGCGCTCCCAGCCGACGCGGGTGTAGCCGCGGAAGTGCGGCGAGTTCGCCATCTCGATCGCCAGCTTTTCACGTTCCGGCAGGTCGAAGAAGCGGTGCGACAGGGTGAACGCCTCGCGGACCAGCGCGTCATCGACACCGTGCCCGGTCACGTAGAAGCCGCCGAACACACGGGCGGCGGCGCGCAATTCGCTGAGGAACAGCTGACGCTCAGCCGCCTGCCCTTCGAAGCGGCGCAGGTCGAGAATGGGGGGTACGGTCTTCGGCAAATGTGCGGTCATCGTCTCCTCCGCGCGGCGGGAAAGCTGGGTTCCCGTTCCAATTCGCGAGGAGGCTAGCACTTGCACAACCGGCTTGAAAAGTATTTCCTACGTTAAAAATAGATTTATGGCATTAACTACCAATTTTATGTGTTGTATATGCGTGATGCACCGCATGACGCGGCTTCCATTCTCCCGGAGGGCACCGTCAACTCGTTGACCACCCAGTTGCCGTGCCGTGTCGTTGCGGGGTATGGAAGGGCATGACGACGCGCCCCGATCCGCGCTACGCCGGCTACCGCCATCCCGCCGAGATCATTGCGACGGCGGTCCGGCTGGACTTCCGCTTTCCGCTCAGCCTGCGGATGGTCGAGGCACTGCTGGCGGCGCGCGGCATCACCGTGAGCGACGGGACGGTGCGCCAGTGGGCTCGGAAGTCCGGCCCCGAGAGCGCCACCCGGTTGCGCCGGCGGGCGCCGCGCCGGGGCGACAAGTGGCCCCTCGACGAGGTGGTCCTGACCATCGGCGGCGGCAATCATCACCGGTGGCGGGCCGTCGGTCAGGACGGCTTCGTGCCCGACGTGCTGGTCCAGGCCGAAGTCGCCGGCGCACCACTGGCGGCGTAATCCTCAGACGCTTGCCGCCCGCCGCCTTCGCTCTGCCCGGCGGTCAACAAGTCGACGGTGCCCCCGGAAAAGCCGGCGCCGTTCATCGACTCCGCTTGAAGACGAGAACGCGCACCAGCGTCGTGCCGATGGCGCCCTGCGCGACCGTCAGGGCCGTCACCATCGCGGCGCCGGTCATGCCGAAGACCGGGATAAGGACAGCGCCCAGGACGACGCATGCCGCAAGCTGGAGCAGGTTCAGCCGGCGCAGTGCCCGCCCGTGCCCCGTCATGGCCAGCAGGATGTCCTGGCAGGCCAACAGACAGTTGATCATCTGACCCACGGCGAGAATGCGCAGCGCCGTCGCCGCACTGCCGAACCCCTGCCCGACCAGATTGAGCAACATGTCCGGCACGCTCATCATGACCGTCACCATGGGCAGGCCCAGTGCGGCGACGGTCAGCATGACGCCACGGTTCATGGCCTTCAGGCGGGACATCTCGCCACGGCGGTGCAACTCGGCGTAATTGGGCGCGGCGAAGGTCCCGATGCTGATGATAACGACCCAGACAAGCATGGAGATGCGGTTCGCGACGCTGAAGGCGCCGACCGATGCAGCGTCCACGAACACGCCCAGCGCCAGCACCGGCAGGGATGCCAGGGACACCTGCACCAATTCGACGACGAACAGGGGAAGCGCCGTATGCCACAGCGACGGCAAGGCTTCCGCACGTTCGCCGGAGGGCACGGGACGGTCAGTGAACAGGCCGCGGTCCCGCGCAAGGAAGACCATGCCGACCAGAGCGCCGATGGTCAGCGCCGCGGCAAGCGCTAGGATAAGGGAGTCGAGACGGGCAACCCCCGCCGCCAAAGCGGCAAGCGTCAGCACAGGCCACAGGGCGTTCTGTACGAACTGCGCCGCGACACCCCGCTTCAGCCCGGCCAAGGCCGACCCGATGGTGATGGTCAGCGTCTGCGGCACCAGGGCCAGTGCCGACAGGCGCAGCGGCGTTTCGAGGTCCGGCGCCCCGAACAGCAGGTGCGACGCCGGCCCGGCCAGGGCGAACGTCGTCACGGCGGCCACGGCGGCGGCAAGCCCCGTCCAGACCAGCCCGGTCCGCAGGTCCCGCCCGGCAGCCCGCCCCTGGCCGACGGCCAGTTCGGCCGCGATGTGCCGTGTGATGGCCCGCTCAAGCCCCAGCCGCGCCATGGTCGATGCCAGGCCGATCCAGGTCAGGCACAGGAAGAACAGGCCGGCATCGTGGGCGCCCAACGAGCGAGCCGCCATGACGTAGAGGCCGAGTTTCCCGACCACCTCCACCCCGCGCAGCCCAAGGCCGACGGCATAACGCCCAAGGGCGCGCCATTTCTGGAGAAGCATCACGGTGTGTGGGATAAGAGGTTGTTGCGGGTGCGGAAAAAGACCGACGACGCCCCGGGACCGGCGGCGGCACGCCGCGCAAGGAGCACAATCGATCGATGACGACGGCGAGAAAAGAACGGTGCCATTGGAAAGGCCGCGCGATGCTGGCGGTGTGCCTTTCCGCTGCAACGCTCGGGCTCGGGCTTGTCCGCCCGGCGTCCGCGCAGGAGGCGTCGGAGGAATGGCGCTCCATCGACATCCGCCTGGAGATCCGCGCCCATTTCGAACGATTGCCCTACGGCTGGTGGATTCACGAACCCGAATTGCACCTGAACACCTACGAGGTCGAGGTCAATATTCCTGATTGGTGGCATGGGAACCCGACCTCGGCGGTGAACAATTTGTGTCCCGAACGGAAGAGCCGTATCTGGAAGGTGGCGAAGATCCTTACGTTGCGCCCCTTTTACCAGAAGCGCCCCTGGCCCGCGGTCGACTGCCGCCGCTGACGTCAATGGCTGTCCGTTTCGCCGCCCCCCGTTTCACCCAGGGCCGCGCGCAGCCGCTCGACCACGCCGTCGCGCGCCACGAAGATGAAATTGTTGATGTAGGTCTGCCCCTTCTCGCGGTGGGTGCCCGCCGCATTCAGGGCCGAGCGGGACTGGTGGCGTGCCGGGTCGAAGCGGTCCAGCGCGCACAGACGTCCGGCCAGAACGAAATAGCCGCGATAGCCCAGCGGCTCCAGCAGCGCCCGCAACTTCGCCAGTGCGCCGGGATTGTGCCGTTCCTCCGCCTCGATCAGCAGGTTGGGACGGTTGCGTTCGATCAGACGAAGGCCGCCGCCGATCACCGCGGTTTCATGCCCCTCCACGTCGATCTTCAGGAAGCCGACCGGATCATGGCCGAAGCCGTCCAGCGTGAGGCGCGGGACGGTCACCGCCTCCACCTCTTCCCCATGGGTGCCCACGGCCCCGGCCTCGACCGACGCCAGCGCGGACGATCGCGGAACGTGAAGCACGATGGAGCCGTCGCCGTCGCTCAGCGCACAGCCTTCCACCCGCAGCCGGCCAGAGGCGATCGAAGCCGAGAACTTGTCCTTCAGCAAGGACACGAGTTTGGGATTCGGCTCGAAGGCCGTCACGCTGGCCGCGACCCGGCAAAGCCAGAAGGTGTAGATGCCGCTGTTGGCGCCGACGTCGTAGGCGGCCTCCCCCGGAGCGCACAAGGCGGGAAGCAGACGCAACTCCGGCTCGGCGTAGTAAGGGGCCAGACGGTCCCGAATCCAGGTCAGGCGGCGGAACATCCACGGGTGACGGGATTCGATCGCGGCCTTCAGTGAGGAAAGTCTTTGGTTCATGGGCGGCTGCTCAATGGGACCCGGCCCAGGATGAAGGCCCGACCCACAATGGGGGGATTGACGGAAGCCAATAGATAAAACTTTAGACAAAATGCTTCAGAAGCACAACGCCGAATGACAGGTTTGTGCCGGACGTGGTAAACCTTTCAGCTGGAATCTTCGGCCCACACGGTGCGGTACCCGCTAAAGATGCTTCCCCAACATCTGGAAAATCGCAGCCAAAGTCAATCGACCGACCAGCCGGACAGCCCGCCGGCTCAGCCGTCGCATGGCATGCTGTTTTCCAGTGGTGTGTCGGCCTTCACCCCACGCGATCTGCTGATCCTCGCATTTTATCACAAGCGAATTATCCTGATCATCGCTCTCCTTTCGGTTATCGCCGGACTGACGGCGGCGACCTATGCGCGCACGATGTACGCCGCGGAAAGCCTGATCATGATGATGATCGACCGCGCGCATGCTGGGATCAACGACGTGGCGGGGACCCTGCCCTCCTTCCTGTCGATCGACGGGCTGAAATCCGTGGACAGCGAGATCCGCATCCTGGAAAGCCGCCGGGTGATCGAAGACACGCTGAGCGTTCTGAACCCCGTCTCCCTGTTTCCGGAGCTGGCGCACCCGCGCCTGCTCGGCCTCCTGCCGGCCGACCCCCCGCAGGACCAGCTGGAAAAAGCCATCGACAAGTTCAAGCGCCGCCTGCAGGTGGAGCAGCAGTCCGCATCCAACATCGTACGCATCAGCTTCAGCCACGAGAATCCGGACATCGCCGCGGACACCGTCAACGCGTTGTCCGACGCCTACCTGAAGCGCCGTCAGGCCATTTTCGACGTTGCGCGCTCGCCATTCCTCGCCTCCGAACTGGCCCGCCATTCCGATCAGTTGAAGAGCATCGAGGGGCAGATCCAGTCCCTGAAGTCCGAATACGAGATCGTCGATCTGGGGCAGGAGAGCCTGCTGGCCGCCAACCAGGTGGACAGCATCGTCCAGCGCCGCCGGCAAACCCAGGAACGTCAGGCCGCCCTCCAGGCGGAGGTCGCGGCGGCCAAGAAGCGGCTCGCCGCCCTGCCGGAGCGGGTGTTCGACTTCAAGGAACAGAGCAACCAGTCGCACAACGACGATGACCGCAACGTGTTGCTCCGCCTGGAGCTGGAGCGCGACCGGCTGGCCTCGCAGTTCCTCCCGGACTATCCGCCCCTCAAGGAACTGGAGCAGAAGATCCGGACGGTTCGGCAATCGATGAAGGGCGCGAACAAGCCGGTGTTCAGCACGACACGCGAGATCCGCAACCCGACCATCCCCTTTCTGAACAATCATCTGCTGACGCTCGAGATCGAACAGGACGCGGTCGCGCGGCAGTTGGACGAGTTGGACCGCCAGCACGCGGTGGCCCTGGAGAAGGTCGGGCGCCTGCGCAAGGCGGAAAGCGAACTGCGCGACCTGGAGCGCACGCGCGGTGTGCTGGAAGACATCTACCGCGACTACGCCCAGCGCACGGAGGCCGCCCGTGCCGAGGAAGAGGCCGCCAAAGTGCGCTTTTCCAACGTGCGCGTGGTGCAACCGGCGGTGGCTCCGGCGACCGGGACGAGCATGGCGCCGAGCTTCATCATCGCCGGGCTGGTCGGCGGCCTTCTGCTGGGCGGTGCCGCCGGCGTCCTGGCGACGTGGCTGCGCCAAGTCTACATCCTGCCGCACGAGATCGAGCGCGATCTGGGCGTTCCGGCCATCGCCAGCTTCGCCGACACCGACGGGGAACTGGTCTCTCCGGGCGCCCAGCAGGAGTTGATCCATCTGGCCGCCCAGTTGCGAGACCACGGCGTGGACGATCAGCCGATGGCCCTGATCCAGTTCGTGACCGCCAACGAAGGCGATGGCGATGCCATCGTGGCGCGCGGGCTCGCGCTGGAGTTTGCCAAGGGACGGGGCCTGCGCACGCTGGTCATCGACCTCTGCGGCGACGGCATGGGGCAGTTGGGCGCGATCAACGCCGCAGCCGAGACCGAAGCCGAGATCGAAGCGCAAGCCGGGTCCGGCGAGCGGCTGCCGGCCATCGACACGCTGGAAACCGCCGACCTGGAGGTCACGCCCTCCGCCGTGCCTCTGCTCTGGGTGTCGCAGCAGGCGCCGGATTCGGCTCTCGGCAGTCTGCGCACCCCCATCGCGCAATCGCGCCACATACTGGAAAGGCTGCGCCAACGCTTCGACATCATTTTGATTCTGTCGCCCCCGATCGGAAACAGCCATCTTGCCCGCCGGCTGTCGCCGATGGTGGACGCAAACATCCTGGTCGCCCGCGCGGAGCACACCCGTGCGCCGGTCGCGGCCCGGATGCGTGATTCCATCCTCGCGTCCGGCGGCGACATCGCCGGGCTGGTGCTGACTGGCAGGCACTTCCACATTCCCCAGGTGATCTACCGATGGCTATGATGCGTGGCGTTCTGTTGGCTGCGCTGGTGTTGCTCGGCGCGTGTACCGGCCAATCCCTAAATCCGAAACAGGCGATGCCGGAGGGCTTCGCCCAGTGGGAGGATTCCATTCCCCCCTACCGGCTGGGTCCGGGGGACCGTTTCCAGGTCAAGTTCATGCTGGTCCCCGACATGGACGAGGAGGTCATGATCGGACCCGACGGCTCCGCCGGTCTGCGCATGGCCGGTCAGGTCGACGCCGCCGGTTTGACGCCGGGCGAACTGGCCGAACTCATCGAAACCCGCGCAAGGCGCTGGATGCGCGCCCCGCAGGTCAGCATCGGTTTGAAGGAAACCCCGTCGAACCGTGCCTATGTCGGCGGTTCCGTCGCCCGCCCCGGCCCTTATCTGCTGAATGGCCGGATCGGCGTGATGGAGGCCATCACGCTGGCCGGCGGCTTCGACCGCGAGGCCCGGTACGAAGAGGTGGTGCTGATCCGCCGCAACCCCGACAACAAGCCGATGCTGCGCACCATCGACACGCGCCGGTTCCTCGAGACGGGAACGGCGGTCGGCGACGTGCCGCTGGCGGCCGGCGACATCCTGTTCGTGCCGCGCAGCTCCATCGCCGAAACCGGTTTGTGGGTCGAACAGTTCATCAACCGCGTCGTGCCGTTCGAGCGCGCGTTCAACTACACCCTCAGCCGTCAGTCCGGAGGGATCACGACCTTCCCATGACAAATCCAAACGCCCAACCGACGCAGCCCCCCGCGGACACCATCTTCGGGGTCTCCATCGCCCGCCTGGACGTGGCCGGTGCGGCCCAGGTCATCGGCGGGCGGGCGCCGGACGAACCGTTCGCCTATGTCGTGACGCCGAACGCCCAGCATGTGGTGCAGTTGCACCGTGGCGACGCCCGCTTCCGCGCCGCCTACGACGGCGCATGGCTGCGGCTGTGCGACAGCCAGATCATGCGGCATCTGGCCCGCCTGCTGTTCCATATGCGGCTGCCCAGCGCCAGCGGCAGCGACCTGACCGCCCACCTGTTCGCGCATGTCATCAAGCCGGACGACCCCATCACCGTGATCGGCGGCAACGAAGAGCTGGACCGCCGCCTGCGCAGCCGCTTCGGCCTGACCCGGCTGGCGCGGCACGAACCGCCGATGGGCTTCTCCGCCGACCCGCGGGAGGTGGAGCGCTGCGTCCGGTTCGTGCTGGACCACCCTGCCCGCTTCGTCTTCCTGGCGGTCGGCGCGCCGCAATCGGAATGCCTGTCCTTGGCCATCCGGAACACCGGAGAGGCCACCGGCATCGGGCTGTGCGTCGGCAGTTCGCTGCTGTTCATAACGGGGTTGGTGGAGCGTGCACCGCCCCTGTTCCGCCGCCTTGCCCTGGAGTGGCTGTTCCGGCTGGCCCAGAATCCGCGGGGGCACGCCCGGCGGGTGTTCGTGGACTCGCTGCCGCTGATCGGCATTGCCCTTTCCGCATGGTGGGCGGAGCAGCGGGGCGATGCGCGGACGAAACCGGCGAAGCACCCATGACCGTCGATTTGGGAGCCCGACGGAGTGGACGCATCCTGTCGCCCGTCCGGGCGGCAATGCCCCGCCGTGCCGTGTCCCGGTCGCTGCCCCGATCGCTTGTCGTGCTGATCCTGCTGGCGGCACTTCCCCTGTTCGGGCAGAGCTTCCACTATATGGTCGACGTGCCGCCGCTGTACGCCCTGTCGAAAATCTGGCCGGCCCTGACCATACCGCTGGCCATCTACGCCCTGGCGCAGATCGAGCTGCCATCCAAGGCGCTGTCCGTCACCCTGCTCGCCTACCTCGTGGCGGTCACCCCGGCGGTGTCCATGATTCAGTTGGGCAACGGATTTTCCGACGCGATGGCGACCACGGTCAAGGTCTGGCCCTTCGCCTATTATTTCTCGCTCGCCGCGCTGCTGACGCTGCTGCGGCCGACAATTCCGCAGGTGCGCGGCACGCTGATCGCATTGGGCGCCGGTACCTTCGTCGTCATGCTTGCTCTGTGGTTGGTGGTCCCGCCGGAGGCCTACGCCACCGACCCGTTGAAGAGCAAGCTGCTGATGTACGACTTCGAGCGCGGCTACCGCATCTTCATGCCGATGTTCTTCGGGGTGCTGTTCCTGTTCTACCTCGCGCGGCGTTTCTGCGCGTACCGGGAATGGTGGACGATCCCGCTGTTTCTGATCGGCCTGATGCTGATGGTCCTGATCTACAAGCAGCGCACGGTTCTGGGCGGCGTGGTCCTTGTGGCCGGCTTCGCCATGATCACGTCGGCGCGCGGCTGGTGGCGCATCCTGGCGGTCAGCGCGGCCCTTGCGGCAGCCGTCCTCCTCGTGGCCGTTTACAGCGTGATCCTCGCCGACCGGGCCGAGCAGATGCTGGGCGCCTCCCTGTCGATCCGGCAGAAGTCCGTCGCCCTGGCGCTGGACTTCCTGGAAGTGACGCCCTGGCGCTGGCTGTTGGGTGTGGGGGCCATCACCCGCTTCAGCAACGTAACCCTGGCGGACATTCTGGGCAGCGAACAATTCTATCTCGCCGACATCGGCTGGATCGGAGTCGTTTTCGAATACGGCGTCATCGGCGCGGTGCTGATCGCGGCCTTCTACGTCGCGGCCCTGCGCACCGCCCGCAAGTCGGGCACCGATGACGACCCCATGACGAAGGCGCTGGGCGATTATGTCCTGTTCGCCCTGGCGACCTCCACCGTCTACTCCGTCGTCTTCACGCCGGGCGAGGTCGCCAGCGTGATGGCGCTCGCCCTCTTCTGGCGGACCGCCGGCCAGACTGTCACCGGCAAGACTGCCGCCGGTCAGACTGCCGGTGGTCGACGCCCCCTCCACTCCCAGACCCGCCCCGTCCTCAGCATGGGAAGGCCATGAACGCCGCCACATCCCCCTCCTCCGCATCCCCGGCCTTTTTCCGCCGCCTGCGCCGCCTTCTGACCCATCCGGGCTTCCGCGCCGAGCCGGTGCCGGTGCTGATCCGCGCCGCCATATGGCTCGGCTGCGTCGCCCTGAAGCGAAGCCCGCGCTTCAGCCTGACGTCCGGCGGCGAGCAACTGCGCGTGCCGCCGGATCTGCGCTACACCTCGGTGACCTCCTTCGTGCTGCGGGACTGGTCGGAACCGGAACTTCGCGAGCTTCACCAGTTCGTTTCCCCCGGCGCCGTCTTCATCGACGCCGGAGCCAACATCGGGCTCTACACGCTGAAGGCGGCCCGGCTCGCCGGACCGGACGGCACCGTCGTCGCGGTGGAGCCCGGCACCGCCGCCGCCGACCGGCTGGCGGCCAACGTCGCCCTGAACCGCTTCGCCACGGTGCGTCTGGTTCGGAAGGCCCTGTCGGACCGGAACGGCACGGCCGTGCTGCACCATGTCTCCGCAGGCGGCGATCTCCAGGCATTCTCCCTGCTGGGCGACAGCGCGACCAGGGAAGGCGAGGAGGTCGCGACGGTGACGCTCGACAGCCTGGTCGAGGAGTTGAAGCTGCCGCGCATCGACTGCATCAAGATGGATGTGGAAGGGGCGGAGCCCATGGTGGTCGAGGGCGCGCGGCGCAGTCTGGAACGCTGGCACCCGACCATCCTGTTCGAAGTCAACAGCGCCATCCTGCACCGCCGCGGCGAGCGTACGGACGGCTGTTGGGAGCGTCTGGAGGCGATGGGTTATCGCTTCTGGCGGCTTGAGCAGGGCCGGTTGGTGTCCATCGACCGGGTTCCGTCGGATTTCTGCAACGTGGTGGCCATGCACGAGGCCGCCGGGACGAAAACGGCACCCGTTCACGCATCGGCAATGGAATAGGCCGGGAAGGTTTGGCCCGGCAAACCGACAAGTGATCAAGGGAACCATTCATTCGCGACAGGAGCGCTTCGGCAATGAACCCGACTTCGGATTTGAGAACGCCATGCGGCAAAGCAGTTGAGCGGCGGCACCCCGGAATTCGTCGAAATGCGACAAAAAAACGACGGGATTGGTCGCGACCATTTGTTGAAATTTATCGTGCACATATGATAGGTAAAGTTTTTAAATAATATCAATAATATCCTGATGATGGCCGGCCATGACATCACACCATGCAACAGCGCCCGGATCGAAGCTGCATCGCTACGTCCAGGGGGGCCATCGCCGCGTGGACGGATGGCTCTCGCGCCTGGACGCCAGCCTGATCGCCGCCGTGGGCGGGTGGCAGAACGCCGAGGGAATGGCGGGGAGCGTCGGTGAGATCGGCGTTCATCATGGCCGGCTGTTCATTCTGCTGGCCCTGCTGCGCAAGCCGGGGGAGCGGGCCTTCGCCATCGACCTGTTCGATGCCCAGGAATTCAACGTCGACCAGTCGGGACAAGGCGACGAGGCGGCCTTCCGCAGCAACCTCCTGCGGTTCGGCGTCGATCCGAATTCGATCGACGTCGTGAAGGGGAACTCCTTGGAACTCGCCTGGACCGGCCTTGCCGACCGGCTGGGTCCCTCGGTCCGCCTGTTCAGCATCGACGGCGGCCACACCGCCGAGATCACCCGTCACGACCTGGGCGTTGCCGAAGACAGCCTGGGCGAAGGCGGCGTGATCGTCCTGGACGACTATTTCAATCCGGAGTTCCCGGCCGTGTCCGAGGGAATGTGCCGCTTCATGAGCGAACGACCGCAGGCTCTGGCCCCCTTCGCCATTGGCGACAACAAGCTGCTGCTGGCGCGCTCCGACTGGGCCGGGCGCTACCGCAACATGCTCACCGACGCGGTGCCGTCACGCTATTTCGTGCGGAACACCGAGTTGTTCGGCCAATCCGTCACCGTGTTCCGCACACCACGGACGCTGATGCAGATCATTCGGCAAACCGATCTGGTCCGCCGGTTCAGCTCTCATCCGCTCGGTCGGGCTTTGAAGCCCATCGTCCGCCGGTTCGTGCAAGGGTAAAGGCGTCCCATGCCTGACAAAGTGCAGACCCTTGAGCCGGACGAAGAGCGCCGCGCCGCGCCGGACAGTGCCGTAACGCCGACGACCACCGCCCCGGCATCCGGCGAGTTTGCCGGTCCGCGCGACGGCTGGCTGCACTGGACGCCTGGCCTGATCAACCGTTTGGCGAAGGCGATGGACGGCGCTCTTCTGGCGCTGGCCGGTCTGATCACCTGGGTTGCCGGACCGCTGTATGACGGCGACCTGCCGGCGGTTCAGGCGCTCATTCTGACGTTGGTCACCATCAACGTCTATCATCGCTCCTTGACGGCCATCGGCGCCTACCGTGTCGAGAATTACCGGCGCTGGGACCGGGCGATGCTGGACGTGATCGGCGGATTGATGACGGCGGGCGCGATCCTTCTTCTGCTCACCTGGGTTTTCCTGCCGGCGGACCTGAACCGAACGGACATGCTGATCCTTTGGGCCGGCACTGCGGTTATATTGCTGGGTTTTGGCCGCGCCGCGGCGGCGCAGGGCGTGCACATCCTGACAACGCGCGGGGTGCTGCGCCGCCGGGTCGTCATCTTCGGCGCGACCGACGCCGCGGAACGCATGATCACGCATCTGGAGGAACCGGAGCATCGGGCGAATTACCAGATCCTGGCTCTGTTCGACGACCGTGGCGCCGACCGCCGCCCCGAATCGCTGGGCGGCATCCCGGTGTACGGCGACCTCGCGGTCTTCAAGGCGTTCCTGCAAGACCATCGCGTGGACATGATCGTCATCGCGCTGCCATGGCACGCGGCGCTGCGCATCCACAACCTGTGCATGCAGCTTCAGATGGTTTCCCTCGACATCCTGATTCCGCTGGACGAGGAGGACTTCAAGCTGCGGCTCGCCGACATCCGGCACATCGGCAACACGCCGGCCCTGCTGGTGATGCGGCAACCGCTGCGGGGCATGCAGATCATCATCAAGCGGATCGAGGACATCGTCGTCGCGGGCCTCGGCCTGCTCGTGTCCGCGCCGTTCATGCTGGCCGCGGCCATTGCGATCCGCCTGGATTCGCCGGGGCCGATCATCTTCCGGCAAACCCGCGTGGGCTTCAACAACCGCCCCTTCACGATGCTGAAGTTCCGCACGATGATGGTGGACGAGACGGACGACGGCGCCATCGGCACCCACCGGGACAATCCGCGCATCACGCGCGTGGGCCGCTTCCTCCGCCGGACGAGCATCGACGAACTGCCGCAGCTCTTCAACGTGCTGGCGGGCGACATGTCCGTCGTTGGCCCCCGCGCCCATGTCCCGAACATGCGGGTCGGCAACCACCGTTACGCCGAAGCGGTGCGCGAATATGCGGCGCGCAGCCGCGTCAAGCCGGGCATCACCGGCTGGGCGCAGATCAACGGAATGCGGGGTGGCATCCATACGATCGAAAAGGCGCGCGTCGGGGTCGACATGGACATTCACTACATCGAGAACTGGTCGCTATGGCTCGATGCCAAGATCATCATCAGCACCGTGACCACCGGCCTGTTCGGGCGCGACGTTTTCTAGGCGCCCGTTTTCTAGGCGCCCGTTTTCTTGGCACCCGTTTTTTAGGCACCCTGGCCCTTGCCGCGGGGTTGCTGGCCGGTGGGATGGCGGAAGGAACCGCGGGCGGGCTGCCGCAACGCCCGCTGCTGGTCTATCACGACAGCTGGTACGAGCGCCCGGCCACCGGCCCGGCCGCCACGACCCTGGCGGCCCTTCCCGGCTACATGAACATGGTCGCCCTGTCGTTCGCCCGGCCCGACGCCATTTACCCCGGCCGCCTCGACCTCAAAGGGACCGGATTGCAGTACGGGTTTTCAGGGACGGTGCTGAGGGACGCCATCGCGCTCCTGAAGAAGCGCCAGCCGGGAACCCGTGTGCTGCTCGCCGTGGGCGGGGCCAACTACGCGAACTGGGGCGCGCTGAACCTCGACGCGCTCGTGCGGCTGGTCCAGGATCTGGGCGTCGATGGCGTCGATCTGGACTATGAGCCGGAAATGCCGGGCTGCTCGGTCAGGCCGCCGGGACGGGTCCGCTGCCTGTCCGACGCGGCGTGGCAGGATCTGGTCGCGCGCTTCCGCCGCGCCTTCCCGCGCCCCCTGCTGCTGACCGTGCCGGGCTGGAGCATCGGGGCCTATGGAGAGGGCGCGTTCCAAAACGCCACACCGCGCGGCCCACACACCGGGTCCATGCTCAACCTGCTGCGCTCCCCGGAAGCGGAGGCGATCGACCTCGTTTCCATCATGGCTTACGAGGGCGGCCCGACCTTCGACCCATGGCAGGCGTATCAGGCTTACCGGCAGGTCTGGAAAGGCCCGCTCGCCCTCGGCGTCCAGGTCCCTCCGAGCCAGCTCGGCGGACCGGACTACACGGTGCCGCTGGCCGAGCAGCTTGCCCGGAACGTGGCGCAGGACCCGCAGGGCGGCATGATGCTGTACCCGCTTCTGGGCCGTCCGCCCGGCACGGTCGGGCCGAACAACCCGGACGGACGCCTGCTGTCCCAGGCGCTGTGCCGCGGGCTGGGCCTTGACGATTGCGCGCAGGCGCTTCGCTGAGGAAGGACTACCGCACCCGCGCCGACGGCAGGGCGGTGTCGAGCCAGCCGTCGTTCTGAAGCACGCTTTGCCGGTGCGTGTAGGCCAGATGCTCGGCCCGCTCCTGCCCCATCCGGAAGACGAAGCGCGCCAGCCGGTCGAGGCCCGACAGCCCCCGCGCGCTGGCCGTGGCGAGCAGGCGCCGGGCCAGCGGTCCGCCGAAGCGAACCACCACCTCGTCGTCGAGGCTGAGGAAACTGCACACGCTGCCGGGGTCGCCCTGGCGGGCGCAGCGCCCGAACAACTGGCGGTCGATGCGGCGCGACAGGTTCAGTTCCACCACCACCACATGCAGGCCGCCCAGTTCCTCCACGCGGGGGCCGAGCTTTATGTCCGTGCCGCGCCCGGCCATGTTGGTGGCGATGGTGATGCGCCCCACCCCGCCGGCCTGGGCGATGATCCGGCCTTCCTCCTTGTGGTGGACGGCGTTCAGCAATTCGAAGACCAGCCCCCGCTCGCGCAGACGGCTGGCCAGCCGTTCGCTGCTGTCGACGCTGCGGGTGCCGACCAGGATGGGACGGCCCGTGGCGTGGACCCGCTCGATCTCCTCCACCACCGCGTTCCACTTGGCCGTCTCCTCCGCGAAGACGCGGGGAGCGGCGATGATGCGGCGCGGCTTGCGGTTGGTGGGAATGGGCAGCACCGCCAGCCCGTAGACGTGCCAGAACTCGTCACCCGCCTCGCTGGCCGTGCCGGACATGCCGGACAGGCGGCGGAAATGGCGGAAGAAGGATTGGAAGCTCATCTGGGCGAGCGGTTCGGTGGGGGCGGTGACCTCCAGCCCCTCCCGCGCCTCGATGGCCTGATGCAGACCGGCGGACAGGGTGCGGTTGGGCGTCATGCGGCCCGTGAATTCGTCCAGCAGAACCACCTTGCCGTCCTGCACCACGTAATGCTGGTCGCGCTTCAGGAAATGACGGGCCGTCAGCGCCTGCCGCAACAGCTCCTCCCGGCGCGGGGCGGCGCGCCACAGGGACGGCAGGCGGTCGGCGGCCTCGGCCATCCTGTTGACGGCGCCGGGCCGCAGCGTCACCGCCTTCTGCCGCTCGGCGATGCGGTAATCGGTGTCGCGGATCAGGCTGGCAGCGACCTCCGCGGCGACCATGGCCGCTTCGGCGATGCCCCGGCTGTCCTGCCGCGAGGACAGGATGAGCGGGGTCACCGCCTCGTCGATCAGGATGCTGTCGGCCTCGTCGACGATGGCCGTGTCGATGCCCCGCACCAGCAGCAGCTGCGCGCCCGGCTGCGCGCCCTCCCCTCCCAGCCAGCGGTCCAGCAGCAGCCGCGTCGGGTCGGGACCGCCTCCGGTCGCCAGCCGGTCGCGCAGCACGTCGCCCAGCAGCTCCTTGGCGGTGATGTAGACCACATCGGCGGCGTAGCGGGCGGGACGGACCTCCTGCGGGTCCTCGTCGGTGATGGAGGCGACCGACACCCCGCACCACGCATAGACCGGGGCCATGATCTCCGCGTCGCGGGCGGCCAGATAGTCGTTGGCGGTGACCAGATGACAGGGCCGCCCGCTCCAGGCGGCGAGCACCGCCGGCAGGCAGGCGGTCAGCGTCTTGCCCTCGCCGGTTGCCATCTCCGCAAGGTGCCCGTGATGCATGGCCAGCCCGCCGGCAAGCTGGACCGGGTAGGGCGCCAGCCCCAGGCTCCGCCGCGCCGCCTCCGCCACACCGGCCAGCGCGTCGTCGATGCAGCCGCCGCCCCGGTCGGGATCGCGGCGCAGCGCGTAACGCCACGCCGCCATGCGCTCGCGCAGCGCCTCGTCCGGCAGGTCGCGGAACGTCTGCGCGGCGGCGTGGATGCGCTCGGCTCGGCGCAGCAGCGCCGACACCCGCCAGGGCGCCCGGCGCCAGCGCCCGGCCAGACCGTTGACGGTGGCGTCGAAACCGGACGGCAGGGGATCGGGCGTCCGCGGGCGGCGGACCCGGAAGACCCGTTCCGAAGCCACGTTCGTCACGACTGGGGCTTGCGCTGGAAGAACTGGCGGATCTGCCGTTCCCACTGCCAGAGCAGCGGCAGATCGCGCAGGGTCAGCCGCATCGTCCCCGACTGGCCGTGGCGCAGGTGCCCGGCCTCGCCACCGCCGTTGCCATGGTCGCCGAACAGGGCGTGGATGCGGAAGAAGGGCTCCACCGCCAGCCGTCCGCTGCCCTCGGTCATCGAAACGGCGATGTCGCCGCCGCCCATCCAGCCGAGGGCCGCCGAGGGCAGAAGCCCGTGCTGGAAGGGGATGACCTGCACCCGGCTGGCCACGAGGTTGACGTCCTCCTGACCGGCGAGGCGGATTTCGGCCTTCTCGATCTCGTCGTCGAACAGATAGGTCGCCACCTGGGGCACCACGGCGACGAAGCGGTGGGAGCCGTTGTCCACCACCATGCCCAGCAGCGTGCCGCGCGGCAGCCAGCGGCCCGGATTGCGCACCGCCTCGCTGTCCGTCCAGGTGCCGGCGATGGGGGCCGCGACCAGCAGCGCGGCCCGGCGCTGCTCCAATTCGGCCAGCCGCGCCTCGACCGCCGCGCGGTGTTCGCGCAGCGGCTGCAAATCGGCGACCACGCTCCCCTCGGCGCGCCGCTCCTCGGCCAGCAGCTGGCGGCGTTCGGCCTCGGCGGCGGCGATCTCGGCGTCGAGGTCGGGGTTGCGCAGCCGCATCAGCGGCTGGCCTGCGGCCACCCGGTCGCCGGAACGCACCAGGACCGAGTCCAGGAAGCCCTCGGTGGGGTTGTTGGCCTGCCGGATCGCCTCCGACTCCACCACGCCCGGCACCCGCACCCGGTCGGGCACCGGCAGCAGGGCGAGTGGCAGCAGCACCGCCGCCAGCAGCCCCAGCGTCACCAGGACCGCCCGCCCCCGCCGCTGGTAGAGGCGCGGGCTGAACAGCAGCCACTTCCCGAACATGACCAGGGGCAGCACGCCCCACAGGAAGGCCAGGAACAGGCCGAGCAGCAGGCCGAGGTCGAGGTAATGGTCGGTGATGAAGGTCAGGATGCCCACCGCCACGATCGCCCAATAGCCGAGGCTGAGCACGCCGTAGACACCCAGCGTCACCGCCTCCCCCTTGTCGTCGGCGGGGGCGCGGCCGTCGCGCAGCCCGAACAGCAGCTTTTCGGCGCTGTGGCGCAACTGCTCGCGCGAGCGCTGGTAGAGGTTCAGCGTGCCCAGCAGATCGACCAGCATGTAATAGCCGTCGAAGCGCAGCAGCGGATTCAGGTTGAAGGCCAGCGTGGAGACGGTGGTGGTGAAGATGATGTTGTAGGCCAGCGCGTTGACCACCCCCGGCGCGCTGTTGGCCCAGACCAGGGCGGCGATTCCGGCGATGACGAATTCCGCCAGCATTCCGGCGGCGCAGACCAGCAGCCGCTGCCAGCGCTGGCGAAAACCCCAGCAGGCCGTCGCGTCCACATAGGGCAGCGGCGTGAACAGCAGCAGCATCACGCCCATGACGTGGACCTCGCCGCCAAAGCGTTTGCAGGCGGCGGCGTGGCTGAACTCGTGCACCAGCTTGGCGACCAGGAACCCGACGTAGAGCAGCACGAGGTTGCTGGGCGCCAGCACCCCCTGCGCCTGGTCGAAGAGCCGGTCGGCGTTGTCGATCAGCACCTTGCCGGCGGCCAGCATGAGCAGCGACCACAAAACCAGCCCGACCTTGCCGTAGAGCAGCCGGATCAGCGGCATGGCGTGGTCGAGCATCCGGTCGGGGTCGAGCAGCGGAATCTTGATGGCGAGGAAGCCCAGAAGCTGGGCCTTCGTTTCGCGCCGGCGGCGCTTGCGGAAGCGCTCGAACAGGCTGTCGGCGATGCCCGGCGTGTCGAACAGCAGCAGGTTGGAGTGGTTGAGCTGGGCGAGAAGCTGGACCACCTCCTCCTGGCTGAAGGCGTGGTCGCCGTCGCGCTCCAGCCCCTCGCGCCACACCTCGTCCACCGTGCGGTGGGGGCCGAGCCGCGACAGGAAATGATAGGCGTCGAGCGGGATGCGGAAGAACTCGTTGCTCAGCGGTTCCTGAAGGACGACCCAGGTCTCGCCGCGGAACATCTGCCGGTGCGCCCGCAGGTTGGGGCGGAGCGACGCCCGCACCCCCGAGACGCGGTGCCAGCTGTCGGAAAAGGTGCGCGCGGCGGCGGTGGCGGCGGTCACAGCCAGAAGACCTTGCGCAGGAACCGCAACGTGCGGTGGCTGGCGATCCACAGGATGGAGCGCTCACCCACGTCGATCTTCGCCGTGCCGGTCATGCCGGGCCGCCACCAGCCCTCCGGCGCGCCGTCCAGGCGGGTGCGGGCGGTGAAGCGGTTCTTGCTGTCCTTCAGCGTCGCCATCGGGGCCAGCCGTTCCACCGTGAAGGGGAAGCGGGCGTCGGGACGGCCGACCATCGCCGCCTCGCCGCGGTCGCCGACGCTGACCTCGTGAACGTCGGATTCGTCGATTTCCACCTCGATGTAGGTGCGCTCGATGCGGGCCACCTTGAACAGCAGGTCGCCCTTGCGGGCCGGGGCGCCGATGCTCTGCTTCAGGTCGCCTTCCACCACGATGCCGTCCATCGGCGCGGTGATGCGGGCGTGGGCGAGGTTGTAGCGCACCCGCTCCAGATGCACCGCCGCCTGCTCCCGCTTGGCCTGGGCGATCTGCATGTCGGCCAGCGAGCGCGCCGCCTGCGCCTTCTCCGCCTCGCGGGCGTAGCGCAGCACCTCCGCCGCCACCGCCGCTTCCTCCAATTGAAGCTCGCTGGTGTCGAGGGCGGCCAGCACGTCGCCGGCCTTGACCGGATCGCCGACCTCCACCTCCACCCGCCGCAGATAGCCGTCGAAGGGGGCGGGCAGGAAGACCAGATCGTCGGTGCGCAGGGTCAGCGGCGCCTCGATCCTGTATTGCCAGGGGATCAGCGCCATCGCCACGACCACCATGACGACGGTCGCCGCCGCCAGCTTGGCGAGGCTGTGCTCCACCCCCCACAGCCGCCCGAAGGTCTCCTTCAGCCACAGCGCGGCGCGCGAGCCGAACCAGCGGTCGGCGTGGTGCAGGTCGGCCAGACGCCGGGCCACGGAATCGCAGACCACGCGGAATTCCAGCGCCTCCGCCTCGGTGAAGGGGCGGGCGCGGCGTTCCGCGGTCAGCACCGCTTCGGGTTCGTCATCCACGCGGATGGGCAGCGACAGCAGATGCCCCGCCCCCTGGCGCTGGGCGTAGAGGTCATGGGCGCGCAGCACGAGCCCTCCGCCCTCCCCCGCTCCCACCGGAGGAAACAGGATGTCCTCGTCCTGGTCGAAGGCTTCCTCCATGACGGCTTCCAACTGCTGGGCCGCCGCCATCTTGCCGTCGAACTTCTCAGTGTGGCTGACCGCTTTCACCCGGACGTAGGGGCCTTCCAGCCAACCCAGGGACACGCGGTCGCAATTGAAGCGCGTCGCCAGCTCGTTGCACAGCGTGAAGGCCACCTGGACGAAGCGCCGTTCGTTGCCGATGCGGATGGCCAGCGCGATCACGTCGGTCAGTCGTTCCACCCGGCCCGAGGCGCGGCGCGCCTGCCGGCCCATCTCATACTGCGCCGGCACGTCGGCGGCGAGCCGCAACAGCGGCTCCAGCCGGGATGCCGCATCGAACGCCGCCCGCCCGTCGAGCAGGATCACCAGAACCGCCACGTCGCCGCCCGGCGCCGGCGCCGGTTCGGCCCCGGTGTCGATGCGCACGGCGACGCCCCCCGTCGCCCCCTCCGGCCGTTCCCCCGCATAGCCGCCCGCCGCCGCGGCCTCGGCCACGCGGCGGATCTGGGCGCCGTCCAGCGCGTCGTTGGCCGGTGTCGCCGGGCGCGCCCATTGGTAGGACACCCGCCACGCGCCCTGGGTCCGTTGCAGCAGGAAGGAGCGGCGTCCGGCGCAGACCGCCGCGGTCAACTCCAGATAGGCCGCCCAGAAGGCCGGCGGCGCCCCGGTGAAGCGGCGCAGGCCGCGCAACCGCTCGGCGGGATTGTCCGCATCCGTCGCTTCGTCGACGGCGACGTCCACGCGGCTGTCCATCGGCACGGCCCTAGCCGCCTTCGCCCAGCCGGAACCGCCCGGCGAGGCCCGGACGCACCGAACCGTCGGCGTTGTCGAACTCGGCCTTCACCTCCATCAGCCCGCTGGCCCGGTCCACCACGGGGGAGACGAAGGTCACGACCCCCTGACGGATGAGCGGGGCGGCATCCGGGCCGACGCTGATGCCGACCGGGCTGCCGACCTTGAGTTGCGCCCCCCAGGCCACGTCGACGTTGCCGACGAAGCGCACCCGCCCGGTGTTGACGAGTTGCACCACCGGCTGGTTGGCGTCCACGCTCTCCCCCACCTGTCGGACGATCTTCACGATCACGCCATCGACCGGAGCCACCAGCGAGCGGCGGGCGAGCAATTCCCGTGCGAGATCGACGTCGATCTTCTCGCGCTCCTCCCCCACCTCCAGGGCCTGCCGGTCGGCCATGGCGGTCAGATAGGCCAATTCCTCCTCGTCCGCCTGCTTGCGGGCGACCGTGTTGGTCTCCACCAGCCGGCGCAGGCTCTGCCATTGGTCCTTCAACGTCTTTTCGCGGCGCACGGCGGCGTTGAGGGCGGAGCGGTCGTCGAGCGCCAGCTTGCGCCGCTTCAGCTCCAGCTCCTCCACCCGGTTATCCAAGTGCAGGATTTCCGTGCCCTTGGTCACGCGATCCCCCTCGCGGACCGCCAGCCCCTCGATCCGCCCGGCGACGGGCAGGCTGAGCGACAGGTCGTTGATCGCCTCCGTGATGCCCGACGACATCATCTGCGCCGAAGCCGGCACCGCCGCCCCCAGCGCGCAAACCACCACGGCGGCGACCGCCCCAATCGTCCGAACCTTCACCGGCTTCACCTGTCGAAAATCAGTCAAGCGCATCAATCAAGCAACGTGCCTTCCGCCAATTTTAGCGAAACGCGCGCCTTTTCAAAAGCGACCGCCTGCTCGGCCAGGGCCAGCCGGGCGAAGATCACGGCATCCTCGCGGGCCAGGACGGTGCGCACGTCGCTGCGTCCGGCGTTGAGCAGTTGGCGTTCCGACACCACCAGCTCGCGCTGGACATCGAGCGCCGACTTGTAGAGCATCCACTGGTTATAGGCGCTCCTGATCGCGCTCATGCTGGTTTCGATGTCGTTGGCCACACCCATCTCGATGGCCTTCAGATCGACCAGCGCCTGATGCTGGCGCAGCTTCGCCATGGACAGTTCGCTGGTGCTGCGCTCGTTGCCGTTCAGCGGGAAGGAAACCTGGAGCCCCGCCGACCAGGTCGGGTACTGCCGGTTGCGTTCCAGGTCGAACAGGGCTTCGCGGCTGCTCAGGGCCAGACCGTTCAGGCCGAAGCTGGAAACCAGATCGATGCGCGGCAAAACCTGATTCTCGGCGTAGGCGATGCGGATTCCCTCACGCTCCACCACCTGCTTGCGCGCCAGAAAGTCGGGGCGGCGCGTGATGGCGCGGGCCATGCTTTCTTCGAAATCGGTCCTGGGCAGGGCGACCGTGGGCAGCGGGTCTCGCGCCACCAGCGGCCCCGGGTCGCGGTTGGCGGAGGACACCAGCAGCGACCGGCAGGTGTTCATCACCTCCACCAGCCTCTGGCGGGCGGCGGTTTCCTGGATGCGGGCGCGGGCGATGCCGTTTTCCGCCTCGAGCCCGGCGGCACGGTCCAACTGGCCCTGGCGCTGCATGAGCCTGACCTCGGCGGCCAGCCGTTCGGCGACCTGGACACCTTCCGCCCAGATGCGCTGCCGCTCCTGCGCCAGCCGCAGATCGAGATAGGCGGAGGTCGCCTGCGACATCACCGTCATGGTCGTCTCTTCGCCGGCATGGACGGCGATGGCCGAATTGACCTTGGCGATGTTGATGTTCGCCTCGGTCACCGAGCGGCCGGCGTCGCGGGCCAGCGGCTGGGTTACCGAAAGGTTGTAGAAGGCGGTGTTCTCGCGCCCACGGATCGACGAGTTCTGAAGGTTGCTGTCGATCTTCTCCAGACCGACTTCCGCCTTGGCGATGGCGCCGGTGGGGGCCAGGACGCTGACGCCGGTCTGGTACTGCCAACTGCTGTGATCATAGAGCGCAAGGCCGGAACGGCTCAGCGACTCTTCCGCCGTGTTGAGCTGGCGGATCGACTTCCTGCCGGCGGATGCGGTCAGCACGGGCTCGTAGATGGCCGCAGCGTTGGTCACCGTCTGTTCGGCGATCTGCCGGTCCAGGTTCTGGTTCTCGATGCGGTCGTTGTTCTCCTTCACCTGTTGCAGGAACTGGACGAGCGTCAGCTCGACCTGTCCCGCACGCGCACCGGCAGGGGCCGGGGCGGCGACAGCCGCCGACGACGGCTGGGCCGCGGGAACGGGAGCCTTGACCACCGGGGCGGCCACCGGAGCGGCGGCGACCGGAGTTTCGGCGGACGGGGCTGCTGCGGACGGCGGTGCCGCCGTTTCCGCGGGTCCGGCGGCGACGGGTTCGGGCTGACCGGTCTGCGGCGTTTGCGTGGTGACGCACCCCGCCAGAGCGACCGCCAACCCGACCGCGCCCAACCCGCGGACCATGTACCGCCGCTTCGCCATGCTGCTTTCCCCCTTCATGCCCGGCCCGTCCCCCAGGCCATGTCCGTCGTTACACCCATTCGGTCCCATCGACCGTTCACGCTGTCCCATTCGATCCCCCTACTGTCCGGAGGGCGGGGCGGCGGGCGGTTCGCCGCCCCCGGCACCCTCCGGCTGGGCCTCCGGCGCGCTGTCGTCCGCCGGGGCGGCCTGCGCCGGTTCTGCTTGCGCCGGTTCTGCCGGCGCCTGATCGGACGGCTGGCCCTGGTTCTGTTGCGCCGGCGCAACCGGCGTCGCGGCCGGTGCGGCGTTGGTCCGCGTCTCTTCGCCTTGCGGTGCCGGCGGTTGCGACGGCGGCTGGGGCGCCGGCCGGGCCGCGGGCGGAACCGGCGGCAGCGTCACCGACAGCGGGCCGCCGATCATGCCGCCCTCCGACACGTCCTGGACGATCAGGCTGTCCGCCCCGCGCATCGTCTCCATGGCCCGGCGGAAGTCGCCGATGCCCCGCATCTCGGCCTGGACCGTACCGATCCGCCAGGGACCGGCGGCACGCGACAGCGGTTCCGCGGCCATCTGATCGAGCAGGAGCTGCGACCGGCTGGCCGTGTCGCCCGGCCCGGCGGCCATGGTGGACGGGCCGAGGCGCGGGCTGGCCACGGTCACGTCCAGGCGCGCTGACACCGCGCGGATGGAGGACAGGATGGTCCACAGATCGTACTGCTCCAGCCCCGACATGGCCTCCAGCAGCATGATCGGCTGGAAGTCGACGTTGCCGACGCGCTGCGGCGAACCGCTGACCGGCGCCCCGAAGGGCAGGCGCACCGCCCCATAGGGGCCGAGCTTGCCCGCCTTGGTGTAGACCACCACCCAGCCGTTCCGGGCCAGCGACAGCAGGCCGAAATCGCCGATCCGCAGATCGTCCTCGTCGGCGATGACGATGTTGCCCGCCGTTCTGTTGACCGCGTTGATCGTGCCGACGGCCAGGTTGAGGTCGCCCTTGCCGAAGGCGCCGATACCGGACGCCGCGCGCAGCCACAGCGTGCCGCTGGTGGAGACGTTCACCCCCTCCAGCGCCGTGCCGTCCAGGATCGACCCGCCACCGACGATCTCGATGCCGCCGACGCTCGTGCCGACCCGCGACAGGGTGATGTCGCCCGCCGCCGTCAACCGGATGGCGCCGCTGCCCGAGGCGATCGCGGCACCGTCGGCCATGAAGATGGCCCCGGTTTGCGCGGTGACCTCCACGCGGCTGCTGGTGGCGGTGGATACGGTCGCCGACGACGACAGCGCCACCGACTGGCCGAACACCGTCACCAGACCCGAGGCCGAGGCGACGTTGGCCTGGATCGACACCGCACCGGCCACCGCCGTCAGGGCGATGTCGCTGCCCGCCGCGGTGACGTCGCCCAGCACCGTCAGCGACCCCGCTTCGACGATCACCGAGATGTCGCCGTGGCCGCCCAGCGTGTGGACGCCGCCGCTGCCGATCACCAGCCCGTCCACCTCGTACAGCGTGATGTGGCCGCCGCCGTTGGCCGTGGCCTCGACCGTGCCGACCGACAGGTCGATGTCGCCGTCGCCCACCGTGCCGATGTGGCCCCAGGCGGCCATCACCAGCGTGCCGGCGGTGGCGGCGTTCACCGTCTCCGCGCTCGACCCGTCGATGATGGCACCGGGCCGGCCGGCGCTGGTTCCCGCCGACACCGCGATGTTGCCGGACCGGCTGGACAGGGTGGACAGCGTGATGTCCGCCGCCGCCGCGTAGGTGATGGAGCCGGCGTCGGTGCTGGTCGTCACGCCGTCGGACATCAGGATGTAGCTGCCCGACCGCAAGGTGACCGAACCTGCGATGCTGCGCATTCCCGACCGTTGCAGCACCTCCGCGCCGGCGGTGACGGTCAGGTTTCCGCCCGACTGGACCGAGCCGCCGAGCGTGGCGCTGTGCGCCGCCGCGATGTTCAGCGTCGTTCCGGCGTCGATGGAGCCGCCGACCGCGAAGCGTCCGGCGGAAGCGACGATCGTGGTCGCGGTGCCGCTCGCGATGCCGCCCGACACCAGCGTTTCGCCAGCGGCCGACAGGGTGACGGCCCGGGCGGCGCCGATGGTGCCGGCAATGCTCATCGTACCGTTGGCGGCGATGGCCGTGGCGTCTCCGCCCGTACGGAAGCCGCCGTCGAGCGACACCGAGGTCGCCGCCGTCAGACGCCCGTCGCCGTTGGTGGCGGCGACGTTGCCGCTGATGGTGATGGCCCCGCCCGTGGCCGTGCCGGACACTGAGCCACCGCCGGTCACCGACCCGTCGATGAAGACGGACGCACCGTTGAAGACCGCCGAGCCGCCCGCCGTCAGCGTGCCGCCGACCGTCAGCGTCCCCGACGCCCGAAGCGTGGCCGCCCCCATGGTCGCGGTCACCGAACCGTCCACCACCAGCGCACCGGCGGAAGCCGTCACCGTGGCGTCACCGGCGGCGACGATGGCGCCCTTCAGCGACACGTCCGTACCCGTCGCCGTCACCGAACCCGCACCGGCCACCGTGCCGACGATCGACATCGTACCGGCGGCGTTCAGCGCGACCGCTCCGCCGTTGCCGGTGACATTGCCGTTCACCGTCATGGCACCGTTGGTGGCGGTGCCGGTCACCGACCCGCCCGAGGTCACCGACCCGTCGATGAAGA
>JAEYPE010000136.1 GCA_023411035.1 Pseudomonadota bacterium
ATTTCCCCAATGACGAGGCCGCCCTGAAGCTTCTGTTTCTCGTCTTGAACCGCGCCGAGAAAGACTGGAAGATGCCGCCGCGCGAATGGACGGCTGCCAAGGCGCAGATGGCCGTCATCTTCGGCGAAGCGGTTCGCAAAAGCGATGAACGCCTGAAAATGAAATCGGCCCCGCCGAGCACGAAATTCCGGATACTCCCCCTTGTGCTGGCGGCGCTCCCCACCCATCACCAGTTCCCGTTTGGCTGCGGCGTAGGACTTCAGCTTGCCGGTGACCCGCACACGCGGAGCCCGCCCCTGCCTCTTCAGCAACTTGCGCAGCAAGCGCTTGGCCGACTTGGCGTCGCGCCGGCTCTGGACCAGCGCGTCGAGCACGAAGCCGTCCTGGTCGACGGCCCGCCACAGATAGTGTTTGCGGCCGGCGATGGTCTGGACGACTTCATCGAGGGGCCATTTGTCGCCGCGCCGAGGCGTCCGCCGGCGCAACCGGGTGGCGATCTCGACACCGAACTTCCGGGTCCACTGGCGCGCCGTCTCCTGGCTCACGGTGATGCCGCGGGCCGCCAACATCTCCTCGACCATCCGCAGGCTCGGGGGAATCCGGAAGTACAGCCAAAGGAAGTACAGCCAAATCGCCGTCGCGATGGCCTCGGCGGGATAGCGGTAGCCGGCGTAGCGGGGATCGGGGCGCGTCGTCAATCCGTCCCATACCCTGCACGGCCCCCCCGGCAACTGGGGGGCAACAGGTTGACGGTGCCTCCCGAACACCTCCGGCCCGGCCATTTTGCACCAACGCCCATCAAACGTGGAAACCGCATCGAATGGAGCGGTCGATGAATGCTTAATTGCTGCCTTCCCTTCCTGGTCCGTCCCCCGGTGGCTGCCATGTAACTGACTTGGCCGGCAGACGCTGGAAAGAACGATGCCCCGCCTCATGAAAGGGAACCCTGCGGCGGGGAAATGCGAACAGCGGGGAGACGGCGATGAAAGCGGCTGATGTAAGTCATCAAGAATCAGTGGGAAAAGCCGATGTGGTGCAGACCCAGGCGTCGGATAAACTGACGCTGCTCCCGCTCGTTGCGCTCGTCGTCGGTTCGATGATTGGCGGCGGGGTTTTCAATCTTCCATCGGACATGTCCAAGAACGCGTCGCCCGGCGCCATCCTGATCGGCTGGCTGATCACCGGTGTCGGGATGCTCATGCTGGCCTTCGTGTACCAGAGCTTGGCCTTGCGCAAGCCGGACCTGAATGCCGGCCCCTACGCCTACGCCAAGGCCGGCTTTGGCGCCTTCATCGGCTTCAACAGTGCCTGGGGCTACTGGTTGAGCGCCTTGCTCGGCAACGTGGCCTATGCGGTGGCCATCTTTTCGGCGCTGTCCTACTTCTTTCCCGTCTTCGGCGGCGGCAACAACCTGCCGTCCATTGTCGGCGCATCGATATGCCTGTGGCTGGTCCACACGCTTGTGCTGAGCGGGATCAAGCAGGCCGCCTTCGTGAACGTCATCACCTCGGTCGCCAAGCTGGTGCCGCTGTTCCTGTTCATCCTGGTGGCCATCATCGCCTTCAATTGGGACCGCTTCACGCTGAATTTCTGGGGAACCGGCACAACGGACGGCGCCCAGGATCTTGGTTCCATCACCGAGCAGGTGAAAAGCACCATGCTGGTGACCCTGTGGGTGTTCATCGGCATCGAAGGCGCCAGCGTCTATTCCGCCCGTGCGGCGCGACGGTCCGACGTCGGCCGGGCGACCGTCATCGGGTTCGTCGGCGCGCTGGGCATCTATGTGCTGGTTTCGTTGCTGTCGACGGGCGTGCTGACGCAGCCCGAACTCGCTGGCCTCAAGGTGCCGTCCATGGCGGGCGTGTTCGAATCGCTGGTCGGGCGATGGGGCGCCGCCCTGATCAACATCGGACTGGTGATCTCGGTCGGCGGCGCGTTCCTGTCCTGGACGCTGCTGTGCGCGGAAATTCCCTTTACGTGTGGCCAGGACGGCACCTTCCCGAAATGGTTCTCGGCGGAGAACGGCAAGGGATCGCCTGTGAACTCCCTGTGGGCGACGAACCTCCTCATCCAGTTCTTCCTGGCGCTTACCTTCCTGTCGCAGAGCGCCTATCAGTTCTTCTACTTCATCGCCTCGGTGGCGATCCTGCCGCCCTACGTCCTGTCCGGAGCGTACGCGCTGAAGCTGGCCCTGACCGGCGAAGGGTACGGCTCCACCGAACCGCGGACGAAGGACATCATGATCGGCGGACTGGCGACGGCGTACGGCCTTTGGCTCGTGTACGCCGCTGGACTCGAGTTCCTGCTGATGTGCGCGGTGCTCTTCGCACCCGGAATCCTCGTCTACCTCAAAGCCCGGCGGGAAACCGGAGAACGTGCCTTCTCCGGACTCGAGTGGGTCATCGCCGTGATCATCGTCCTCCTCGCGGTGCTTGCCGCCTGGCTCATGTTGACCGGGGTGATCAGCCCGTTCTGAGACAAAACCAAGCCCGCCGGGCGGGTCGCCGGCCGGAAATGCGGGCCCGCTCAAAAGTTAAGGAGAAATCGCCATGCCAGACCTCGGTGTGCATTCGGAAGTCGGCAAGCTGCGGACCGTCCTGGTTTGCCGACCGTCCCTGGCGCATCAGCGCCTCACCCCCCGCAACTGCTACGACTTTCTGTTCGATGACGTCATCTGGGTGCACGAGGCGCAGAAGGACCATTACGACTTCGTGCTGAAGATGGAGGAACGCGGGATCGAGGTGCTGGAACTGCACAACCTGCTCGCCGAGACGCTCGACGACCCGCAGGCGCGGGCGTTCGTTCTCGACCGCCGCATCACGCCCAACATCATGGGGGTCGCCACATCCGCGGTTGCCCGTCCCTGGCTGGACGAGATGCCGTCCGAGCAGCTCGCCATCTACCTCATCGGCGGAATCACCATCGCCGATCTGCCCGACTCCTCCGTGACGGTGCTGCTGCACGAGGCGATCGGCGGCACAGAATTCCTGCTGCCGCCGATCCCCAACACCCTGTTCCAGCGGGACCCGTCCTGCTGGATCTACGGTGGCGTGACCTGCAATCCGATGTATTGGGCCGCCCGCAAGCCGGAAACCCTGCTGCAACGTACAGTGTACAAGTTCCATCCCCGCTTCCGGAACCACGACTTCAAGATCTGGTGGGGCGATTCCGACGAGGACTTCAGCGGCGCGTCGTTCGAGGGAGGCGACGTGATGACGCTCGGCAAGGGGATCGTTCTCATCGGTATGGGCGAGCGCACCAACCGCCAAGCGGCCGGGCAGGTCGCCCAATCGCTGTTCCGCAACAAGGCGGCGACGAGAATCATCGGTTGCCTGATGCCGGTAAGCCGGGCAGCCATGCATCTCGACACGGTGTTCTCCTTCTGCGACCGCGACGTGGTGACGGCGTTCCACGAGGTCGTCGACCAGATCCGCTGCTTCAGCGCCTATCCCATGGACGATGACGGCCGGTACGAGGTGCGCCGTGAGGAGAAGCCGCTGGTGGAAGTGGTCGCCGAGGCACTGGAGCTTCCGAAGCTCCGTGTCGTCGGCACCGGCGGCAACGCGTACGAGGCGGAGCGCGAGCAATGGGACGACGGCAACAACGTCGTGGCGCTCGAACCCGGCGTGGTCGTGGCCTACGACCGCAACACCTACACGAACACGCTGCTGCGCAAGGCCGGCATCGAGGTCATCACAATCCGCGGCGCGGAACTGGGCCGCGGCCGGGGCGGCGGCCATTGCATGACCTGCCCGATCTGGCGCGACCCGGCCTACTGACAAAACGCACCCTTTGAAAGGGAGGATTCCGATGAGCTTCAACCTGCGCAACCGCTCGCTGCTCACCGTTCAAGACTACACGCCGCGGGAGTTCCGATACCTGCTCGACCTGGCGCGCGACCTGAAACGCGCGAAGTATGCCCGGGTCGAACAGCAGCACCTGCGCGGCAAGGAAATCTGCCTGATCTTCGAAAAGACGTCGACGCGGACCCGCTGTTCCTTCGAGGTCGCCTGCTACGACCAGGGAGCCAACGTCACCTACCTGGACCCCGCGGGCTCGCAGATCGGCCATAAGGAGTCCTTCAAGGACACCGCGCGGGTCCTCGGCCGGATGTACGATGCCATCGAGTACCGCGGCGCGGCCCAGCAAGGTCTCGAACAGCTGGCCAAGTACGCCGGCGTGCCGGTCTACAATGGCCTGACTGACGAGTACCATCCCACCCAGATGCTTGCCGACGTCATGACGATGCGCGAGCACAGCGACAAGCCGATCTCCGACATCAAATACGCCTATATTGGAGACACCCGCTCGAACATGGGGCATTCGCTGCTGATCGTCGGCTGCCTGATGGGCATGGACGTGCGAATCTGCGGGCCGCGGACTCTGTGGCCGTCGGAGGAGTACACGGCGATCGCGCAGAACCTTGCCAAGGTGTCCGGTGCGCGCCTGACGATCACCGACAACGTCACCGAGGCCGTGAAGGGAGTCGACTTCATCCACACGGATGTCTGGGTCTCGATGGGAGAGCCCAAAGAGGTGTGGAAGGAGCGGATCGACTTGCTCAAGCCCTATCAGGTCAATGCGGCGATGATGGCGGCCAGCGGCAATCCGCAGGTCAAGTTCATGCATTGCCTGCCGGCGTTCCACGACACCGAAACGACGGTCGGCAAGCAGATCGCCCAGGACTACGGCCTGACCGATGGGCTGGAGGTCACCAACGAGGTCTTCGAATCCGAGGCGAACGTCGCGTTCGAACAGGCGGAGAACCGCATGCACACGATCAAGGCGCTTCTCGTCGCCACGCTGGGGGATTGACACCATGCGCATCGTCGTAGCGTTGGGCGGGAACGCCTTGCTGAAACGTGGAGAACCGATGACCGCCGAGGTGCAGCGCGGAAACGTCCGCCGTGCCGCCGAGGCGCTTGCTCCCATCACCAAGGAGCACCAGCTGGTGATCAGCCACGGCAACGGGCCTCAGGTCGGCCTGCTGGCGCTTCAGGGCGCGGCCTACAAGCCGGACGAAGCCTATCCCTTGGATGTCCTGGGAGCCGAGACGGAGGGCATGATCGGCTACATGATCGAACAGGAATTGGGCAACCTCCTGCCGTTCGAAGTGCCGTTCGCCACTCTGCTGACCATGGTGGAGGTCGACGGCGACGACCCGGCCTTCGGCAGTCCCAGCAAATTCGTGGGACCGGTCTACGCTGCCGACGAGGCCGAACGCATCGCCGCCGAGAAGGGGTGGGTGTTCAAGCCGGACGGCGCATCCTGGCGGCGGGTCGTGCCATCGCCATTGCCCAAGCGCATTTTCGAGATCCGGCCGATCCGCTGGCTGCTGGAACAGGGAACCATCGTGATCTGCGCCGGCGGCGGCGGGATACCCACCATGTACCAGCCGGGCAAGGAACGCACGCTGGTCGGCGTCGAGGCGGTGATCGACAAGGATCTGTGCTCGGAGTTGCTGGCGCGCGAACTGAATGCCGACCTCCTCATCATGGCGACCGACGCCGAGGCCGTCTTCCTCGGCTGGGGAACGCCGGAGGCGCGGGCCATCCACCGCGCGAACCCAGACGAGATGGGCAAGCAGGCGTTCCCGGCCGGGTCCATGGGGCCGAAGGTGGAAGCCGCCTGCCGCTTCGCGACGGCCACGGGACGAACCGCCGCGATCGGGGCGCTCGCCGACATTCCGGCGATCGTGCGCGGAGAGAAGGGCACGCTGATCGATGCGTCGTTCGGGACAACGACTTGGCATGCGTAACCGGTGGCGGCCGGAAGCCTGACCTGTCCGGGACCAACCTGCTTGGAACCGTGACGGCGTTGAAAAAGAAGCGGTCAGGACGATGAACGTCACCGCACCGGAAAGGGAACCGCAGGGGCCGAAGAGTCCGTCGCTGCTCGACGCCTTGATTCCGATGGCTGCTCTCATCGGTCTGCTGGCGCTGTCCTATCTGCTGTTCGGGATGGACGCGTCCGCCGGCCCCAACCAGGTGGCGCTGGTGTTCGCCGGGCTCGTCGCGGCGGGCATCGCCTGGAAGAACGGCATGCCCTGGCAGGGGCTGCGCCAGGCGGTCATCGATGGCGTTTCGGCCGGGCTCGCCCCGATCATCATCCTCCTGGCGGTGGGCGCGCTGATCGGTACCTGGGCGCTCGGCGGCACCATCGTGGCGATGGTCTATTACGGCCTGCACATCCTCAGCCCAAACTACTTCTACGCGACGACCACGCTCTTCTGCGCTTTGGTCGGCTTCAGCGTCGGAAGTTCCTGGACGGTGGCTGGCACCATCGGCATCGGCCTGATGGGCATCGCCGCGAGCATGAACCTGTCGCCGGAGATCACGGCCGGTGCGGTCATTTCCGGGGCCTATTTCGGCGACAAGGCCTCGCCGCTGTCCGACACCGCCAATCTGGCGACCGCGGTGGCGGGGTCCGGAATCTACGAGCACATCCGGGAGTCCCTGCTCACCTCGGTCCCAGCCCTGCTCATCGCCATCGCCCTGTTCGCGGCGATTCGGGTTCCCGGCGGCGTCGACACGTCCGCCATGCTGTCCGACATCGAAAGCCGCTTCACGGTGTCGCCGTGGGCCTTCACGCCGCTGTTGCTCGTCCTCGGCCTGTCGATCGCCCGGTTCCCGCCTTTCATCACGATCTTCTTCGGCGCCCTGGCGGGCGGGCTCCTTGCGGTCGTTCAGGAACCGGCGCGTGTCGTCGCCTTTGCCGCCGCACCGGAGTGGCCGGCCGCCGTCGCCTTGCTGAAGGGTGTATGGATGGCGCTCGCCAACGGGTACGTTGCGCACAGCGGCAGCGAGGCCCTCGACGTCATCCTCACGCGGGGCGGCATGTCCAGCATGATGAACACGGTGTGGCTGATCATCACAGCTCTGTCGTTCGGCGCCACGGTGGAGCACGCGGGGCTTCTCAATCGTCTGATCGACCCGGTGATCCATCGGATGAGGTCCGTCGGGGGGCTCGTGGCGACCGTGGTCGCCACCTGCATCGGCGCCAACATCATCACTTCCGACCAGTACATTTCGATCGCTTTGCCCGGTCGGTTGTTCAAGCCGGAATTTATGAAGAGGGGACTTGCTCCCGTGCTGCTGTCGCGTGTCGTCGGCGATTCGGCGACGGTGACCTCGCCACTGATCCCTTGGAACAGTTGCGGGGCCTACATGGCTGCGGCGCTTGGCGTGTCAGCGACCGGTTTCGCCATGTACTGCTTTTTCAACATCCTCAATCCTTTGGTCACGATTCTCTTTGCGGTTTCCGGCCTGCGGGTGTGGAGAAAAGCCACCGACATGCCGCCGGGCAACACACCGCCGCCGGGCCGATGATCCCTATACGACGATGTGGGTCGATGCCGGATTGGGGTCGATGCCGGTTTGGCACTCCCCCCGATTGAGAGCCTGTACGTCTATCGAATATTCAAGAGCTTCGTGTTGCGCCCCAGAGGCTGTTGGCGGCGGCGGGCAGCGACTGCTCCGAGTTCCGAACCAGCCGGCGAGGGAAATTGGTCAGCGAGCCGAACGTGGCCTCGACGCGCCGGCGCACGGGCAAGGGTGTGAAGCCCTTCGTCCCTTCGGCCTTGGCGACGATCTCCACGGCGGCAATCGAAAGGACGGTCCAGCGCAGCCACCACAGCGCTGCCGAACCCGATGCCCGCCAACCGTTCCACCGCCCGGCCTGAAGGCCCCAGGTTTGCGACGGTTTCTGACGGAACCGTTGGACAAAGGGACGGCGGCCCCCGCACATTGACACCCGACATGATCGGATTACGTACTCTTGCCAAGCGCCTCGTTGCTGCTCTTCTGATGTTCCCGCTCCTGCCGACGGATATCGCGGCCGGGCGGGAGACGGTTGCCGCCGTCTCCGTGCTGACTTCTTTCCCCGAGAGCTTCTACGAACCCGTGCGGGAGGCGTTCGAGGCCGCACACCCGCAATGGCGTCTGCGCATCGTCAACACGAAGACCACCGCCGCGATCAGCCAGTTGCAGGAGCGGGGAGGCGACGGCGTGGACGTCTTCTGGGCGTCCGCCCCCGACGCCTTCGAGGTGCTGAAAGCGGCCAAGCGCCTGGAGCCCGTCATCCCGCGCCCGACGGGGGCGCCGCCGACGGTCGGGAACCAGCCGATCAACGATCCGGACGGCGCTTATCTCGGCTTCGCGCTGTCGGGTTACGGGCTGCTGTGGAACCAGCGCTACCTGGACCGTCACGGCCTGTCGGCGCCCAAGCGGTGGGAGGATCTGCGCCGCCCCGTCTATGCCAGGCACCTTGGCATCACCGCCCCGTCGCGGTCCGGCACCATGCACCTGATGGTCGAAACCGTGTTGCAGATGCAGGGATGGGAGCGCGGCTGGGCGACGTGGCTGGAAATCGCCGGCAACCTCGCCACCGTGACGGCGCGCAGCTACGGCGTGGTGGATGGCGTTGCCAAGGGCCGCTTCGGCGTCGGGCTGAGCATCGACTTCCTCGGACAGTCCGCCGGGATGGAGGAGGAGGATCTGCGCTTCGCCTATCCCGCGGACAGCCTGTTCCTTCCGGCCAGCGTGGCGCTGCTGCGCGGCGCGCCGAACCCGGACGGGGCGGGAGCCTTCATCGACTTCCTGCTGTCCCCCGCCGGTCAGGCTCTGCTGGTCCGCCCGGACATCCAGCGCCTGCCGGTGCGGCCCGACGCCTACGCAGCGGCTCCCGCCGGCTATCCCGACCCTTACCGGGCGGAGACGGGGGACGATCTTTTCCTGTTCGACCGCGCCCTGTCCGGCGCCCGCTACGAGCTGGTGAACCTGCTGTTCGATGAGCTGGTGACCTTCCGGGTGAAGACGCTGAACCGGGTCTGGCAACTGATCCACGAGGGGGAAGCGCGCCTGTCCGCGCTCTACGGCTCCGACAGCCACGAGCCGGTCGCGGCGGAACTGCTGCGCGCCGCGCGGGCGGCGGCCACCGCGGTCCCCGTCTCCGCCGCGGAAGCCGCCGATCCCGCCTTCTCCATGGCGCTGCGCCGGCCGGCGCGCTGGCTTCCCGTATCCAGCCGGCAGGCGGAACTGGAAGCCGCGTGGCGGGCCTTCTCCCGGCAGCGGCTGGACGAGGCGCTGGCCCTGGCGGAACGCGCGCTCATCATCCTGCGCGTGGCCAGCGGCGAAGGGGTCTGGCCGTGACCGCCGAAACCGTTTCCGGACGTGCCCCCGGCCCCGTGCGCTTCGGCATCCGGGCGCGGCTTCTGCTGGCCTTCGTCGCGGTGGCGGCGCTGTCGGTGGTCGCCTGCGGGCTTGGCTGGCTGTCCTACGACCGGCTGGGCGGCACGCTGGACGAGTTCGCGGAAAGTCACCTGCCCGCCCTCGGCCTCGCCGCTCGCCTGGCGGAGGAAGGCGGCGGCATCATCGCCACCGCGCCGATCCTCGCCAACGCACGGACGGAGCAGGAGTTGGGCGCCATCCGCGACACGCTGGGCCGCCGCCTCGCCGCGCTCCGCGTGCTGGCGGAAGAAGGGGAGCGTGGGGTTCCCGGATTGCGCCCGATGGTGGACGCGCTCCGCCGCAACCTGACCGACCTCGACGCGACCGTGCGGCACCGGCTGGCGCTGGCCCGCCGCAACCAGGAGAGCATCGAGCGGCTGCGCTGGCTGCACGCCGACTTCCTCGACGACATCGAACCGCTGGTCACCGACGCCCGCTTCAACATCCAGAGCGCGCTGGGCCACGTCGAAGCCGGCACCCGTTCCGCCGAGGCGGTCCGCACCCTGCGCGAGGAGAGCCGGAGGAGCGAGGCGGTGCTTCAGATCGGTGCGAACGGCAACCTCGCGGTCGGGCTGATCGCGCGGGCCGCGACGCTGGCCACCGCCGAAGCGCTGAACGACAACGCGGGCTTCCTGGAGGAAACCGCCGACCGGCTGCAGCACGACCTCGCCACGCTGAAGGACTGGGCGGACGGCGTGTCGCTGGGACAGGTGGTCGCCCGCCTGCTGGAGCTGGCCCGCGGCGTCGGCAGCATCCCGGAGCTGCGCCGCGAGGAGCTGGATGCTGCGGATCGCGGGCAGGCGCTGCTGGCCGACAACCGGGAACTGGTGGCCCGGCTGAACGGACTGATCGCCCGGCAGGCGCAGGCCGTGGAAAGCACCTCCCGCGCCGCCGCCGCGCGCTCGGCCCAGGCCATCGCAGAGGGGCGCTCGGCCCTGCTGGCGAGCGCGCTGGTGAGCCTGCTCGTGGCGGTGCTGGTCGCGTGGCTGTACGTCAACCGCAGCATCATCTCCCGCCTGACGCGGCTGGGCACCGCGGCGCACGAGATCGCCGCCGGCAACCTCAAGGCGGACATCCCGCTGGGCGGCAGCGACGAGCTGTCGCAGATGGCCGCCGCCCTGCTGGTCTTCCGCGACACCGCCATCGCGGTGGAGGAGGCCAACGCCCAGGCCATCATCGACAACGCGCAGGCCGGGCTGGCGACCACCGACGCCGACGGGGTGATCGAGTTCGTCAACCCGCTGGCCGCCGCGCTGATCGCCGCACCGGCGGGGTTCGATGACGGGCGGCTGGCGGGACGCCTGGAACCCGGCGGCGCGCGGCGCGTGGAGGACTTCTTCCGGGAGGCCGGCGAGGCACCGGACGAGGCGCCGCCGTCGCTGTCCCTCCTCACCGCCGGGCGGCGTCCGGACGGGCGCACGGTGCCGGTGCAGGTGGGCATCCGCCCCTTCCGGCGGCGCCAGCAGCAACGCTTCATCGTCACCCTGACGGACATGACGGAGCGGGTGGAGGCGCAGCAGATCCTGGAACGCACGGTGGCGGAGCGGACCGCCGACCTGCGCACCACGAACGCGCGGCTGGAACACGCCATCGCCGAACACCAGCGCGCCGAGCGCGACCTGAGGGAGGCGCAGGCGGAACTGGTGCAGGCCGGCAAGCTGGCGGCGCTGGGCCAGCTCGCCGCCGGCGTGGGACACGAGTTGAACCAGCCCCTGGCGGCGATCCGCTCCTACGCCCACAACGGGCGCAAGCTGATCGAGCTTGGCCGGATCGGCGAGGCGGACGGCAACCTTGCCAAGATCGCCGACCTGACCGCCCGCATGGCGAACATCACCAACCATCTGAAGCGCTTCGCCCGACGCCCCGACGCCCGGCTGGACGCGGTGGAACTGGCGCCCGTGGTGCAGGGCGCGCTGTCCCTGTTCGGCAACCGGCTGCGCGAGGAGGCCGTGGAACTGGTCGTGGATCTGCCCGTGGACCCGTCCGGCGAGCCGCTGCGCGTCCGCGCGGAGGAGGTGCGGCTGGAACAGGTGCTGGTCAATCTGCTGAGCAACGCGCTGGACGCCGTGGCCGGCGCCCCGTTGCGCCGCATCACCATCGGTGCGGCCATCGGCGTGGAAGAGGCGGATGGAACCGTGCACATCATGGTGCGCGACACCGGTCCCGGAATCCCGGCAACGGTGGCCGGGCAGCTGTTCGACCCCTTCGTCACCACCAAGCCGGTGGGCACGGGGCTCGGCCTCGGCCTGTCGATCTCCTACAACATCGTGCGGGACTTCGGCGGCGTCCTTTCGGTGGCCGACACCGGTCCCGGCGGAACCGCCTTCCTGCTGACCCTGAACCGTGCCTGACCTTAACAGAGCCTGAGCAACATCGCATGACCGTGCTGCTGATCGACGATGACCACGAGGTGCTGGATGCCAGCCGCCAGACGCTGGAGCTGGAAGGCTTCACGGTGGAGGCGACGGCCCGTCCGGAAAATGCGCTGGGGACTCTCTGCCCGTCCTGGCCGGGCGTGGTGGTGACCGACGTGCGCATGCCCGGCCTGGACGGCTTCGCCCTGCTGGAACGGGTGCGCGCCGCCGACCCGGAGGTGCCGGTCGTGCTGGTCACCGGCCACGGCGACATCGCCATGGCGATGCGGGCGGTGCGCGAGGGCGCCTACGACTTCATCGAGAAGCCGGCGGAGCCCGGCCATCTGGTGGAGGTGGTGCGCCGCGCGCTGGCGCATCGCCGGCTGGTGCTGGAGAACCGCAGCCTGCGGGCGCAGCTTGCGGGCGGCGGCTCGCTGGAGGCGCGCATCATTGGCCGTTCCTCCGCCGTGGAGCGGCTGCGCGCCGCCGTGGCGGGGCTGGCCGACGCGGAGGTGGACGTCCTGCTGTTCGGCGAGACCGGAACGGGGAAGGAACTGGTCGCCCGGAGCCTGCACGATGCCGGGCGGCGGAGGGCCGGAAACTTCGTCGCGCTGAACTGCGGCGCCCTGCCCGACAGCATCATCGAGAGCGAACTGTTCGGCCACGAGCCCGGCGCCTTCACCGGCGCGCAGGGCCGGCGCATCGGCAAGCTGGAGCATGCGCACGGCGGCACGCTGTTCCTCGACGAGATCGAGAGCATGCCGATGCACCTCCAGGTGAAGCTGCTGCGCGTGCTTCAGGAGCGGGTGATCGAGCGGATCGGCGGCAACCAGCCGATCCCGCTGGATCTGCGCGTGGTCGCCGCCACCAAGGTGGATTTGCTGCGACTGGCCGGCGAAGGCAAATTCCGCGAGGATCTGTACTACCGCCTGAACGTGGTGACCGTGCCGCTTCCGCCTTTGCGCGAGCGGCGGGAGGATGTGCCGCTGCTGCTGCGCCATTTCCTCGACGCGGCATCGGACCGCGCGCGCCGCCCTGCCCCGCCCGTCGATGCCGCGGTGCTCGCCCGTTTGGCCGCCCATGGCTGGCCGGGCAACGTCCGCGAGTTGCGGAACGTCGCGGAGCGCATGGCCCTGGGTTTGGGCGACGGCCTGGCGGGAGGCTCCGTGACCGGGACGCCCGGCGGAGGGATCGAACCGCTGGCCGAACAGATGGACCGTATCGAGAAACAGCTCATCGAGGACGCGCTCGCCCGCTGCGGCGGGCGGGTCGGCGAGACGGCGGACAAGCTGGGCGTCACCCGCAAGACCCTGTACCTGAAGATGCGCCACCACGGACTCCACCGAGGCGACTTCACCGACGAGTGACGGTGCGGAAGCCCCTCTCCCTTGATGGGAGACTTGACGGCAGTCCGCACACCGCCGTCGGCGATGCCGTTCGCACGGCCTTTCCGGAGGGGGAAGGCCACCGCGTGCCGAGGGTCTGGATTCCGGATGCCCTCACCAACCCGCATGGGTCCTCGAAACCGTTCCGGTCGTGGCCGACGGACGCCTTCCCCGTTCCCGATATTACCCATTGCGCCTGCCCGACGTTACCGGAATTACCCATACGCCCGGCACAACTCCAGACGTTTCGCCTAAAAAACACTTGGCATGCGAATTGCTGAAAGAGCGTGCAGAAAAGTCAACGGGAGGAACCATCCTATGTCTCGCACGCTGCACGGCGTCGCGGCCGCCCTGGCCGTCATCCTCGCCTCCAGCACCGCCGCCTTTGCCCAGGACCCCTCGGGCAAGCTGGTCGTCGTCACCTCCTTTCCGAAGGATCTGACCAGCGCCTTCCAGCAGGCTTTCCAGAAGGCCCATCCGAAGGTCACGGTGGAGATCCTGAACCGCAACACCAACGCGGGCGTGAAGTATCTCCAGGAAACGGCGTCGAACAACGGCACCGACCTGTTCTGGGCCTCCGCCCCCGATGCCTTCGAGGTTCTGAAGGGCGCCAACCTGCTGCAGGCCTACAAGCCGAAGGTGGAAGGCATTCCGGAGAAGGTCGGCGCCTACCCGGTCAACGATCCGGAGGGCATGTACGCCGGCTTCGCCGCGTCGGGCTACGGCATCATGTGGAACACCCGCTACATGAAGGCCAACAACCTGCCGGCCCCCAAGGAGTGGTCCGACCTCGCCAAGCCCGTCTATTACGACCATGTGGCCATTTCCGCCCCGTCGCGGTCCGGCACCACGCACCTGACCATCGAGACCATCCTCCAGGGCGAGGGCTGGGAGAAGGGCTGGCGGACCAACAAGGAAATCGCCGGCAACTACCGCACCATCACCGAGCGCAGCTTCGGCGTGCCGGACGGCGTGAATTCCGGCAGCTTCGGCGTCGGCATCGTGATCGACTTCTTCGCGCTGTCGTCCCAGGCGTCCGGCTTCCCGGTCGAGTTCGTCTATCCCACGGTCACCACCATCGTGCCGGCCAACATCGGCATCGTGAAGAACGCCCCCAACAAGGCGGCCGCCGAGACCTTCGTGGACTTCGTCCTGTCGCCGGAAGGTCAGGAGGTGCTGTTGCAGCCGGCGATCCGCCGCCTGCCGGTCAACCCGGCCACCTACGCGAAGGCGCCCGCCGACTATCCGAATCCGTTCAAGGACACGTCCCTGGGCGCGCAGGTGAATTTCAATGTGGAGGTGTCGCAGGCCCGCTACAATGTGGTGGATGCGCTGTTCGACCAACTCATCACCTTCAAGCTCGATGACCTGAAGGCGGCGACCCGCGCCATCCATCAGGCGGAGGCCGCGCTCGCCAAGAAGCCCAACGAGAAGGGCAAGGCGCTGCTGGCCGAGGCGCGCGACCTCGTCGCCGCCATGCCGGTGACCGCCGCGGAGGCCGCCGATCCGCAGTTGGCCGGCGCCTTCACGGTGGAGCGCAAGAGCGCCACCGACGCCGTGCCGGAGCGTCAGGCGCAGGTGGAGCAGAAGTGGGCCGCCTTCGCCAAGGAAAACTACGCCGCCGCCCGCAAGCCGGCCGAAGAGGCCCTGGCGCTGGCCCGCTGAGCCGAGTGTGAAAGGGGCGCCCCGCGCGGGCGCCCCACCCTCTCTCCCGATACATTGGGCTGATCCATGACGTCTCTTGCGCTCTCGCGCGAAAGCTTCGCGCGCGTGCGGCCGGGGCCGGCGGCGGCGGCGGTTCTGATCGCGCTGTTCCTGCTGCTGTTCCTCGTCGTGCCGGTGGTCCAGGTCATCTTCGTCGCCTTCCAGGACAAGACGACCGGGGCCTTCACGCTGGTCAACTTCGCCGATTTCTTCCGCAACGACCTGTTCATGCGGTCGTTCTGGAACTCCTTCTACGTCTCCGCCATGTCGGTGGTGGTGGCGAGCCTGCTGGCCCTGCCGCTGGCCTACCTGACGACGCGGTTCGAGTTCCGCGGCGCCGTCCTGATCCAGAGCCTGGGCATCATCCCGCTCATCATGCCGCCCTTCATCGGCGCGGTTGCGATGCAGCTTCTGTTCGGGCGCAACGGCACGGTCAATTTGCTGCTGCGCGAGCATTTCGGCTTCTCCATCCCGTTCATGGAGGGGCTGAACGGCGTCATCTTCGTCCAGAGCATCCATTATTTCCCGTTCATCCTCATCAATTTGTCGGCCAGCCTGAAGAACATCGACAGGGCGATGGAGGAATCGGCGCAGAACCTCGGCTGCCACGGCTTCCGGCTGTTCCGCCGCATCGTGTTTCCGCTGGCCATGCCGGGTTACGTCGCCGGCGCGTCGCTGGTCTTCATCAAGGTTTTCGACGACCTGGGCACGCCGCTTCTGCTGAACGTCAACGACATGCTGGCGCCGCAGGCGTACCTGCGCATCTCCTCCATCGGCATCGCCGACCCGATGGGCTACGTGATCTCGGTGGTGCTGATCGTCTGCTCCCTGCTGGCCCTCTGGGTGTCGGCGCTGGCGATGAAGGGCAAGGACTACGCGACCGTCCAGCGCGGCGGCGGCGGGTTGGCGCGGCGGCGCATGAAGCCGTTGGAGAAAGTGGCGGCCTACGGGGTCGTGCTGCTGATCCTGGTGCTGGTGCTGGCGCCGCACATCGGCCTGACGCTGCTGTCCTTCGCCACGATCTGGTCCTTCAGCCCCTTCCCCGACGCCTTCACGCTGAAGCACTACGACACCGTCTTCCTGGAAAGCGGGCAGTACATCACCAACACGCTGCTCTACGCCTCGCTGGCGGCGCTGCTGGACGTGGTGATCGGCACGGCCATCGCCTATCTGGTCCTGCGCACGAAGCTGCCGGGCCGGCAATGGCTGGACTATGTGGCCATGGCGGCGCTGGCGGTGCCGGGCGTGGTGCTGGGCATCGGCTACCTGCGCAGCTTCTACGACGTGCCCATGCCCTTCACCGGCCAGCCGCTGTCCGGCTTCTGGCTGATCCTGGTCTTCGCGCTGGCGATCCGCCGCCTGCCCTACGCGCTGCGCGCCTGCACCGCGGCGTTGCAGCAGGTCAGCAACTCCCTGGAGGAGGCGGCCGAGAATCTGGGCGCCACCAAGCTGCGCACCATCAGCCGGGTGGTCGTGCCGCTGATGTCCGGCGGCATCCTGGCCGGCTTCGTCACCAGCTTCGCCACCGCTGCGGTGGAACTGTCGGCGACCATCATGCTGGTCCATTCGCAAAGCGACGCGCCGCTGGCCTACGGCCTTTACGTCTACATGCAGTCGGCGGCCGGGCGCGGTCCGGGCGCGGCACTGGGCATCTTCGCCGTCATCATCGTGGGGCTGGGCACCTACCTGTCGCACGTCATCATCGAGCGGGGCCGGCGCGAACGCGGCCAGGACCATTGAGGGGAGCCCTCACCATGAACCAACAGTTTTCCCCCGCCTCGCTGTCCATCGGAATGGAGAGCGTCGGCGTCCGCATCGACGGCGTGGATCTGTCCTACGGCAGCCATCGCGTCCTGAAGGACATCCACCTGGACATCAAGCCGGGCGAGTTCTTCGCCTTCCTCGGCCCGTCGGGCTGCGGCAAGACCACGCTGCTGCGGCTGATCGCCGGCTTCAACATCGCGCAGCGCGGGCAGGTGACGATCGGCGGACGCGACATCTCGGCCCTGCCGCCGCACAAGCGCGACGTCGGCATGGTGTTCCAGAGCTACGCGCTGTGGCCGCACATGACGGTGCGCCGCAACGTCGCCTTCGGGCTGGAGGAACGCCGCGTGCCCCGCGCCGAGATCGAGCGGCGGGTGGACGCGGCGCTCGATCTCGTCGGGCTGAAGCATCTCGCCGACCGCCGTCCGTCGCAGCTTTCGGGCGGCCAGCAGCAGCGCGTCGCGCTGGCCCGCACCATCGTGATCGAGCCGAAGGTGCTGCTGCTGGACGAACCGCTGTCGAACCTGGACGCCAAGCTGCGCGTTCAGATGCGGCAGGAACTGCTGAGCCTTCAGCGCAAGCTGGGCTTGACCACCATCTTCGTCACCCACGACCAGGAGGAGGCGAACACCATCTGCGACCGCATCGCGGTGATGGAGGACGGCATCGTGCAGCAGGTGGGCACCCCGCAGGAACTGTACGACCACCCGGCCAACCTGTTCGTCGCGGGCTTCCTCGGCACCGCCAACGTGCTGGAAGGACAGGTGTGCGCGCTGGATGGCGGCGGCACGGCCTTCGTGGTCGGCGGTGTCGCACCGATCCCGCTGTCGCACGGCATCGAACCGGGCACCGAGGGCAAGCTGATGTTCCGTCCGCAGAACCTGTTCATCCGTCAGGACGGCGGTCCTCCGCGTCCGGGCCATGTCCGGCTGATGGGCGTGGTGCGGCACCGGGAGTTCCTGGGCGCCTCGATCCGCTACGCGGTGGACATCGGTGGACAGCAGGTGCAGGTCGACGCGCCGCACCAGGCCGGCGACGCGCTGCTGCCGCCGGACAGCCCCATCATCCTCGACCTCGCGGCTGACAAGACCCGCTTCCTGCGCCGATAGGAGCTGCATTCCGGTGACCAGCCTTCCCAACCGCATCCCGTTCCGCGCCGTCGTCTTCGATCTCGACGGCACGCTGGTGGACAGCGCTGCCGACCTGATGCACGCATCCAACGCTCTGCTGGCCGAACTGGGCCGCCCTCCGGTCGATCTGCCGGCGGTGCGCTCCTTCATCGGCGACGGGGCGGCCAAGCTGGTGGAGCGCATCCTCGCCGCCACCGGCGATTTGCCCGAGCCGGAGGAGACGGCGGCCCATGTCCGCCGCTTCCTCGCCATCTACGAGGCCGACCCCAGTTCCCACAGCGCTCTGTATCCCGGCGTGGCGGATACGCTGAAGGCGCTGGCCGGGGCCGGGTTGACGCTGGGGATCTGCACCAACAAGCCGATGGTGGCGACCGGGCGGCTGCTGGCCGACCTGGGCATCGCGGACCTGTTCGCGGCAGTGGTCGGCGGGGACAGTTTCCCCAGCCGGAAACCCTCGCCGGAACCGGTGCTCGGCCTGCTCGACCGCATGGGCGTGCGGCCGGAGGACACCGCCTTCGTCGGCGACAACGAGCATGACGTGGCGGCGGCCCGCGCCGCCGGCTTGGCGCGGGTTCTTGTACTGCGCTACGGCTACGCGCGGGTGCCGCTCGACAGCCTTCCCCATGACGGCATTCTGGAACGTTTCGGCGACCTGACGGGGGCGCTGTCCGCGGCCTCCGCATGCTGAACCGCGTCGTCTTTTGCCGACATGGGGAAACGGAAAGCAACGTCGGCGGCTGGCTGGCCGGATCGCTCGACGTCTCCCTGACCGACCGCGGGCGGGCACAGGCCCGCGCCGCGGCGGCGGCGCTGGTCGCCCAAGGAAGGCCCGTCGCCGCGATCTACGCCAGCCCGCAGCGGCGCGCGCTGGAAACCGCGGGCGTCATCGGCGCGGCGCTGGGCCTTGCGGTGACCGCCGTCCCCGGCCTGGAGGAACGGCGCTGGGGCGATTTGGAAGGCGGAGCCGTCCCGGCGGATCTTCTGCGGGAGGAGGTTCCAGGAGGCGAGAGCCTCTCCACCTTCCAGGCCCGTGTCGCCGCCGCGTTGGACGGGTTGCCCGTTCCACCGGACGGGCGACCTCCGTTGGTCGTGGCTCACGCCGGCACCTGGCACGCGTTGTGTCGCTGGATGGGCATCGACCCCGACACGCTCTGGCCGCCCAACGCGACACCCGTCATGCTGACGCGGCAAAAACCGGAGCTCTGCGGGAAATTGGGTGACGGTCTGATCAGGCCGCGTTCTGTGACGCGGCTTGGGTGACCTCGATGCCGCCACGGAATGTGACGCCCTGGATGACCTTGGGCAACTGATTTTCCCCTTGCAGGCGGCGCCAGGTCCTGGAGGCGACGGTGATCAGTTTGAAGGGCACCGTCAACTTGTTGACGGTGCCCGCGCCGGCTCATCACGCTACCATGCCCAGCGCACCTACGACTCGCCAGCCCCGCAGTTTATGTGACGATGTCCTTGAAATGGCCACGAACGTCACGTTTCTGTTGACCATGCTGACGGCCTGTTTCACAGTCATGCTGATACCGGTCCTGCTGGTTGCGCGCCGGTTTACCCCTCCCTGCGCGAACGCCCGCTCAGGCAGCCGGCCTCAGACATCACCACGCACGAGCGCGCCCTTAAGCAAGAGCAGAGGAACACCACGCCATGGATGACCTCCTGCTACGCATCATCATTTTCGCAGTGGTTGGTCTGGTATCCGGCTTCGTCGCGGGCCTGTTCGGTATCGGTGGAGGCACCATCCGCATGCCGATCTTCATCTATCTGTTCCCCTGGCTCGGCGTCGCTCATCCGGTGATGATGCATGTAGCAGCCGCGACCTCACTGGCACTCATCATACCGAGCGCAATCACTTCGAGCCGCAAGCACTACAAGCTCGGCGATCTCGATATGGGGTTATTCAAGACCTGGGCCATCGGCCTTCTTATCGGCGTTGCCATCGGATCGATCCTGCTGCCATTCGGTTCAACCGAAATTCTGCAAACCCTGTTCTCGATCTATATCATTCTGGTAGGTTTCTACATCGCGTTCAGTCATGGGCGCTTTTCCTTCGGTCAGGAGCCGCCGAAGGGTGCAAAGTTGGTTGGTATCTCCTCGGTTGTCGGCTTCATTGCTGCGATGACCGGCACCGCCGGCGGCACGCTAGCAACACCGATCCTCTCAGCCTTCAACATGCATCTGGAACGTGCGATCGCAATTTCGGCCGCGACCGGTCTGATCACTGGCACGGTGGGTGCAATCGGATATATCATCGGCGGCTGGAACGCCAAGGATCTGCCGTCTTACTCGCTCGGCTATGTCGACATAGTCATCTTCCTTGTGATGATGCCGACAGTCATGATTGCCGCGCCGATCGGCGTAAGTCTCAGCCACAAGATGAACGAGCAGACATTGCAGCTCACCTACGCGATTCTGCTCATTGTCGTTGGCATTGATCTTTTGCGGCGTCTCTACGTCTGATACCGCTTTCAGAAACTCCTGACTCGCGGGCTCTCGAAGGGGATTGAGGCGGCGGCTGTGGTGTGATTCTCTGGGGCTGTCATTCAGCGAGGAAGTGACGATGCCAGCGATAGCGATCCGGCAGGATATCCCGGTTGGCGAGTTGCGCCGGCAGGCCCGATTGGAGGAGGACGGGCGCGTGGCCGCGCGCCTTCTGGCGATCGCCGCCGTGCTGGACGGGGCACCGTCAACTTTTTGATCACCCAGTTGCCGTGCCGTGCCGTGTCGTTGCGGGGTATGGAACGGCATGACGACGCGCCCTAATCCCCGCTACGCCGGCTACCGCCATCCCGCCGAGATCATTGCGGCGGCGGTCCGGCTGGACTTCCGCTTTCCGCTCAGCCTGCGGATGGTCGAGGCACTGCCGGCGGCGCGCGGCATCACCGCGAGCGACGGGACGGTGCGCCGGCGGGCTCGGAAGTTCGGCCCCGAGATCGCACCCGGTTGCGCCGACGGGCGCCGCGCCGGGGCGACAAGTGGCATCTCGACGAGGTGGTCCTGACCATCGGCGGCGGCAATCATCACCGGTGGCGGGCCGTCGATCAGGACGGCTTCGTGCTCGACGCGCTGGTCCAGAGCCGGCGCGATACCCAGGCGGCCAAGCGTTTGCTGCGCAAGTTGCTGAAGAAGCAGGGCCATCTCCGTCGCGACCACAGTTCCGTCACTGACGATCGGAAGGCCCGCGCCCAGGCGTTCCAGGTC